>JACQVW010000126.1 GCA_016209535.1 Planctomycetota bacterium | reverse complement strand
GGATCGACTTGCGCAAGGTCCGCCGTTGCCCGCTCAGGATCTAGCGCTGTAGTGTTACTTCGGGTCCGGCTTGTAGCTGAGCAGGTACGCGCGGCGGCGGTCGGCGAAGCTCTTCAGGCTGATCTTGCGGCCCGGCCCGAAGCCTCCCGCCCCCTGCACATCCACCTCGAGTCCCTCGAGGAGCTCCTCGGTGGAGTCCAGCTTGCGCGTGTCGGCCTTCACGTCGTCGGCGATCTGAACTCCCGTGAGGTCCTCCTCGAGAGGGGGCGGGGGGATCTGGCGAACAAGACGCGTGAGCGACTCCTCCAGGAGCTGCTTCCCGACGGCGAGAAGGTCGCCGTGTACTGGGAGAACCGCGTGGCATACCTCAGCGTGAAAGAGTACTCCGAGATCCTCCTCACCCTGGCGGACGGAGCCCGCAGGAGGCTCCTGGGCAAGGTCCGCAGTCTCCGCAAGGCCGAGCTGGAGCCGCCTCGCCTACCGTTCCGACCGACCCAAGGCAGAACGCCGGCCCCACCCGGGTCGACCCCGGCCCCGTGCGCTCTCGGCACCGTGCAGGGTCGGCCCGGCCGGGCCCCCGGCGGGCCCCCGAGCCCCTCCGGCCCCTCCCCCAGTGTCTGACTCGCCGATCGACCGTCAACCCTCGACCGTCTACCTTCCTTGCGACCGTCTACCGTCCTTGACTTCCCCTTCCCGAGGCGTGAGACTTGCGCCCTATGGCCCATCCGGGCCCAGGGTCGACAACATCCAGGCGAGTCCACGGAGTTGGAGTGAATCCCGCCAGTACCGTGGACCCTTTCACGGAGCAGGTTTCCATGATGCGTCAGACTCGTGTGCCGCTCGCTTTCCTCGTGGCCGCGGCGCTCCTCTTCTTGACCATCTCGACCCCGCTCGCAACCGGGCAGCCGGCGCCCTGCTTCCCGACCCTGCCGACGCCGGGCTGGACGCCGTTCGACGTCGGCGCCGTCGCGTTCGGGGCATCGCGCCAGCTCCCGGGCACCCTGAACGCCTACGAGCTGTGCAGCCAGAGCAGCGGCTACGGAGTCGAGTCCGACTCGTTCCGCTTCCTCTTCCGCCTCCTGCGGGCGCACTGGGTGATCTCGGCTCGGCTCGACCGTCTCGAGCCCGGGGGCTGCGCCGGGCTCGACGCACGCGTCCACCTCGGCTCGTCGCACCTCACCGATCACCCGTACGTCGCGATCTACGTCCGTCGCCTTGTGACGGGCGGCCTGGCGCTCCACTCGAGTCTGCGCACCGAGGTAGGGGTCAAGGCGACCGATGGCGGCGCTGCACCGGTTGCGGTGAAGCTGCCCATTTACCTCCGCATCGAGCGCGACGGCGACAAGATCACCACCTTCTTCTCTCCGGACGGCAGGGGCTACACCGGCCACCTGCGGGCGGACGCCACGGGCACGGGACTCGCCGCGCTGCTCTTTCGCGCGGGCATGAAGCAGGCCTCCGGGGGCGATTCCCCCTCGACCGCCCTGTTCTCGGAGGCCTCGAGCCAGGTGCTGGAGGACCGGCGGCCTCCGGGCATCTCCCGCGTCGAGCCCAACGTCGGCCCCGTGACCGGCGGTACGATGCTCATGATCAGCGGCCAGCGGCTCGAGGGAACCACCGGCGTGCTGATCGGCGGCCTCTCCGCCGAGGTCCTGAAGGTCGAAGACACCTCGGTCGTCGTCCGCACCCCGAAGGCCGAGGGGCCGAGGAGCGCCGACGTGGTCGTGCGGACCAAGACCGGCGTGGGAGCGCTCTCGAGCGCCTTCACCCAGATCGGCGAGCCCTTCATCCGCGCCGACTGCAACGGGGACGGGAAGCTCGACATCTCGGACGCAGTGGCGAAGCTCGGGTTCCTCTTCCTCGGGAGCGCCCCCTGCCAGTGCCTCGATGCGCTGGACGCCAATGCCGACGGCCGCCCCGACTTGAGCGACGCGGTCTACACGCTCGGCCACCTCTTCCTGGGGACGGCGCCCCCTCCCGCGCCGTTCCCAGCGCCTGGCTTGCCGCCGGGCCCGTCCATCCCCTGCCGGCTGCCTGCCCAGCCCCAAGTCACCGAGCTGCGGCTGCCGCCGGGGCAAAGGGCGCTCAGGGAGGGCGACCTCTTCACGCTCATCGGGAGAGGCTTCCCCGACGACCCCGCGCGCGTCCAGATCTTCCTCGGCAGCACGCCCGCCGAGGTGCTCGACATCTCCAGGACCGAGGTGAGGGCCAGGGTGGGCATGGTCGCCCAGGACCTCACGGCCGTGTCCGTGGGCGTCCTCGTCGATATCGGCGTCATCGTGACCCGGGGCTGCAAGCCTACGAGGTGCCTCTTCCCCGTCTTCATCGGGAACATTTCGGCGAACCTCTCCGTCGGCCTGATCCGATCCCAGCGCGTGATGCCCATCGGCTCGAGCAAGCTGGACGGTAACGTCGCGCTCATCCCCTTCGATGTCTCGAACCTCGAGCCCGAAAGCATCATCGGCGTCATGGGCAGCATCATCTTGCCGCCTGTAGGGGGTGAAGGGGGGCTCTCGCGGGGAAGCCAGGTCCTCAACCTCCAGCTCCGGCCCGGCGGGAAGATGTCGCCGACTCAGGTCGGCGAGGAGGTCGCCTCGGCGATGGTGACCCAGCTCACGGGCGGCGGCGAGCCACGGGAGGTCGACGTGGCATTCGACCCCCAGCGCCGGGCGATGGTCCTGAGCCTCGACTCCAAGCTCGTCGGCTTCCTCAAGGAGCAGGGCTTGAGCCCCAGCATCGACATCTCGATCTACGGCCTCGGCCGCCCTCCTCCCTGCACCTGCACCGCCGACCTGGACCTCGACGGCGTTGACGAGAGCTACACCCCGCTCGTCGACGATCGCGGCTACGCCTGGTGCCGTCTCTACGAGCTCTGGAAGCACTGCGGCGGCCTGCCCGTGTGGGAGTACTTCATCCCCAGGAACTGCGTCTACATCGAGTCGGGGACGATGTGCGAGTCGGACGGGTCCAACACCTACCCGATCTTCCCCTTGCCCCACCCGCACACCATCGCGCCGGGAGTCAAGAGCGCCATGGTCAACAAGTCCGCCTACTGCCATATCCGCCAGCACGCGCTCTGGAACCTGTGCAAGCTGCGCGACCTCGAGCTCATGGGGGACCTGCTGGTGCCGCACTTCCCGAGGGACGCCGTCGTCATCAAGACGGACTGGAGCACCGCCCCTCCGGGGACGGACAGTCTCTACTACTCATACCCCTACGACAATGGCACCACCACGACGACGGAGTACCTCACCGCCTGGCACTTCACCGACAAGTGCATCGACAACTGGGTCTGGTGCGATCTCTACATGGACGCGAGCGCGGGCGGCAACGGCGGCTGCGGCGGCACCAACTCCGACAGGCCGGCGGCCCTCAATGGCCTCGGTCTCGACAACTACTACATGTGCGTCAACGTCCGCCTCACGGACTCGGACACCTCCTGCGGCAACAACTTCTTCCCCGAGTGCAACGTCTCGAACTGCATGTCGTGCCACAGCAAGACCGGGGACGGCGGCTTCTCGGGAGCCGACAACGCCTGGTCCAACTCCATCGGCGGCGGCGCTCTGGGCTCCGACTTCCTCTACTCCTTGACCAGCGGGCCCGCGGTGCCGACGGGAGGGCTGTCCGACGGTAACCCCTCGGACTGCAACAACTGACGGAACGCCGGTGACAGTAAGGAACGGAAGAGGCCCGCCTCGCCGCCGCTGGCGCCGGGGAGTTGGACTCCTTCCTGCGCTGCTCGCCGCGCCCGCGTGCATGCCGCGGGCCGATGGGCCGGCGCTTGAGCCTCACGGGGTGTCCGCTGTCACCGAGCCGAGTCCGCAGCTCGCCTCCGCCGGGGATCCGGCACCGGACCTCGACGACCTCGTGGGGCTCCTCGGCAGTGAGGACGATCGACTCGCCCTCGAGGCCTCGGCCCGCCTCGAGCGCATGGGCGAGGAGGCCGTGCCCGCACTCGAGCGAGCGCTGCGGGAGGGGACGTCGCTCCGGCGCTTCCGCGCGGCCCGCGCGCTTTCCGGGATCGGGCAGCCGGCCGTGCCCGCTCTCGCCGCGAGCCTAGGAGAGAAGGACGGCGTGGCCCGCTACCTGGCGTCGGAGGCCCTCGCCAGGATGGGGCCCGCCGCCGCGGGGGCGACGGATTCGCTCCGCAAAGCCCTCAGGGACCCGAGCCGATCCGTGCGCTCCGCCTCCGCCCGCGCCCTGGCCGCCCTCGGGGCGCCGGGGCTCGCCGTCCTCGATGAGGCCCTCGGCGACGCGGACGAGGAGGTACGCTCGCTCGTCGCACTGGCACTCGGGGGGAGCGGAGAGCGCGAGGCCGCGTCTCGAGCGCCCGCCGTGGGCGCGGTGGAGGAACCTCCAGGGCGCCTCGGCAGCCCGGAAGGCCTCCTCCTCGACGTCACCGCCGACCGCGGGATCGCCTTCCACAACTCGAACGGCGCGACGGGCAAGAAATACATGGTGGAGACGGTCGGCTTCGGCGCGGGCTGGATCGACTACGATCGTGACGGGTACCTGGACCTGTACCTCGTCCAGGGCCACGGCCGGCCGGAGGGGGCCCTCGATGGCCCCGGCGGGCCTGATGAGCCCGGGGATGTGCTCCTGAGGAACGTCGAGGGGAAGCGCTTCGAGGACGTGAGCGAGCAGGCGGGCGTCGCGGACCGCGGCTACGGCATGGGGGTCGCCGCTGGCGACTACGACCAGGACGGCTACTCCGACCTGTACGTGACCAGCTACGGCCGCAACACGCTTTACCACAACCGGCGCGACGGCACGTTCGTCGACGTCACGGAGGAGGCTGGAGTAGGCGCGGGAGGGTGGAGCACCTCCGCGAGCTGGGTGGACCTCGACGGGGACCGGTACCTCGACCTCTACGTGGCCACCTACGTCGAGTACGACGCGCGCACGCACCAGGGCTGTACGGCGGTCGTCCCGGGGAGCGGCCGCAGGGTCGCGGCCTACTGCGATCCGGGGCCGTTCGCCGGCGCGCCGGACGTCCTCTACCAAAACCAGCGCGATGGCACCTTCCGCGACGTGACGAGGGAGAGCGGCATCCAGGCCTCGCGGGGGAGGATCGAGGACAAGGGCCTCGGGGTGGTGGCGTCGGACTTCGACGGCGACGGAGACCCGGACGTCCTCGTCGCCAACGACAAGGTTCCGAACACCCTCTGGCGCAACCTCGGCGGCATGCGCTTCGAGAACGCCGCGCTCGAGACGGGCTTCGCCTTCGCGGCGGACGGCGCGCCGAAGGCCGGCATGGGCATCGCCGCCGGGGACGTGGACGGGGACGGGCGGGCCGACTTCGTAGTGACGAACTTCAGCCAGGAGACGAGCACGCTGTACCTCAACCGGGGCGGGGGCTTCGAGGACGCGAGCGCCAGGTGCGGCCTCGGCGTGCCGACCTACCTCCCCCTCGGCTTCGGGGCCGTCCTCTTCGACCTGGACCTCGACGGCGACCTCGACCTCTACCTGGCGAACGGGCACGTGCTCGACAACGTGCGCCTGGTGCGGCCGGATGCCGGCGTGGACTTCGGCGAGCCGGACCTGCTCCTCGAGAACACGGGCGCGGGGCGATTCCGCGACATCTCGGCCAGCGGCGGGGCCTGGTTCCAGCAGGCGCTCGTGGGGCGGGCGGTGGCCCAGGCCGACTACGATAACGACGGCGACCCGGACCTCCTGGTGACGAACGTGGCCGGGCCCGCCGTGCTCCTCGAGAACCGGGCCGGGGACGGGAAGAGCTGGATCGGGATCGACCTCAGGAGCGGGCCCGAGGGGCCGGTCGTGGAGGGAGCGCGAGTGGAGGTCGAGGTCGGAGCGAGGACGATCGTCCGGGAGGTCCACACGGATGGCAGCTACCTCTCGGCCCACGACCCTCGGGTCACGGTCGGCCTCGAAGGCATGGAGGGCCCCGTGGAGGTGAGGGTCCGCTGGCCGGGGGAGGCGAGCCCGCGCGCCTACGGGCGTCTCGAACGGGGGCGATACCACGTGCTGCGAGGGGATGGGGAGTGAACAGCGCTTCCCGCGAAGAGGCCTTCGCCCCAGAGCCACGGAACCCTCCCGAGTTTTCCCTCACTGGCGCTTGAGAACTTGACCAGATCACCTGTCCGGCGTCTGGCGGATGCCCTCGAGGACTTCCGCCAGACGCCGGAGCACCCCGTCAGCCACATGCCGCCGCCTTCAGTGCTGCCGTCGAAGGACCTGATCCTCGAGCGCCGCGCCGAGCCGGCGGTCGCGCGCCTCTTCCGCCTCGCCTTCGAGCGGCGGCCCGCCGAGGAGCTCTACGACCTCGCGAGGGACCCAGGGTGTCTCGAGAACATCGCGGCGAGCGCCGAGGGCGCGGCGGCGAAGGAGCGCCTGCGCTCGCGCCTCGAGCGGTGGATGCGCGAGACCGGCGACCCGGGGGCCGCCGAGGGCCCCGAGGCGGCCGGCGGTGAGGGCGAGCCGGGGGCGCTCGCGCCGTGGGACTCGTACCCGTACTTCGGGTCCGGCTTGTGATTACTTCGGGTCCGGCTTGTAGCTGAGCAGGTACGCGCGGCGCCGCTCGGCGAAGCTCTTCAGGCTGATCTTGCGGCCCGGCCCGAAGCCTCCCGCCCCCTGCACATCCACCTCGAGTCCCTCGAGGAACTCCTCGGTGGAGTCCAGCTTGCGCGTGTCGGCCTTCACGTCGTCGGCGATCAGCTCGTGATACCGCGCGGCGATGGGGCCGAGCTTCTTCCAGTCGAGCCACCGCTCGGCGATGTCGCGGACGTGGCCCAGGTAGCGCTCCCGCAAGGCCGGCACGGCGAGGAGCTTGGAGACGAGGGGCTTCTGCGGGTCTCGGGCGGCGATGAGCGGATCGAGCTCGACGCCGTTCACCCTGGGCCCACCGCCGAAACCGGGGCCGCCGGCGCCACGGTCGCCGCCGGGTCGGCCGGGCCCACCCGGGCCACCGGGCCCGCCGCCCGACCCATCGGGCCCACCCGGACCGCCGGGTCCGCCTGGACCGCCAAAGCCGCCGCCCGGCCCACCGCCCGGAAGGCCGAACCCCGGCCGCGGCAAGGTCTCCCGGAGGCCATCCGCGAGCTCCTCTTCGCTTAGCGCTCCCTTCTTCTCCACGCCCCAGGCCTCGGGCCACCTCCCGAAGGTCTCCTTGAGCTCCTCGCGCGTCAAGGAGCCGTCCTTGTCGGCGTCCGCCGCCTTGAAGAGGCCTTGCCCGACCCACGCGGTCGCCGCGGTCGCCGCGGTCGGCGCGGGCGACGCGGGCGACGCGGGCGACGCGGGCGACTCGGGCGACGCGGGCGACGCGGGCGACGCGGGCGACGCGGGCGACTCGCTCGGCCCGGCGCCGTTCCCGCCGCCCTGACCGGGCGCGCCCGCCGGAGGGCCTCCGGGTGGACCGAAACTTTGGGGCTCGAGCGGCAGCACCGCGGCGATCCGCTCCACGAACCGCTCCTGGCTCAGCTTGCCCGCCTCGTCGGGATCCAGCTTGTCGAACCACGCCTCCGCCAGCCCCGCGAGCTCCTCCTTCGTGAGCTCGCGGTCCTTGTTCGCATCGGCCTCCGACAGCATGTGCTGGGCCAGCATCCCGCGTCCGAGACCGCCCGCGAAGCCGCCCCCGCCCCCGCCGCCGAAGCCCGGCCCTCCGGGCGTGGTGAAGCTCTCGTTCGTGTCGTACGGGATGACGTAGAAGCGGCCCTTCTCGTCCTGGTACAGGCTGTAGTCGCTGGTGCGGATCCAGTAGCCGTCGTTGTTGATCAGGACGTTCTCGAGGGCCAGGAACTTCAGGGCCCCGTCGATGTCGAGCAGCGGACCCAAGGCCTTCTCCAGCTTGTCCGCGGGCGTCTCGTTCAGGACCTTGCAGAGCTTGACCAGGTCGGCCCACGCCTTGGGGTCGTCCTTGCTCTTGATCTCGTAGGACCTCTTGTAGCTCTCGGCGTCGTCGCCGAGGTAGGCCAGGCTGCCGCGGCCGCCGGGGCTGCCCGGCACCTTCCAGCGGGCCCCGCTCGTCGTGCCGAACCATTCCTTCACGAAGTCCCTGTTGAACTGCTGCCCGTTCAGGTACAGGCCCCAGCTCTCGCCGTTGATCACGACCCGCGCGAAGCTGACCTTGGGCGCGGGCACGTACTCGCGCGCGATCTGGTAGTAGAGCGCCGCGCGCAGGAAGGTCGGATCCTCGTGGGAGTTCAAGAGGTTGAGGGTACGGTAGCCGTCGATCCGCTGGTCCTCGTGGACGAAATCGAGCGAGAGGTTGAACGAGCGCTTGCGGCCTTCGCCGACCATGCCGTAGGAGGACATGCCGCGGAAGCGCACGCCCACGTCCAGGTAGGTCCTGCCGTCCACGGTGAGCTTCGCCGGCACCTCCACGTCGGTGTCCTTGAAATCGGCGAGCTCCTTCTCCCAGTCGGGGCCCTCGAGCTCGAGGAAGAAGGTCCGCAGCGTCTCCATGTCGTAGAGGGGCGCGGCGGGATACGACTTCACGTCGGCCGGCGACAGCTTCGCGCCCGGCCGGGGTGGCTCCTGGCTCTCGTTGCGGCCCGGGAAGCCGCCCGGGCCTCCGGGACCCCGTGGGCTGCCGAAGCTCGGCGAGGGCAGCACCGCGGTCAGGCCCTGGCGGATCCGCTCCTCGCCGAGCGACCCGCTCTTGTCCGCGTCCCACTCGATGAACCACTTCTCGAACGTGCCCTTGAGCTCGGCGCGCGCCAGCGAGCCGTCCTTGTCGGCATCGAGGGCCGCGAAGAGGCCCAGCCCGAGGAACCGGGCGCCGAAGCGGCCGAATCCCCCGAAACCGCGCCCGCCGCCCGCCGGCGGGCCGGCGCCGGTACCGCCGGAGCCTTCAGGCGGCAGCACCTCGGCGATCCGCTCCACGAACCGCTCCTGGCTCACCTTGCCCGCCTTGTCCTGGTCCAGC
>JACQVW010000125.1 GCA_016209535.1 Planctomycetota bacterium | reverse complement strand
TTGCCCAAACTCCCCACAGTGCCGCGACTTGCGTCCGTCGCCTCGTGTGGCAGAAGGAACATTCAAGGAACCTCGAGTTCCTGCCGATAAACCTTCTACGGCGTTCCCTGCCGGCGCGCGCCTTCATTCACGGGCATTGGGACAAGCCCCGGTGAACCAGCGCAGCTCTCATCCTCGACATGCGCGCAGGCTGCGGCCTCCTTTCGTTGCAGTTTGCGGGCGGCGTCGCCATCCTCACCCGGGGAATACCGGGAAGCTGCCGGATCTGACGCGGATTCCGAGGACTTCCGAGGACCTCCGTGGGCGCCGGGGCGGCCGTAGGGTCGGTGCCTGAACCGACCAGCGCCCGACCGGGGGGGCGGCCCTGCGGCCCCGAGCCGGCAGGATTCGGCCTGAAACAGGGTATCCATAGCGTGCTGCTCGCGGAGGCCCTCGAGGAGCGCCGGAGGGTCGCCCTCCGGTCGTCGCGCTTCCTGAGCGTCATGAGACGGCTCCAGGCTCTCGCTCCTCCGGAGGAACATCGACGGGCGGCGATGGCGCTCCGGGAAGCGCTCGACGGCTGATGTCGTCGTCGGGGGTCACGGCCCAGGCGAGGGCGCCTGAAGCCCGCCTTGTGGTCCACTGCGGAGCGAGGCCCCCGCCGATACAATGCTCCTATGGATGTGGACTTCACCACGGTGCCAGAGGCCTTTGCCCGGGCGAACGAAGAGCTGGACCTCGAGTCCCTGAGGTCCCTCACCCTCGAGACCGCGGCGAGGAGGCTCGAGGACCTCCTGACCTTCTGGGCGGAGCTCTCGGCGGGGTTCGAGGGGCCGGACACCCCACCGCGGCTCCCCAACCCCCTTCCGGGACCGACGCTCGCGATCCTCCTGGAGGGCAAGCCCTCCCCCGAGGACTAGCCCATGCCGGACCGCAGGCCCAGCGTGCCGGATGTCTTCAGGAAAGGGGTCCAGCTTCTCGAGGCCCAGAGGGTCCCCTTCATCGTCGTCGGCGGGCTCGCGGCAGGGCTCCAGGGGCGGCCGAGGGTGACCGAGGACGTCGATTTCATGATCACCATCCCTTCCCACAAAGTCTGGGGCCTGGCAGAGGCCGCGCGCAAGGAAGGGTTCGACGTCGAGCCTCACGAGGCGGAGCTGCACTGGCTCGCAAGCGGATTCGTGAGGCTGTGGCTGGGGCCTCCGAAGGACCGGGTCGCGCTGGACCTCATGGCGTGCAACTCCGATTTCCTCCGCGAGGCTTCCTGGCGCGCGCAGCACGCCGTGTGCATGGGCCACCGCGTCCCCATCGCTTCGCCGGAGGACATGATGCTCTTCAAGCTCTCCGCCTACCGCGACAAGGACGTCCTCGATCTCCAGGCGATCTTCCTGCGGCACGAGGAGAAGCTGGACCGCGAGCACCTCCGCAAGTGGGCCGCCTGGTTCGCCCGGAAGAACCCGTGCTTCGAGGAGATGCCGGCGCGGCTCGATCTCCTCCTCGCAAGGAAGCCGATGCCTCCGGGGCGCCCCTCGCAGCCCTGGGGATAGCTCCCAGCTACCCGCCGAGACGCATTGCTACCCCGTCGCCCCCGGCTCATTGACTTGAGGGCCACGGGGGGCTAGGGTTGGTGCGAGAGCGGCCGCCAAGAGCCTCGCCATGCGAGAACCAGTCATGCGTGGGATGAACTTCACCACAACCCGAGAAACCGTCTATCCAGACTCGGACGGCAAGCCCATGGCTGATAACACCCTGCAGTTCCGCTGGATCGTCACCCTGCAGGGAGGGCTCGACGCCTTGTTCCGCGACGACCCCAACGTCTTCGTCGCCGGAGACCTCCTGTGGTACCCCGTCGAGGGCGAGGTCGCGACGCGCATGGCCCCCGACGTCATGGTCGTCTTCGGCAGGCCCAAGGGCGACCGAAGATCGTACCAGCAGTGGAAGGAAGACAACGTCGCTCCCCAGGTGGTCTTCGAGGTCATCTCGCCCGGGAACAGCCTTTCCGAGATGGTGAAGAAGCTCCGGTTCTACGAGCGCCACGGCGTCGAGGAGCTCTACACCTATGACCCGGAGCTCAACCAACTCGAGGTGTGGGTCCGCAAAGGTGAGAGCCTCCAGGAGGTCGACGCTCCCGACAAGTGGGCGAGCCCGCGGCTTGGCGTCCGCTTCGAGATCGCGCCGGGCGACCTGCGCGTCCTGTACCCTGACGGCAGACCGTTCTTGAGCTTCGTCGAGCTGTTTCGGCGCGCCGAGGAGGAGCGCAAGAGGGCCGAGGAAGAACGTAGGAGGGCGGATGAGGCCCATCAGCGGGCCGAGCGACTCGCGCAGCGACTCCGCTCGCTCGGCGTCGATCCGGCCAAGCTTGAATAGAAGCCGGTTCCCTCCGTGGTGGCACCTCGAGGTGGGTTCCGGGAGAGGTCCGGCGCGTCCGTGAGACGCTCGCCTGCGGCCGGCTACTCCCCGCCGAGGAGCATGACCGTGACGTTGTACACGACGTGCGCCGCCACGGGCGCGGCGAGGAGGCCCGTGCGCTCGAAGCTCAGCGCCGCGGCGATGCCCAGGACGAACACCGGGGCGACCGACACGGGCGGGTGGACGATGGCGAAGATCGCGGCGCTCGCGAGGACCGAGGGCCACCGCGAGAAAGACCGGCGCAGGCCCCGGTAGATGAGGGCGCGGAAGATGAGCTCCTCGAAAACCGGCGCCGCGACGACGGCGAGGAGGGCGAGCCACCAGCCCGAGTCCTCCCGGAAGGTCGCGCTCATCCGGAGCGCCTCGCGCTTCCACTCCGCGAGGGCGGGCACGCGCTCGAGGGTGTGGAGGTAGAGGAGGGCGAAGCCCGCCGCCAGGAGGCCCGAGGCCAAGCCGAGGAGCGTCGCGCGGGCGAGGGAAAGGCTACCGGGGCTGCCTGGGCCGGCGCGGCGGAGGCCCAGCGTCTCGAGGAGGCGCGGCACCTTGAGGCGCCAGAAGGAGTAGAGGGCGAAGGAGGCGACCAGGAGCCCCGAGACGACGTAGGCGAGCGTGACGACGCGGGCCGGCGGGGGCTCTCCCCTGGCGAGCACGCTCGGATCCAGGACCCAGGCGAGCGTGAGGAGCCCCTGGATGCAGAAAAACGCGAGGGCCGCGATCAGCCCGTCGCTCAGACCCACCCGCGGGGGCGGCGCGGCCGTCGGGTCGAGGAGGTACGGGAGCCGGTCGTCGACCTTCTGCCAGAGGGCGAAGGCGAGGAGCGAGCAGAGCGTGACGAGGACCACCTTGTCCCACACCCCGGGCGAGTAGATCCCGTAGGAGTAGAGCGAGGCGAGCAGCATGTAGAGGTAGACCATCCCCGGCCGCATGCGGCGCCCCGGCTGCTGCTCGAGGGGGTTCGTGCCGAGGACGCCGATCCCAGCGGCGATGAACGCGTAGACCACGATGCCCGCGAGGGCCATGGCGGCCGACGTCAGCGCCGCCCAGTCGCGGCCCTCGCCGCGAAAGCCGACGAATGCGAGGAGCCCGATGGCGTAGGCGGCGCTGATCGCGGCCCAGAGCCGCGTCTTCTCGCGCAGGACCGCGGCCAGGGGCCGCGGGAGCGTGTAGAGGAGCCAGAGGCCCTGCCCCTCGGCCGACAGCACCGAGAAGCACCCGAACATGAGCACGTAGGCCCCGATCCCGAAGGCGAGCATGGCCCCGTGGCGCAGGTCGCTCGAGCCCGCTCGGATCCAGCTCGGGTTGATGAGCACCTGGAACCCGATCACGAGGAAGGGGACGACGAGGGTCTGGACGAGGAAGTTCCGGTCCCGCACCAGGAGGCGAAGCTCCTTCCCGACGATGCCGCGGGCGAGGGGCGTGCGGGCGCGCGCCCGTGCGCCGGCCTGCGCCTGCGCCTGCGCCCGCGCAAGCCCATGGGCCTGCGCAGCCCCGGGCGCTCCCCGCGTCCCCTGGTACGCCCCGCCGCCCGACGAGACCAGGCCGTCGCGCACGATCCAGGCCGCCGCCACCACCGCGGCGGCGACGATCGCGGCCCCGAAGGCCGCGAGGGCGATCGCCCCCGTGCCGGCGGACGCCTCCCGCACGAGCGTCACCGGCAGCGCGGGCGGCAGCCAGGCCGCGAAGCGCGGGGCATCGCCGAGCGCCGCCGAGAGCCACCCGGGCAGGTCCCTCGCGATGGCGATGTACAGGACCGCGTAGAGGGCCAGCATGCCGAGGACCGTGAAGAGCGCCTGGAGGTTCTTCACGCGGGAGAGCGAGTGGCGCTTCCGCAGCCAGGTCTCGATCAAGAGGCGCGCCGCGCCCAGGAGCAGGTTGAGGTAGAGCGTCCCGGCGATGGCGAGGAGCGCCGCGGCCCACCAAGTCCGTCCCGCGAAGACGTACGTGACCAGGCAGAGCGGCAAGACCGTGAGCCACGAGAAGCCGTTCACGACCCCGTGCTCGAGCGCCTTCGCGAGGAAGAGGGCGCGGGCCGTCGCGGGGAACGTGAAGAGCCACTCGAGGCTCCACTCGACGCGGCCTAGGTCCGGGTTCGCGCTCCCGAGGGTGGCGAAGAGGATCGCGAGCCAGAAGAGGGTGAAGAGGGCGCCCACGGCCGAGAGGAGGCGCTCCCCGGCAGCGCCCTCCGGCCAGGCTCCCGGACGGAACCCGACGTGCAGGTCCCGGTGCTGCGAGACATCCCCCGCGGGCCCTTCGACTGCCGCCGTGAGGTTCCCCAGGAGCTGCGCCGAGATGGTGATCCCGCTCGGGATGAAGCGGACCGCCAGGACGACGAGCAGGATCACGCCCGGCCCCGACTTGGGCGGCGTCGCGCGGCGGCCCTCTCCGGGCCGTGGCCGCCCGAGGCGCCGCCGGCGGAAGGCCGCGCCGAGCCGGTTGAGGAACCGCCGCCCTGCCATCCGGGTGAGGATGGCGGTCACGTGGAGAGTGGAGGGCGGCTCGCCCGTCACGTCGCGCCGCCCGAGGGGCCGTCCCCAGTGCCCGTCGCGACGGGCGGGGCGCCCGCCGGGGGCGCCGGCGCTCCCCCGCCGGCGGCGCAAGCGGTCTCGGGGACATTCTCGCCTCGCTCCGACGCGACCTGGAAGAAGACGTCCTCGAGCGTCCCCCCCTCGCGGAGGCTATTCCGCAGCTCGCCGATCTCGCCGAGGGCCGCGAGGCGCCCCTTGTAGAGGATCCCCACTCGCCGGCAGAGCTTCTCGGCCTGATCCAGGAGGTGGGTGCTGAAGAAGACCGACGAGCCGGCCTGGACCCGCTCCCGGATGATCGCCTGGAACGTACGCGTCGCGAAGGGGTCGAGGCCGTTCGTGGGCTCGTCGAGGATCAAGAGCGGCGGCTCGTGGAGCAGGGCGCAGACGAGCGCGAGCTTCTTCTTCATGCCCTTCGAGTAGTTGACGGCGTACTCCTCGAGGTCCCCGGCAAGGTCGAGCTGCTCGACGAGGGGCACCGTCCGTGCCTGGGTCTCGGCAGGCGAGAACCCGCGCATCTCCCCCACGAAGCGCAGGACCTCACCGCCCCGCAGGTAGTCGTAGAAGACGGGCTCGTCGGGCACGTACCCCACGAAGCGCATGACCTGGGCCCGCTCGAGGAAGCAGTCGCAGCCGCGGATCCTGGCCCGGCCCGCCGTCGGCTCCAAGAGGCCCATGAGCATGCGGATCGTGGTCGTCTTCCCCGCCCCGTTGGGGCCCAGGAGGGCAACGATCTCGCCCTCGTCCACCGTCATGTCGAGGCCCGAGACGGCCTCGAAGTCCCCGTAGCGCTTCGAGAGGCCCTGGATCTCGACGAGCGGGCTCACGGCGCCTCACTGCCCCGCGGGAGAGCCGGCGGACGCGGGGCGCTGCCGCTCCTCGATCCGCCAGAGGGCCTTCTCCGTGCGGATGTAGAGCTCGCGCTCCCCCACGGCGAGGGAGGCGAGCGTCCGCTCGCCGAGGTCGTTTTCGGCGAGCGTCTCGAATGTCCTCCCCGGCTTGAGGACGACGCAGAGCCCGTCCTCGTCGATGACGTAGATCCTGCCCGCGGCGAGGACGGGAGACGCGGAGCAGCTCCCGCAGACCCGCTTCTGCCAGTGCACCGAGCCGGTCCTCGCGTCGAGGCAGCTCGCGACGCCGACGTCCGACACCATGAAGAGGTCGCCGCCGGCGACGAGGAGGGACGGCGTGTTCGGCGCGCCCTTCCGGACCGACCAGGCGACGTGCGTGCCGGTCACGTCGCCCTGGCCGTCGGGGCGCACCGCGAGGACCCTCGGCTCCTCGTACCCCGTCGCGAAGTAGACGAGCCCGTGGCCGCAGACGGGCCTCGGCACCACGGAGAAGCCCTCGTAGCGGACGCGCCAGAGCTCGCGGCCGCTCGAGGGGTCGTAGGCGCAGGCGGCGTCGCTGCCCGGGACCACGACCTGCGCCCTGCCCCCGACCTCGATCAAGAGGGGTGTCGAGAAGGAGAACTTCTTCCGCGCGTCGACGGACCGTGGCGTCCGCCAGCGGACATCCCCGGTCCCCTTCTCGAGGGCCACGACGAAGGGGTCGCTCGAGCCGTCGCAGCTCAAGACAAGGAGTTCGCCGGCGACGGCGGGCGAGCCGCCGCTCCCGTGGGCCGGCGCGTAGCGGAGGGCCGCCTGCCGCCAGAGGACCTTGCCGTCGAGGTCTAGGCAGGCCGTCCCCAGGTGCCCGAAGTGGACATAGACGCGCCCATCTTCGACGACGGGCGTCGGGCTCGCGTGGCCGTTCTTCGAGTGGATGCCCGGGACGCCCGAGCGCTCGTGGGAGAAGACCTCGGCGTCCCAGCGAAGGTGGCCGCTCGAGGCGTCCACGCAGAGCGCGCGCAGTGAGAGCTTGCCCCCTTCCTCGATGGCCGTCGTGAGATACACCCTCCCCTTCCAGAGGACCGGCGACGACCAGCCCTTGCCAGGCAGAGCCTTCCGCCAGGCGACGTTCTTGGCCGGGCCCCACTCGAGGGGCAGGTCCTTCGCGCTCGCGTGCCCCTGGCCCGTCGGGCCGCGGAACTCGGGCCAGTCGCCGGGGCTCGGGCCGGAGCCGGTGGCGGGGCCGGCCTGCGCGGCGCCGGACGCCGCAGCGATGAGGGCCGCGCGAAGCAGGGTCGTGGACACCCCGTGAGTATACGCGCCGCTCGGGCCCGACCGTGAGCCGGATCTGCGCCCGCTACGGGTCGTAGCACCCGAGGTCCCTGCAGCCAAGGCGGTCGGGCGTCGGGTCGGGGCCGCAGGTCAAGGGCTCCATCGTCACGATCGGCTCGGGCGGAGGCTGGAGCTCGCAGACGATGGTCAAGATAAGGCAGGCGTCGAAGTCGTCGAGGACACCGTCATCGTTGAGGTCGAGGCTGTCTTCACACGAGGGCCAGCCTCCCGTAGTCTGGGCCATGAGCCAGTAGAGAGCATCGGTGATCGTCGGCTC
>JACQVW010000134.1 GCA_016209535.1 Planctomycetota bacterium | reverse complement strand
GCGTCGCACACCCGCTCTTTCATAACTTTCGGTGATCTATGTGTTTTATGATTTTAGATGGCGCAGACGTTGCCGCACTCTTTCGGGCAGTGAGCGAGAAATGGGGAAAGGGGGTATCCACTTGGCTCTCGTTCCCTTCAGATTCCAGGCGGTCGACGGTTAGACGGCTGCCGGCCAACGTGTCGCGAGGCGGTGGCGTCGCAGAAGGTATCCCGCGCGCCTCCTCCAGGCCCTTCCGTCCCGCTAAGGCGTCAACTGCCTGGCCTTCGCAGGCCCGGGGGGGCTCGTCCACCGACCGAGGGGACCCGGGCCCGTCTCCCGGACTTCCAAGGAGAGGGAACTGGATACCCCCTATGGGGAATTGGGGCGTCTCAGACCGCGGAACATGGCGATAAATGGTTACAGCGAAGCTACTTGCAACTCGAAAGGAATCGAGGGGCCAAAACGTTGAGACTCACTTGACCCATTTAAAGTCATGCGGTTTTTGAAATCACCCAAAGTCATGTCTTTGGTAGCCCCCCTGGACTTGACCGGCGGAGCGCTCTCGGCGGGCGCTCGCTGACTTCGCACACTCCCTTGGAGAGGACCACCCCCGCCGAGCCACAGACGAAGGCCCCGCAGAAACGATCCGACCTCCGACTTCCGACGGTCTTGGGGCAACGACGGGAAGCCAGCCACCGCGGCCCTGCCGTGCCCAGGCCGCGGAGCACGCCCCGCCTCACTCCTCCTCCGCCCCCGCCTTCGGCTCCTCCCCTGGCGCCGGCTGCTTTGCCCTCGCGCGGCGGGCCTTGAGGGTCTCGGCGAGGCTCGTCAGGACGGCGCGGGCGGTGGGGGTGATGTCGGGCACGACGACCTCCAGGGAGAGGCTGTCGGGGCCGTCGCGGGTGGCCACGAGGAGCCTCGGCACCTCGCGGAAGACCACCTCGAGGTCCCGCGCCGTATGGGCCTTGCCCTTCCCGCGCTGCACCAGGGCGGCGGGCCGGAGGAAGAGGCACTTCCCCGATCCGGAGGGCAGCGCGTCCGCAGCGGGGCTCTGGCCGCCCG
Source organism: Planctomycetota bacterium (assembly GCA_016209535.1). GTDB lineage: Bacteria > Planctomycetota > UBA8108 > UBA8108 > SXIK01 > JACQVW01. The sequence continues at coordinate 3,591 of JACQVW010000134.1, read as the reverse complement.
CGGCCGCGGCTCGCGCGGCGAGGAGCGCGTCGACCGACGGGGAGACCACGAAGGCCGCGCCGAGCCGGAGGCACCGGAACCGGACGCCCGGGAGCGGCTCGACGGAGCGCACCGCGATCTTCTCGCCGCGCGCCTCGATGACCTCGTCCTGGAAGGAGCGGCTCGCCACGTTCTGGAGGAACCGCGCGAAGAGGCCCCCGAGCGCGGCCTCCACGACGCCGCCCGCCGCGTCGGGACGGCGCATCTCGAGGACGCAGAAGAGGGGCGGCACGCCGAGCTCGGGCTTCCCGTCCCCGAGGCCCACGGCCACGCCCGCGACCTCCTCGACGAGCCGCCGGCCGGGCTCCTCGGCGAAGAAGCCCGAGAGGGTGCGGAAGAGCCCAAGGGCCTGCTCCTGGCCCTGCCTCTCGAGGGCCTCGAGGACGGGCTCGAGGGCCGCGCGCAGCGCGTCGAGCTGGCGCGGACCGTCCGCGACCTTGGCGGCGAGGAACCCGAGGGCGCCCGGGGGCACGGCGCCGAGCAGCCCGCCGTCGAGGGCGGGGGCGGCGAAGGCCCTCCAGGCCTCGAGCCCCACCGCGTCGAGGCGGACGCGCACCTCGAGGTGGAGGGCGTCCTCGGCCGCGGAGCGGGTGAGGGTGATGCCCGCCGAGCGGACGCGATCCAGGCCGAGGACGGCGTGGAGCACCTCGAAGGCCTCGAGCTCGCCGCCCGTCATGCTCGTCCTGAGCACCTCGGTGACGCGGCGGCCGCCGAGGTAGGCGAAGAGGATGCCGCCCTGGCGGGAAGAGCGCGCGGCCTGGAGCTCGCCGGCGGCCGCGAGGGACGCGCCGCCTCCGGAGCCGCACTCGACGGCATCCTCCACGAGGCGCCGTGGCTTGCCGAGGAGGATCACGTCGGCGCCGAGGGCCACGTGCGGCAGGGAGTCGGGCTCGGCGCCGGGGGAGTCCTTGGGTCGCGGGAACCGGAAGAGGGCCATGTCGCGCCGCTTCCCGACGGGGGAGGCGCCCGAGAGGGTCAGGCTGAACTGGACGAGCCCGCGGAGGAAGACGCTCGAGCCGGGGAGGAGCACCGCGAGGAAGTCGTCCTCGGCTTCCCTCGGGCCGGGCACCGCCACGGCGAGGCCCTCGATCTTCTGGAGCTCGCGCAGGAAGCCCTCGTTGAGGAATGCCGCCGCCTCGGGCACGACGCGGAGCGTCGACTCGGGAGGCGGCCACGCGGCGTCGTCGCCCGCGCGCCGGGCGAGCTCGGTGACGTAGTAATCGACGGGATTCTGGAACGGCGTCCCCTCCAGGAGCGCCGAGAGACCCCGGACGTTCTCGCGGGGCTCGACGACCTCGGCGTACAGCGCGACGTCGGACGGGACGAACCGCGCCGGATCCTCGGGCGCCGGCTGCCGGAGGTAGCGGCGTGCGGCGCGCACGAGCTCGGGGTCGGCGCCGGGATGGGCGAGCACCGCGGCGAGCTGCTCGCCGGCGGCATCCTCGTCGCCCGCGAGGAGGAGGCACACCCCGAGGCGCAGCCTCGCCCGGGCCGCGAGGCGCGGCGAGACGCCGGGCGCGTCGATGACGGCGCGGTAGGCCCGCACGGCGCCCGAGGGGTCCGCGGCGGCGGCCTCGCGGTACAGGGCCTCCTCGAAGAGCAGCTCGGGCGACTGGGCCGCGGCAGGCTCCAGCGGACCAAGGGTGCCCAGGAGCGCGGCGAGGGCGAGGGCGGGGGCGAACGGGAACTGCAGGCTCGATCGCTTCATGGCTTCGCCTCAGACCACCAGCTTGTACCCGAAGCCGTGGACCGTGAGGATGTGACGCGGCTCGGCGGCGTCCTCCTCGATCTTCCGGCGGAGGCTCACGACGTGGTTGTCGACGCTCCGGTTCATCGGCTCGTTCTCGAGCCCCCAGATCTCCTTGAGGAGGTCCTTCCGCTCGACGACGCTTCCCCGGGCCGCGTGGAGCATCTTGAGGATCTCGCCCTCGTAGTACCCGAGGACCATCTCCCTCCTCCCGCGCAGCACGCGGCCCGTCGCGAAGTTGACCTGCGCCCTCCCGAGCCGTATCTCCTCGGGACCCTCGGCCCGGGCGCCGCCCGCCCGCCGCAGGACGGCGCGGATTCGCGCGAGCAGCTCCCGGAGCCCGAAGGGCTTCGTCATGTAGTCGTCGGCGCCGATCTCGAGGCCGCGGACCGTGTCGCTCTCCTGGCCCCGCGCCGTGAGCATGATGATCGGCGCTCGCACGCCGGCCTCTCCTTCACCGCGAGCTCGACGCCCCGCTCGCCGCTCGTGGCCAGAACCACCTCGTAGCCCTCGAAGTCCAGGTTGTCTCGCAGCCCCGCCGCCATGTCCGGCTCGTCCTCGACGACGAGCACCTTCACCTTCGCAGTCACCGCGTCACCTCGCTGTCGCGGGTCGCGTCCTCCAGGCGGGGAAAGCGGAGCGTGAAGACGCTCCCCTTCCCGGCCTCGCTCTGGAGGTCCACGCGCCCGCCGTGGGCCTTCATGATGTGCTGGACGAGGGAGAGCCCGAGGCCGCTCCCGCGGGTGCCGATGGCCCTCGCTTCCTTCGTCCTGTAGTAGTCCTCGAACACCCTGTCCCGGTCCTCGGGCGAGACGCCGATCCCCCGGTCGGCCACCGAGACCAGGATCCACGGGCCGTCCTCCCGCACCGCCACCGTGACCTCCTTCTCGTCGCGCGAGTACTTCACGGCGTTCTCGAGGAGGTTGATGACCGCCTGGGCCACGGCGTCGGGATCCGCTCGCGCGACGGCCCGCTCGGCCGGGAGCTCGAGCCGGTGCCGGAAGCCCTGCGCCTCGAGGTGCGGCCGGTACGTCTCGAGGGTATCCCGGACCACCCGCGCCACGTCGGTCGCGGTGAGGTCGTAGGACTTCTTTCCGGCCTCGATGCTCGAGAAGCTGAGCACCTTCGCTATGAGGTGCGCGAGCCGCTCGCTCTCGCGCGTGATGACCTGGTAATACGTCCGCCGCTCCCCCGGGGGCGCCCGATCGAGGAGCAGCGTCTCGCCGTAGAGACGGATGAGCGCCAGGGGCGTCTTGAGCTCGTGGGAGACGTTGGCCACGAACTCGGTCTTGAGGCGCGAGAGGGCCATCTCGGCGCGCACGCCGCGGAAGAGGACCACGAAGCCGAGGACCAGGACCGCCATGAGGACGGCGATGAGCCCCCCGGCGAGCTTGAAGGGCCGGCGCGCCTCGCCCAGCCGCTCCTGCCACGCCCGCTTCTCGAGCCCGAGCCGGACGAAGCTCCTTTGCCCGCCGAGGCCCGCGAGGTCGATGAATCCGTCGTCCTCGGCCCGCCGCAGAGCTTGAGCCGAGAGCCGGGTCCCCGGAGAGACGGACGCGAGGCATCGAGCGAGGGCCTCCTCGAGACCGTGGAGGTCCACGAGGAAGCCCGAGGCCGCCGCGCCGGGTCCCGATGGAGCCGGCGCGTGCCGCGTCCAGACGGCGAGGGCCGGCCGCCGGCCCGATGGGCCCGGTCGCTCCTCGTAGAGGCGCTCCGGCTCGCCGCCTTCCACGGCGGGCTCGGTGGGCCGGGGAGGGAAGATCCACCCGCGCAGGGCCTCGAGGGTCGCGACGGAGCGCCGGCGC
>JACQVW010000145.1 GCA_016209535.1 Planctomycetota bacterium | reverse complement strand
TTGCCCAAACTCCCCACAGTGCCGCGACTTGCGTCCGTCGCCTCGTGTGGCAGAAGGAACATTCAAGGAACCTCGAGTTCCTGCCGATAAACCTTCTACGGCGTTCCCTGCCGGCGCGCGCCTTCATTCACGGGCATTGGGGTTACACCCGGCTATGAACCACGCGTTCATTGCTTCATGAAACCACGGCCTACGGCCGTGGACCCAAACAGGCTCTGCCGTTCCGGCGTGTCTCCCGACGAGAATTGCCAGCATGGCGCGGCGTTCCAGCCCCCGAAACAAGGTATAGCCTGGCTCGGGGTCCCGGGGGCCGCACGGGATGCACGAGGCAGCCAAAGCCGGGCTGCCTGAAACGGCCGAGCGTAGAAGGTTGCCGGCCTGGGTCGCATAGGCCGCTTTGAACGACGAGTGACCATGTTTCGTAGGCGAGCATTACGCCCCCCTTCGGGGGGCTTCCTGATACCACCGGCTATGCCGGTGGAGCTTCATTCCCACGATACTGCCCCTACCAAACTGCCCTTGCTGAGCTCTTTCCTGTTACCCGAATGGAGCCTGATCTGAACCACGCCGATTTTTCCCTTGTCTCGGCCCCGGGGAGTGCTTCAATCTCCCCCTTTCGCACGCGCAACCCAAGGAACCACGGGCACGTCCCGTGAGGTGAACGAAACCGCATGGCTCACTCGAACCAGGCAAGGAAGCGGGCTCGGCAGTCGGAGACGCGCCGGGTCCGCCACAAGTCCGTCCGCAACGAGATCAAGACGCTCACGAAGAGCCTCGTCGAGAAGGTCCAGGCGAAGGACGCGGAGGCCGCGAGGGCCCTCTTCCGTCAGGTCGTCTCGAAGCTCGACAAGGCGGCCAGGACCAACGTGTTCCACAGGAACGCGGTGGCCCGGCAGAAGTCGAGGGCGGCGGTCCTGGTCAACTCGCTGGGCGCCGCCGGCGCTTGACCCGTTGACGCGCTTGACCCTCCGCGGCAGGAGGACCATAATCACCGGCCGCGGCCACCACCGGCGAGCCGGAGGCCACGGTGTCCGGCCTCGGTGGAGCTTCTGGGCAGATAGCTCAGCTGGTAGAGCACAGGACTGAAAATCCTGGTGTCCCCGGTTCAACTCCGGGTCTGCCCACCAAATACAAGGCCCCGCGTGACAAAGGGTTGCGCGGGGCTACTTTTTCGCCTGAAGCGGCCGGTCGACGCAAATCAACCCAAGATCAACCCGGTCCCGATTTCGAATGGGTTTTCCGGGCTCCGCCGCGGCCTCTTCCGGGCCTTGGCTGCGTGGCGCTGGGGCCTCGACCGCCATTGACCGCCATTCCCTGACGCGCCCCAGCTTGGTAGCATTGGCCACATGGCGGGGGCGTCGGATCTCCCCCGCGATCAGGGTCATCGAGCAACTAGGAGTCCCCCATGCGTAGGATCCTCGTCGTCTGCTTCTGCGTCCTCGCCGGCTTCGTCCTCGCCGCCTCGCTCCTCGCGCCGCGCTTCGCTGTCCGCGCCGCGGTCGGCGCGGGCACGGCCGGCCAGAACGGCGACGTCAACGGCGACCGCCGCCTCGACATCTCCGACCCGATCTACATCCTCCGCTTCCTCTTCAGCGACGGGCCCGCGCCGGTGGCGTGCGCCGACTCCCCCGAGCTGGTCGCGAGGGTGGAGGCTCTCGAGGACACGAACCGCCGGATCGCCGACGCCCTCGGAGAGCTCGTGAACCCCTGCCGCAAGCGGTCGGATCGGTTCGTCGACAATGGGGACGGCACGGTGACGGACACGTGCACCAAGCTAATGTGGCAGAAGAAAACCGAGGCGAGCGTTAGTTGGGATGGTGCCGTTCAGTACGCCGGCGGCCTGGAGCTCGCAGGCCATAGCGATTGGCGCCTGCCAACGCTCAGGGAGCTCGAGGGAATCCTGCTTGGCGGCAGAGCAGAGCCTGATGCCGCTCCGGTGTTCGGAATCTGGAATAATGGCTTCTACTGGTCGGCAGACGTTTCCGTCTCGGTTCCCGGATATGCCTGGGTCACGAGTTTCAGCGGAGCCGCCGGTCCAAGTCTCTTTGTCCGCGGCAACGCCGGCGGGGCGTATGTCCTCGCCGTCCGCGGCCCCGTCACCACGCCCTGACTCTCGAAGGCCCTATCCGCTTTGCGCGGCGCCTCGTTCAAGCGCCTCACGAAAGGAGCTCAACCATGCGCCTCTTCAAGCAAGCCCTGCTCTCGATGGCCCTCCTCGTCGTCACCCTCGTCACCCTGAGCCTCGTGCGCCTTGGCCGGACACCGGCTCAGGTCAACCCGGCGGGCGAGGGGCAAGTCGTCGTCCGGAACGGAGACGTCGACTGCGACGGTCAAATCAACATCACCGACCCGATCATCACCCTCAACTGGCTGTTCGGGGACGGGCCGGAGCCGTGCGCGATCGCCCAGTCCGACACCTGCTGCACGGAGCTGCGCCAGGAGGTGGCGACCCTCCGCGCCGCGGTCGAAACATTGGCCTCGCGAGTCCCCGGTCCAGGTGACATCGTGACCCTGAGGGGCACGATCCGCTTCACGGTGAGCGGTACGACGAAGACCATCGTGGACGTCCCCGAGGGAAGGAGGTTCGTGGTCACCTCGTACGCTTGGCTCAACACAGGCGGTCCGTCGCGCCCGAGGCTGGTCAGCGTCATCGACGGGAAGTCGACGGAGATCCCGGCCGGCTTTGGGGAGGGCCACACCCCCCTGGAGAAGTGGACCTCGGGCTTCGCGTTTCCTGCGGGAGCCGATGTGGGATTGACCATGCAGCTCTTCGACGCCACGCCCTACGACGCTGACTTCTACTTGAACGGCTACTTCTCGGGGGAATGATCCCGGCCCCTCCGAGGCCCGTGACGCGGCCCCCGCCTACGCGCGAGACACAGTGCTCCCGCGCACGCGGCTACGGTTCGTCGCACCGCGAGCACGGTCCGACGGGTGCGGGCTCGCCTCGAGCGCCGTGCCGATGAGCCTGCGCGCCTTGACGGGTCCCGAGGTGCGGCATACCATCCACCGCATGTGGGGCTCCCGTAGCAAGTTGCTTGTGTGCATGACAGGCGGGCTGACGGTGGCGTTCCTCGCCGCGACGGCAGTGACCTTCTGGGTCTCGCTCCCGGAGGAGCAAGACCGATCGGCGCCGCGACCCACGGCCGCGGGAGAGAGGCCGGGACCGGACTCTCGACCCCCAGGGACAGGACGCCGAGAAGGTCAAACCGTGCCCCTCGACAAGTTTCTAGACACGAGCGGGACGGATGGAGCACCTCTGGATGGCCTCCCCCGACACCCGTCCTGGCAATTCCCCTACGAGGGGCTCTTTTACGACGGGATCTATCCCGAACTAGAGGGCCCTGAAGGCGGGTGGCCGTTTCGACCCAGGTCCGCGTTCCCCTCGAGAGTCCGCTTCCCCTTGGAGGACTCGACCGATCCTCGTGCCGACGAGGATCTTCACTGGAGGCCGCGCTCGGGCGCGGAGGCCTTCCCGAGGCAGTGACCTCCGCGGCCTCCCCGCCTCGAGGCGGCGACGGGGCCCGGAAGCCTGGAAGCTCGGAAGAGCGGATCGCTGACCGACTCACGGGTCTCCCCAGCGCCTGCCCCGCCGCTGGGGGGCGCTGATCGCGCACCAGCTCGCCCCGAGGGAGCGATGCCGAGCGAACGAGCGAACCCGCTGCTTGGCAGAGGCCCTCGACCTGTGCTACACTACCAGCCATAACAATGAAAGTGTACAGACAGCCAGGAGCTTAACAAATGGCCGGAAACAGGACGAATGAAAGGAAACGCGCTGCAGAAGGATATCGCCTTGCGCGCGGCCGGAAGCGGGCGAGCAACGGCAGACAGCAACTCAAGGATCTCACGATCGCGGAGGTCCGCGCTCAAGCCGCGGACCTCGCTCTGCGTGCCGGATACGCGAGCCTCCGGGAGGCCCTCGATGCCCTGGACGCCGGACGCCTCGACGGCACGATCCTCGAGTCGGAGTTACACGCCCTCAGGTTCCTCGCGGGCCATCGCAAGTTACTGATCACCTGATGCGGATCACGGGCAGGACGCCGCAGTTGTGCTTCGACGCACTGCGGAGGCACATCGCCAGCCTCGTAGAGGCCACGCTGATTCGTGGCCAGGTGGTCCTCGTTCGGCGACAAGACGGCCGACACGTGCTCGGCGTCTATCGGGGGGAGCTGACCACTGTCCCGCTCAAGGCCAGCTCCGGGCCTTTGCATTTCTACCTGAGCCAGATGCTCGAAGCCGTGGAAGAGAAAGGGGAGTACCGCGTGCGGACGCATCGGTACTGGTACAAGCTGTACGCGAAGCCGGGGCTCAGGGAGCACGCGATCCTGCGTTGGGAATACGACTCCGAGCTCTCACCTGATCAGCCCAGGGAATGTCGGCACCACGTGCAGCTCGCGGCCCACCTGCCGGGTATCGGCCTCGACTTGAACAGGGCACACGTTCCGACCGGCTGGGTACCGATCGAGGAGGTCATCCGCTTCCTGATCGTCGAGCTGGGCGTGAAGCCCCCCTGCGGCGAGAGCTGGCCGGAGAAGCTCGCCGCGTCAGAGCGGCTCTCCCATGTGCAGTTCACCTTGCCATGAAAGACGAGCCATTCCATGAGCTGCTCAAGGGCGTGGAGCAGGGGGGGCCAGTACTTGCGCTGCACGCGCCCACGGTCCGTGGGCGCGTGGCCTCGCTTGACGCTTTCCAGGCACCGGCAGACAATGACCTGCATGAGCGTCGGCCGTGGTAGGCTGCTTGCCTCGTTGACCGGGGTTGTGGCGATCGCGATCCTCGCCGGGGCGGAGATCACCTGCTTGCGGTGGCTCCGGGGGAAGGAGGACCCCTCGATGCCAGAGGCCGTCTCCCCGGAGACAAAGCCGGAGGCTCTCGCCCCCCGCGCCCTGTCGGTCGGGCTGCGGGAAGGTCAAGCCGCCATCGGAGCCTGGCTGGACCTGAACGGGACGCACCCTCTCCCTGTCCCCCTCGATGGCCTCCGCGGAAGAGCTCGGGCGCCTGGACCGTCCCGACGCCATCAGCTTTTTCCCGTCGAGACCCACCTTCCTGTGGAAGGCGGGTGGCCGTTTCGACCCAGGTCCGCGTTCCCCCCGCGGATGCGCTTCCCGTTCGACGACTCGATCGATACTCCCGGCGGCGACGACCTTGACGGGACGCCTCCCCCGAACCTGGAGACGCGCCCGAGACGGTGACCTCCGCGCCTCGAGCCGGTGGCGAGCCCCGGAAAGAGGGTAGCGCCGCTGGGTCAAGCCCCGCCCACATCGCACGACGCGGCCTTCCTCGGGAGCGCGATGAGCGACGCGATGATGATCCCTCCAGACACCAGGCTTCCTGCGATCCCGAGGAGCTTTAGCGCCCATATCTCCTCCGCATCGGCCTGGAGATCCTCCGGCCTGGGCTGCGGTGCTGACTCGATGGATTCGAATGCGCGGTACAGCCCGTAGGCGGCCCCGAAGGAGGCTGCGAGCGAGAAGATTCCCAGGAGAGCGCCGACACAGAGGCCGATGTACGCAAGCCTCGTGCGCCGAATGCGATCCATGGCGCCGATTGTACCCCTCAAGCCTCCTCAGAGCCTCCGCCGCCGCCGATCGGGCCTCGGGCGGGTGCGACTCCCTGGCGGCCACGCCCCGGAAGGCCCGCTCGAGCTCCTGGAGCGTCAGGCAC
>JACQVW010000144.1 GCA_016209535.1 Planctomycetota bacterium | reverse complement strand
TCCATGGTGCCGCCGATGGTGCCTCCGGCGGCCTCCAAAAACCAGGTCCTTGTGGCCGCGTCTTCAAGATTCCCTTGACAGCCCGGCGCACGGACGGTGTCATTCGCGCAATCCTGAAGCCGGAGTGGCTGGTTCAGGGAAGGAGGTCCGGGCCCATCAACCCCAACCAACGCAACCGAGACCCATGACGAACGGCAGGGAAAACCAGGCGACGGCGAACGCGCAGCGGCTCTTGTGGGCCGGATTCATGGCGATTCTGGCCGCGGGCATCGGGTTCTCGATCCGCGGCGGCTTCCTCGACAACTGGGGCGCCGAGTACGGCTTCACGGCCAAGGAGCTCGGTGACATCAGCGGCGCGGGGTTCACGGGGTTCTGCTTCGGGATCATCATCGGCGGCCTCATCTGCGACAAGATCGGGTACGGCAAGCTCGTGATCGCGGCCTTCGGCCTGCACGTCCTGTCGGCGGTCATAACGTTCCTCCCCCACCCCGGCATGGAGAAGGAGACGGTCGGCCAGCTCCTCACGTGGGGCTCGTTCATCTTCGCCTACGCCAACGGTACGCTGGAGGCCGTGGCGAACCCGCTCGTGGCCACCCTCTTCTTCCACAATCGCACCCACTACTTGAACATCCTCCACGCGAGCTGGCCGGCCGGGCTCGTCCTCGGCAGCGCATCCGGCTGGGTCCTGGACGACATCTATCATGTGCACTGGAAGATGCAGTTCGCCTTGTTCCTGGTCCCGACGGTGCTCTACGGCCTCCTCTTCTTCGCGCAGCACTTCCCCAAGTCGGAGGCCTCCCAGAAGGGCCTCAAGCTGGGCGAGATGTTCAAGGACGTCGGGATCCTCGGCGGGATCGTCGTTTGCCTGCTCCTTGCGCTATTCTGCAGCAGCGTGGTGACGCCCCTCTTGACCCCCGCGGGTGCGACGCAAGCGGAGGCCGACGCCGCCGCCCGGACCGCCTCCAACCTCGGCTATGCGGTCAGCGGCGTCTTGCTGATCGCGGTCGCGCTGCTGACCCGTTTCTCCATGGGCTCCATCATCTTGTTCGCCTTGTTCGTGGCCCACGCCCTCGTCGGTGCCGTGGAGCTCGGCACCGACAACTGGATCCAGAACATCACCGGAAACATCCTCACGTCCGAGGAGGGCAAGTGGCTGTTCGTTTACACCTCGTTCTTGATGTTCGCCCTCCGCTTCTGCGCTGACTTCATCGAGAAGCGGCTCGGATTCTCGCCGGTGGGCATCTTGCTGACCTGCGCCGTCCTCGCGTGTGTGGGCCTCAACCTCTCGAGCGGGATCGCCTCGTTCGGCGGGGCCCTGCTCGCGCTGAGCGTCTACGGGATCGGCAAGACTTTCTTTTGGCCCACGATGCTCGCGGTGGCTTCGGACCGGTTCCCCAGGACCGGCGCCGTGGCCATCTCGATCATGGGGGGCATCGGCATGATGTCGGCCGGCCTGATCGGCGCACCGGGGCTCGGCTACGCCAAGGACCGATTCGCGGGCGAGGCCTTGAGGGAGAGGGACCCAGCGGTGTTCGCGCAGTTCAAGGCGGCGGACGATTCCAGCAAGTTCCTGCCCTTCATCTTTGCCAAGGCCACCGGCCTGGACGGCAAGAAGCTCGGCGAAGTGCAGGGCAAGCTGGCGGCCGAGCGCACGGCGGCGGAGGCGGCCGGAAAGGACCCGCAGACCGCGATGGAGAAGCTCTCGGCTCAGGAGCGAGCCGTCCAGGAGGCCAGCATCGAGGGCGACCGGAAGACCCTGATCGCCGACTCGGCGATCCCCGCGGCCATGGCGGCGATCTACCTGCTCCTACTCCTCTACTTCAAGGTCATCGGCGGCTACAAGCCGGTGCACATCGGGGAGGCCGGGGCGGGATCCAGCTAGCGGAGCCATCGGGCCGCACCGAGCAGCCTCCTGAAGCTTCCGGGCTGCGAGAAGGCCGCCGTCCCGAGGGCCAAACTTCACGACTACAGGACTCACGGACTGCCTACCGACCACCCGCTTGTTGCAGGACTCACCGCGTACCCATGAGAAGGCCCCGCAAGCGATTGCCTGCGGGGCCTCGATCGCTGGAGCGGGTGAAGGGGATTGAACCCTCGACATTCAGCTTGGGAAGCTGACGCTCTACCACTGAGCTACACCCGCGCATTACCGGGTTGTTCGGGTGGAACGATACCCCGGCCCCGGCGGGGCGTCAAGGCTCAAGGCTTCAAGGTCCCGGCAAAGTGCTGCAAGTCTGTTGATCGCCAAGCGCCCCCGATCGAGAAACAACGGCTTGGGACGACTTTGCCGGAACCCTGCTCAAGGCTTCAGGCTTCAGGCTTCAGGCTTCAGGCTTCAAGGCTTGAGCGGCCTCAGCCAGATGTTCCGCAGGTGCACCTCCACCCCCTCGGACTGAAAGCCGATCGTGCCCCGCGTGGGGGAGCACTTCCTCGCCTCGGAGGCCTTCTTCCCGTTCACGTAGCACTCGATCGTGTCGCCGCGGCATACTGCCTCGAAGTGGTTCCACTGGCCCACGGGCCGCTCGAGATCCTCGCTCCGCCGGCCGCCTTCGTACTTCGCGTCTCCGATCTTCACGAAGTTCCCGACGTGGGTGTGGTCGGTCTGGATCTCGATCGACGACGGCCAGACCTTGTCCGGCCCCTGCGTGTGGAGGAGTAGCCCCGTCGAGCCGCCCTTCCCCGGGAAGCGCCACTCGCCCTCGAGGACGTAGCCCTCGTGGGCCGCCTCGGTGCGCAGGTAGCCGTTGGGCTTCCCCGAGCAGACGAGCACCCCGTCGCGCACGCTCCAGGTGTCCGGCGCGGCGCCGACGGCCTTCCAGCCGGCCAGGCCCTCGCCGTCGAAGAGATCGACCGTGCCCTCGGGGATCTCGCGGACGTAGAATTCGCGGAACTCCATGGGGTCCCCGTGGCTCTGGAGCGCGAGCGGGCCCTCGGTGGGCACGCCCGGGAGGCGGGCGCGGGAGATCACGGTGACTCCGTTCAGGTCCACCGTGAGGCGGTCGCCCTTCAGGACGATCACGAACGTGTTCCACTCGCCGAGAGGCTTGTCGGCGCGGACCTTGGGCGTCACGCCCGCCCTCACCTCGGGGGGCATGCTCCTGTCCGTGCGGTAGCCGTAGACCTCGCCCGAGCCGATCGGCCAGTTCCAGATGTTCACCTGGCTCTTCGAGCTGCCGCGGAGGTAGACGCCGCTGTCGCTCCCGTACTGGACCTCCACCTTCCCGGCCGCGTCGCCATTGGGGAGGATCACGTCGACCTCGCGCCGCGGGCCGGGGCCGGGAATCCTCCAGTCGAGGCGGAGGACCAGGTCGCGGTAGGATCGCGCAGTCCAGAGGTCCTTATCCTTCCCGTCGTACTTGAGGACGCCCCCGTCGACGCGCCAGTGGGCCTTCGCCTCCTCCGAGGCCACGAACGCATCGAGGCCCAACGCGTCGAAGAGGGTCTCGTGACCTCGCGGGGCATCGGCGGTGGCGGCGCGGGCCAGGACGACCGCCAGCGCGAGGGCCGCGGCGAAGGGTGCGGGGAGCTTCCGTGAGCGACGCATCGTTGCCTCCTTCCTGGTTTCGGGGGTGGGAAAGCCCGGATTGTAGCGCGGCCCGGGGAGCGAGGCGACGGTTCTCGCCCCCGGTGACGTTGGCTTGCCGGTCCCGGGAACACTATGATGCCCCCCCGTGGAGGTCCAGACCCTGAGGAGCGCGCGAGAGAAGGAACGCACCGCACGCGCGGCCTGGACGGCGTTCTTCCTCTCCCTGGCGTTTCCGGGGTGCGGCCACTCCTACGCGGGCCGCTGCGGTCTCGGGGCGGCCTGGTCGGTCGCGTTCCTCGCGCTCGTCCTGCCCGGCGCGGTCCTGGCCTGCGTGGTCTGGTCGCACCACGGCACGGCGCTCCTCGCCGGCCTCGTCACCGGCCTCGCCGTCCTGGAGGTCCTGGGGGCGGCGGGGGCCGCCCTCCGGGCCCGGAGGGGCGGCGGCCGCAAGCCGCCCCTCTGGGTCCTCGAGGCGCACGCGGCCATCGTGGTCCTCGGCGTCGCCCTCGAGGCCCGCTGGCTCGCCCGGGAGTGGTTCGGCCACGCCCGCGTCGAGACGGACGCCCTAGAGCCGGCCGCCCGCCGGGGCGAGGGCCTCGTCCTCGTCACCTCCCGGTACGTGCGGCCGGTGCACGGGGACATCGTGCTCTTCCGGGACGCGGGTGACGGCAGGGTGCGGCTCGGGCGCGCGATCGCGGGGGACCGAGACATCATCGCCGTGCGGGGCGGCGCGCTCCTCGTCAACGGCGTGCCCCTGGACCTCACGCGCGCGGACCAGCGCCGGGAGCTCGAGCTCGCGCGGCCCCGCGAGAAGCTGCGGGCCGGCTTGCCTCTCCTCATGGCGGCCCTCGCCGGCGGGAGGGCCGAGCCGGACGAGCGCGAGGTCCGATGGGACGCGGCGGACCGCGGGCCCTTCGTCCTGCCTGGCGGGGACGTGATCTTGGTCCCGGACGCCGGTGAGTGGGGCGCGGCGGTCCGCCGCGGCCTCCTCGTCCACAAGCAGGACATCCTCGGGCGGGCCCTGCGCTGACCGCGGCGCGCCGGCCCCCCGGCGCGCCGCGCGGCCGGAAGTGCCTCGCGGCTGGACATCGACCGGTCACGATGGACGCTCGATTCCCGTAAATCTCCCCGGTTGGACGGATCGGAGGGAGTGCATTAGTCTTCTCCGGCTCGCGGGAGACCCGAGGAGAACCGAGGTGGAGAAGGAACCTACCAAGAAGAAGGGCAGGCCCCAGGGGAAGGCGGGCGGGTCTCCCATGAGCTCGTCCCACGGTCAGGCCGTCCGGTTCCTCCTGAACGTGATCAACGCCACGATCTACTCGAGCGGCGACGACTACGAGGCGGCCCTCCAGGACTTCTTCCCCCAGATCCAGGCCCTGGGCCACCTGATCGGCGCGCGGAGCATCGACGAGGTCAGCCAGTACCTGCGGCGCCGGAGCCACTGGTGGTGAGCGGCGCGTGGGGGCTCGTCAGGCCCCCGCGCGGATGACCTTCACCAGGGCGTCGAGGATCACCAACTTGTCGCCGGGCGTCCAGGAGAGGAGCCCCGCGAGGACCTCGCGGAAGAGGTCGTCCGGTATGCCGCAGCGCTCCCGCAGCACCTGGGCGATCGCCACGATCCGCGTATCGGTCTCGTCGGCGCCCTGGGCCCTGAGCAGCTCCGAGACGTGGCAGCTCGTCACGGCCCGCAGCTCCTGGCAGAGGTCGCGCACCGCCGAGCCCTTCAGCCGCTTGAGTCCCCTGTCGACGGTGGTGTGCACGCGGCGAAAGGCGCCGGCGTCCACCTGGGGGTAGGCCGCGTAGCGGCCGACGATCTTCGAGACGCAGAAGTTGACGTCGGCCGCGATGCGCCAGGCCTCGGTCTCGAGGCGAGAGTCCTTGTTCGCTTCCATCGCCATGGATCGATCGTCTCGTGAGCTTCAGGGTGCCCATCGTATCACGCGGGGCGAGAGGGGAGGAGAAAAACCTCGCGGGCGCCTCCCGGCGATTGACACCCGGTCGGCCTGGTGTTACGACTCGACGGACCGTGCCACCATCCACTGCGGACCTCCTCGGCCGCGGCGCGCGCCGCGCCTCGCCTGGGGCCTGACCCATGCACATCGCTGACGGCGTCCTCCGCCCGGAGGTCTTGATCGGAGGGTATGCGGTCGCGGGCCTGGCGACCGCGGCCTCGATCGCACGGTTCGACGAGCGGCGGATCCCGCAGGTCGCGGTGCTCACGAGCCTCTTCTTCGTCGCCTCGCTCATCCACGTGCCCCTGGGAACGACCTCGGTCCACCTGCTCCTCGTGGGGCTCCTGGGCATCGTCCTGGGCCGGCTCAGCTTCCCCGTGGTCCTCGTGGGCCTCTTTCTCCAGGCGCTCCTCCTGGGGCACGGAGGCATCACCACGCTGGGAGTGAACTCGGTGACGATGGGCTCGGGCGCGCTCGCCGCGAGCGCGGTCTTCGAGACGATCGGCCGTGCCGGGCGGTCGCGGGGGTGGCTCTCCGCCGTGGCGTTCGTCGCCTCGCTGGCGGGGACCCTGGTGGCCTCGGCGATGTACCTCGGCGCGATGGCCCTCGGCGGCAGGGACCTGGCGCTCGTGGCCGAGGTGACCCTCATCCCGAACCTCGTCGTCTCGGTCCTCGACGGCCTCGTCGCGGCGAGCACGGTCTCCTTCCTCGCGAAGGTGAAGCCCGAGGTCCTGGGGGGCGTGCGGGCACGGGCGCTGGCGGCGATCGCCG
>JACQVW010000136.1 GCA_016209535.1 Planctomycetota bacterium | reverse complement strand
TCTTGAAGGAGATCTGGACCTTGCCGCCCCGGTCCTTCGCCTTGGGGATCGTCACGAGGTCCTTCCTCGAGTAGCGCGCCACGGCCTGGCCGCCTTCGATCCCGAACTCGACGGGGACGGGCTCGGCGCCGCGCTGGAACCAGTGGAAGGCGTGCCGCTTGTGCTTCGGGTCCGAGGCGGCGATGAGGCCCTTGGGGATCCCGCTCGCGATGAAGGCGATGGAGTTGAAGAACGTCGTCTCGTAGCCCGCGCTGCCGTCCCAGCCGATCCGAATCTTCATCGTGGACTGCTCGGTGAGGAGGTTCGGGATCCGCATGTCGAAGCTGACCCTGGTCTCGCCCGCGAGCCGGAACCGCGACGTCCAGGTCCCCTCGCCCATGGCGATCGCCGCCAGGCCCGGGAGGAGCTTCTCGCCGTCCTTCTGGTCGCCGTACTGGATGAACCTCCTGGTCGCGCCCTTCATCTTCTCGTGGCGGGAGTCCATGATGTTCGTCCCCTCGAAGGCCGAGGCGACGTGACCGTCCTTCTCGCAGAGGACCTCCACCTGCTCTCCCCGGATCGTCACCTTCCCGTTCCCGAAGAGCTCCGCGGCGTTCCACTCGATCAAGCTCTCGATGGGGACGTCGCTCTTGACGGCCGTCTTCCCCTTGCCGGGCCCCTTCTTCGGCTCCTTCTTCTCCGCCTTCGGCGCCCTCTCCTTCTCCTCCGAGCGGGCCTGCGGGCCCCACGCGGCGAGGAGGCAGACCGCCGGCGCGAGGAGCCGGCCGTGGTGGTTCCTCATGTTCCGTGTCTCCGCGAGGTTCACAGCACCGTCACTCCCTTCTTCGCAGGCCGGTAGGGCAGCTCGACGGCCTTCCCGTGGTCGGGGTGGCGGCCGCCGAGGGCCCTGAGCTCGATCGCGAGGGCGCCGGCCTTGGGCGCCGCCCGCACCCAGCCGAGAGGCTCGCCCGCGCCGAAGGCGTAGCCCACCGCCGGGAGGTTCACCATGTGGATGCCGTCGTCCTCCCACCGCTTCCAGACGTGCGTGTGGCCGAAGAACACGGCCTTCGTCTGGCGGCGCGGCCGGAGGACCGCGAGGAGCTCGGCCGTGTCCTTGAGCCCCGACTCCACGGCCTGGGGGTTGTGGTGGACGAAGACCAGGGCCGGTTTCTCGGGCGCCGCGTCGAGCTCCGAGGCGAGCCAGCGGATCTGCGCCTCGCCGAGGAGGCCCGGGACGCCGTTCACCTTTTCGAGGGAGTCGAGGAGGAGCCAGCGGACGCCGTCCACCTCCAGGGCCGAGCAGTGCCTCCCGCCGACGGGGGGAGGGCCGGTCGCCAGGCTCGCGGCCTCGCGCGCCACGGCCAGGAACTTCTCGCGGTCGTCGTGGTTCCCGAGGGTCAGGTGGACGGGGATCCCGGCCGTGCGCAGGGGCTCGAGGATCTCCAGGAGCGTTCTGTAGTCCCCGGGGTTCCCCTGGACTTTCGCGAGGTCGCCGTCCACGAGCGCCGCGGTGGGCTTCTCGGCGAGGGCATCGGCCGCCACCTTGGCCAGGTTCGCGGCCATGTTCTGCCCCTGGTTCACGTCGGCCGGCGACTCGTGGATGTGCGGATCGGCGAGGAGCGCCCAGGATGTGGGCTTGGCCGGATCGGCGGCGTCCGCCGCCCGGCCGGGCGAGACCCGACGGTCCAGGCCGAGGACGGCGGCTGCGCCGGCGGCGGTCCCCAGGAGGAAGCGGCGGCGCGAGACGGGGCGGGTGCCGTCAGGGGGAAGGATGTGGATCGGCATGTGGCTCCGGAAGCGTGTGGTCCCGGCTCGAGCGGCGGCGAGGCAGAGTGTACCACGCCGGGGCGTGTCGTGGTGCGGAAAAGGGCGTGGTTCAACGCCGGGTTACACCCGGCTATGAACCACGCGTTCATTCCCACGATACTGCCCCAACCAAACTGCCCCTGCCTAGCTCTTTCCTGTTACCCGAATGGAGCCTGATCTGAACCACGCCCGGAAAAGGCAGGGCGAGCTTCTCAGGGAGCGATTCCCTGCAAGCTCAGCGCGAGGGACTTGATCGCTTCCAAGTCCGGAGAGTCCAGCCTGCCAATCCTCTCGCGCAGGCGGCGAATGTCGCAGGCGCCGAGCTGGAATACCAGCGCCACGGACGGACTCGTCAACCCGTTCATGGGAGTCGGCTCCACGCGCCGGGTGGCAGCAAATCGCAGCGCGTCCAGCCGTGACGTGAACGGGATGACGAGGACCGTCGGCAGCCTCGGGAAGGCGGCCGTGTCCTGCCATACGATCGCGGGACGCCTGCCGCGCTGCTCGCGACCGCCGCGGTCGGGAAGATCGATCCAGTGCACATCGCCGTGGCTCACTCGGACCCTTCCACGATCCGCCGGGCCTCATCGCGGACTTCTTGCCAGGCGCACAACTCGTCCACGAGCTCCCAGTCCGTGCCCAGGTACCAGCTCAATGCCTCGTGGACGAGGTCCTCGACGGTCATCCGGCGCTGGTCCGCCCTTGCTTTGACGGCCTTTTCCAGCTCAGGGGGGATGGTAACGCTCATGACGTGCTCCCGGGCTCTGATCCCGGCCGGTGTTCTCGCTCCAGTATAGTGCGCCGGAGCGAATGCCGCGACAGGTTGGAGGGCTTGGAAGGGTCTTCCGCCCCGCGCTTGCGGGGGCCACTCGATGCCACGGCTTCCAGAGGCGCCGCGGAGGCGAAGCGCAGTGTGCCACGCGGGGCCGCGCCGTCGAGAATCTGGTTCAGGAGCGAGGACCCCGGTTGCTATAATCGCAATCTCCCGGGGAAGTTCGGTCACGAGGTCTGGGTCCTGAAGCGTAGCGCCCCCGTTCCCATCAACCCGAGAAGAGATCCCTGCATGGCTTCGAGCCGTCCCCTCCCGCGATCGCTGCCGCCGTCCCTGGCGTCCTCTCTCCGCGCCGTCCTCGCCGCCGCGGCGCTGCTCCCGGCCTCGCCGGCCGGCGCGCTCGTCATCACCGAGATCATGTACCACCCCCCGGAGGCGGACGACCGGCCCTACGAGTTCCTCGAGATCTACAACGAGACCGCGGACCCCTTCGACTTGAGCGGGCACACGATCTGCGACGGCCCCGACTTCGAGTTCCCGCCCGGGACGTGGCTCGAAGGGAAGTCCTTCCTCGTCGTCTGCGCGAAGGAGGCCAACGTCCGGGCCAAGTACTCCATCACGAATACCATCGGCGACTGGTTCACGGACCCCGCTACCTCGCCGTCCCTCTCCAACGGCGGCGAGCGCGTCTCGATCTGCAACCCGGGCGGGAAGGCCATCGTCACCGTCCGCTACAACGACCGTGGCAAGTGGGAGTCGGGGGCTGACGGGACGGGCCACTCCCTCGAGATCGAGAGCCCCTTCAAGGAGGTCGACGACCCCGACACCTGGGACCTGTCGAACGACATCGGCGGCTCGCCGGGGCTGCCGAACCCCTGCTGGCCCGAGGACGAGGGCGGGGGGCCGCCCACGGGAGGTGGGCCCGTCGGGAGCTTCACGGACCACCGGGACGTGGGGTTCCCGTGCTCGCCCGGCGACACGACGTTCGCCTCGGGCACGGGGCGGTACACGATCTCGGGGAGCGGCCTCGACATCTGGCAGGGCGGCGACCAGTTCCACTTCGCCTACGTGAAGGTGCGGGGTGACTTCGAGATGAGGGCCCACATCGTGTCGCGGGCGTGGTCCACGGACCGCTGGGGCAAGGGCGGGATCATGGCGCGCCAGGACCTGACCGCGAGCGCGCGCTACGCCTTCGTCCACGACAACCCCAACCCGGACGGCGCCCGCATGGCCATCCGGCCCACGCACGGCGGAGCCGACAACGCGGAGCCCGCGGTCCTGGCGGACGGGACGCATCCCACCTGGTACCGCCTCCGGCGCGTGGGGAACACCATCTCGGGCTTCCACTCGACGAACGGCACGAGCTGGACCGAGCTCAACGACGCGGGTACTGCCTTGCCCATGAGCTGGGCAGGCGGCACGGACGTGTACCTCGGCTTCGCCCTCACGAGCCACTCCAACTGCGGCGTGGCGACCCTCGTGTGGGACCAGCTCACGCTCACGGGCACGATCCTGCCGCCCGATCCCGGGGGCCCGGGGCCCGGGCCCGAGCCCGGCGTGTGCACGGCCCGCGCCGAGGTGCGGATCCACGAGGCGTACCTCCGCGTGGATCCGGGCGACGAGCGCTGGATCGAGCTCCACAACAAGGGGTCGACGTCGGTCAACCTCACGGGTTACTTCCTGACGGACGACCCGTCGAACCGGGCCAAGTGGCCCATCCCGGGCGGGACGTCGATCGCGCCCGGAGGCCACGCGGTCTTCACCGAGGCTCAGACGGGGTTTGACCTCGCCGTCGCGGCTGCCGGGGACCAGCGGTTCCTGGCCCTCGTGGAGCCGGGCCCCGCGAACCGTGTGGTGGACGCGTACGTCTTCGAGCCCGAGTTCCAGGGCTACAGCGAGGCCCGGGTCCCCAACGACGACCAGGCCTTCTCGCCGGCCGCCGACCCGACTCGCGGCGCCCCGAACGTCGTCAGCGTCAACGAGGACGTGGTGCTGAACGAGATCATGTACCACACGATCGACAACGACAACCGGAAGGAGTACGTCGAGCTCCACAACAAGGGCTCGGTGGCCCACGACCTCACGGGGTGGCGGATGTCGGACGGCATCGACTTCGACATCCCGCCGGGGACCGTGATCCCGGCGGGCGGGTACCTGGTGATCGCGAGGGACCCGACCCTCTTCACGGGCCCCGCGAGCATCTACGGCCTGCCGGCGGGACGGGTGCTCTCGCCCTCGACCCAGGCGGCGATCGACCGGTTCGGCGGCCTCAGGAACCGTGGCGAGCGCGTGACGCTCTCGGACCAGCTCGAGCGCACCGTGGACACCTTGAGGTACCACGACGGCGGCGAGTGGCCGCGGTGGGCCGACGGGTTCGGCTCGTCCCTCGAGCTCATCGACGCGAGCCAGGACAACCGGCGCGGCCAGGCCTGGGACGCGAGCGACGACTCCTCGAAGGCCGTGACTCAGACCTTCAGCTACGTGGCTCGCCACGGGAACCGCGACACGGAGCTCGCGATCGCGCTCCTGGCCCGGGGGATCACCGTGGTCGACGACATCTCCGTGATCGGCGGCGGGGTCACGCGGGACGACACGCCCCTCGTCGACGAGGGAGAGACCTGGCGCTACTTGAAGGGCACGGCGGCTCCGCCTGCCGGTTGGATGAACCAGGGCTTTTCCGACGGCGGGTGGCTGAGCGGGCCCACGGGGATCGGCTACGGCGACAACGACGACGCCACGGTCCTCACGGACATGCAGAACGGCTACATGACCATCTTCTGCCGGAAGACGTTCACCGTGGCCGACAGGACCGCCATCGACGAGCTCATCTTCAGCGTCGTGATCGACGACGGGTTCTACGTCTACCTGAACGGCACCCAGGTGGGGAGCTTCAACGTGACGAGCCCCGCCTTCGACTCGCCGGCCCCGTCGGCGGGCGAGCCCCAGACGGTCGAGATCGAACTCTCGGCCTTCAAGGGCCTCCTCTCGAACGGCACGAACACGCTCGCCGTGCAGGTCCACAACGCGGGCCTCGGGAGCAGCGACCTCAGCTTCATCCCGCGCCTCGTCGACAGGACGACCACGATCACGGGCGGGACGGAGCAGCTCGCGAACGGCCACTTCAACTCGGGCACCACGGGCTGGGTCATCGAGGGGACCCACATCCGGAGCGGCCGCACGACCCAGAGCCCCATCGCCGGCGCCGGCTCGCTCAAGATCATCGCCTCGGCCCGGGGGGACAACAAGGTGAACCGCATCGAGACGCCGACGGCGGCGGGCACCGGGATGGCGGTCCTCACCGCGGACCAGGACGTCCAGATCTCCTTCAAGACGCGCTGGGTCGTGGGTTCCCAGACGATCCTCACGAACGGGTTCGACCACGAGATGGCCCGGGCCCACGCCCTCGACGTGCCGCAGGACATGGGGACGCCCGGCACCCGGAACCAGGTGACCCAGCGGCTCATCGCGCAGACGGGCGGCTCGAACCTCGGCCCCGTGATCGACGACGTGGCGCAGGACCCCGCCGTGCCGGCCGCCGGCGAGGCCGTCACGGTGCGCGCCCGCGTCCTCGACTCGGACGGCGTGTCCAGCGTGTCGCTGCGCTACGCGCTCTCGAACCCATCGGCGAGCCCGACGGCGGTGACCATGACGCGGGTCTCGGGGACGGACGTCTGGCAGGGCACGATCCCGGGCCAGGCCCAGGCGACGCGCGTCGTCTACTTCATCGCGGCCACCGACGCGGGCGGCCGGACGGGCCGCTACCCCGCCGACGTCACGACGCGAACGCACCCGCTGCTCGTGAATCCTCCGGCGGCGGGCCTCAACGACCACCGCTACTGCATCTACCGGCACGACGTGAAGAACCCGGCCACGAACTACCAGAACTACCGCTTCTGGATGACCCAGGCGAGCCAGGACGAGCTCAACAGCCGCCGCCGCCTCTCGAACGACCCGCTGGACGGCTCCTTCGTCTTCGGCGGCAGCACGATCTACTAC
>JACQVW010000135.1 GCA_016209535.1 Planctomycetota bacterium | reverse complement strand
TCAACAAGCTCGGGGCGTCGCGCCTGCGCCCGAACATCTGCTTCAACGGCGCCGACTCCGGGTACGATGCCGTCGTGGGCGGCGGCTACGGCCTCGACCCGGAGGACTCCGTCCACTCGGACCTGATCGTCGTCTGGGGCTGCAATGTGGTGACGACCCAGGTCCACCTCGTGCCCTTCCTCGAGGAGGCGCGGAGGAAGGGCGCACCGCTCTGGGCCGTGGACCCTTACCGGAACCGCACCGTGGCGGCGGCCGACCGCTGGCTCCAGGTGCGGCCGGGGACCGACACGGCGCTCGCGCTGGGCCTCATGCACGTCCTCGAGCGCGAGGGGCTCGCGGACCGCGACTTCATCGCGCGGCGGACCGTGGGCTACGAGCGCCTGCGCGACGAGGTGCTGCCCAGGTACCCTCCGGCGCGCGTCGAGGAGATCACGCGGATCCCCGCCGCGACCGTCGAGGACTGCGCCCGGCGCCTCGCCGCGGCCCGCGCTCCGCTCTTCAAGGTGGGGATCGGCCTCGGCCGCAGCTCCCACGGGGGCTCGGCGGTACGCGCCATCGCATGCCTCGCGGGCGTCCTGGGGGCCTACGAGGAGCTCGGAGGCGGGGTGCTCTACGACTCGGGCTGCGAGTTCAAGCCGAACCTCGACGCGGTGAAGCGGCCCGACTGGCTCGAGAGGCCCACCCGCGTCCTGAGCATGACGGAGCTCGGGATCGCGCTCACGGAGTGGCGCGACCCGCCCATCGCGTTCCTCTTCGTCCACGGCTCGAACCCTGCCGCCACCGCGCCCCTCCAGGAGAAGGTGCACGCCGGGCTCGCCCGCGAGGACCTCTTCACGGTCGTCCACGATCGGTTCCTCACGGACACGGCCCGGCTCGCCGACCTGGTGCTGCCCGCCGTCACGTTCGTGGAGTCGAGCGACCTTTACAAGAGCTACGGTCACCTCTACTTCCAGTTCGCGCGGAGGGCGATGGCGCCGCCGGGCGAGTGCCGGTCGAACCTCGAGGTCGTGCAGGCCCTCGGCAAGGAGCTGGGCTTCACGGACCCCTGGTTCGACCGTTCCGTCGAGGACCACGTGCGCGAGATTCTCGAGACGGACCACCCCAACTTCCGCGGGATCGACGTTGAGCGCGTCCTGGCGGGGGAGACTCTGCGCCTCAACGTCCCCCGGGGCGCGAGCGGCTTCGCCGAGCGCTTTCGCACGCCCTCGGGGAAGCTCGAGCTCGCCTCGGAGCGGCTCGAGCGGGCGGGCCTCCCCGCCGTGGTGGACTACCGGGGAGATCCCTTCAACGAGCGGCCGGAGCTCTACCCGCTGCGCCTCCTGACCCCGCCGGCCCACGCGTTCCTCAACGCGTCCTTCGGAGCGCTCGAGCGGGCGCGGAAGAAGGAGGGCGGCGGGCCCGCGGTCCTGATCCACCCCGCGGACGCGCCGGGGATCCGGACGGGCGACGAGGTGGAGCTCTCCAACGAGCACGGCTCGGTGCGGCTCCTCGCCCGCGTCACCGAGGACACGCAGCCCGGCGTCCTGGTCGCCGAGGGCACCTGGTGGCCGCTCCACACCCGGGGCGGCCGCGGCATCAACGCCCTCACGAGCGCGCGCCTCACGGACCTGGGCGGCGGCTCGACCTTCCACGACAACCGGGTCGCGCTGCGGAAGGCGGCGCCGCGGGCGTGACGACGGACAGGGACGAGGAGGCCCTCTGCCGGAAGGTCCTCGCGCAGCGCTCTTACGCCCGCTTCCGGGCCGCGCTCCACGTGTCGGGCTGCCGGCGCTGCAGGCTCTGGGAGGGACGGACCCGCATCGTCGTCGACCGCGGGGACCACCGCGCCCGCATCCTCCTCGTGGGGGAGGGGCCCGGGGCCGAGGAGGACCGCCTGGGCCTGGCGTTCGTGGGCAGGTCGGGCAGGCTCCTCGACGACATGCTGCGCGAGGCGGGGATCGATCCCGAGCGGGACGTCCTCATCGCCAACGTGGTCAAGTGCCGTCCGCCCGAGAACCGAGCGCCGTTCCCGGACGAGGCCGAGGCGTGCCTGCCGTACCTCGCGAGGCAGATCCGGCTCGTGAGGCCGCGCGTCCTCGGGCTCCTCGGGGCCACGGCGGCGAGGCACGTGCTCAGCTCCCGCGGTGCGGAGCGCCTGGGGAGCATCGTCGGCCGGATCCTCGAGGAGCCGGCCTATCCCGGGGTCGCCCTCTTGCCCCTCTTCCACCCGGCGTACATCCTGAGGAACCCGGCGATGCGGGGGATCATGGTGGAGCACTTGAACGAGCTCCGGAGACGCGCTTGACCACGAAGGAGGATCGGATACGGGAGCTCGAGCGCGAGCTGCGGCGGCACCGCGAGCTCTACTACAACGGGACGCCCGAGATCACCGACGCCGAGTTCGATGCCCTCGAGGACGAGCTGCGGCGGCTCGATCCGGAGAGCCCCGTCCTGGCCGAGGTGGGGGCATCTCCCCGCTCGGGCAAGGGCTTCTCCGTGGCCGGGCTGCCCCTCAAGCGGCACAAGATCCCCATGGGCTCCCTCGAGAAGATCGAGGAGGACCGCCTCGATGCCTGGGCGGAGAAGGCGGGGCCCCTGTTCCTGGTCCAGGAGAAGCTCGATGGGATCAGCCTCGAGGTCGAGTACGAGAAGGGGAGGATCATCGATGCGATCACGCGCGGCGATGGCCTCGTCGGGGAGGTCGTGACCCACAACGCGGTGGCCTTCAAGAACGTGAAGACGGCCCTCGACGTCCCCTTCACGGGCAGCGTGCGGGGCGAGGTGATCCTGCGCCTGAGCGTCTTCGAGGAGCGCTTCGTGGGGGAGGACTTCGCGAACCCGCGGAACACCGTGAGCGGCACGGTCCGGAAAAGGCACGGGGACCGGTCCCTCGGTGCTCACCTCGAGGTCCTCTTCTACGACGTCGCCGCCGAGGGCCGGGACTTCGAGACGGAGTCGGAGAAGATGGACTTCGTAGAGAAGGAGCTGGGGCTCGCGCTGGCCGTCACCTACCGCCGCCAGGACGCCGCCGGCATACGGGCGATCTACCGCGAGTACCAGGGCACGCCCGAGGAGCCCGGGAAGCGGTTCCGGCTCGACTACGAGATCGACGGGCTCGTGATCCGGGCGGACGCGATCGCGAAGCAGCGGGAGCTCGGCTCGGTCCGGAACCGGCCGCGGTTCGCCATGGCCTACAAGTTCCCCTCGACGGGCCGCGAGACGGTCCTCGTGGCCGTCGAGTGGTCCCTTGGGATCGGGGCCAGGGTGACGCCCGTGGCGCGCCTCGAGCCCGTCGAGGTGGGGGGCGTCACCGTCTCGAACGCGACGCTGCACAACAGCGACTACGTCGAGGCGCTGGGGGTCCGCGAAGGGGACCTCGTCCTCGTGGAGCGCAAGGGCGACGTGATCCCGCAGGTCGTGAGGGTCGTCGAGTCGAGGGGCGGGAGGAAGCCCGAGCCGCCGGCGGAGTGCCCGAGCTGCTCGGGGCCCCTCGAGGTGAGCGGGAAGCACCTCCGCTGCCCGAACCGGGACTGCCCGGGGAAGTCCTACGGGGACCTCATGCGCTGGGTCTACGCCATGGGCATCGACGCCCTGGGCGAGAAGTGGGTCGGGATCTTGATCGAGCGAGGCCTCGTCGCGGACCCGGCGGACCTCTACCGCCTGAGCGTCGAGGCCCTCGTGCCGCTCGATCGCATGGGAGAGACCCTGGCCGCGAAGGTCCTCCGCAACATCGCCGAGTCGAGGAGCCCCTCGCTCGACCGGTTCATCGCGGCGCTGAACATCCCCGAGCTCTCGGCGCAGCGGGCCCAGGTGCTCATGGCGGCGGGCTACGATACGCTCGAGAAGCTCCAGGCGGCGACGGTGGAGGACCTCGCGGCCGTGAGGGGCTTCGGCGCGGTCCTCGCCGAGAAGGCCGTGAAGGGCCTCGCGGCGCGGAGGGAGCGCATCGCGAGGCTCCTCGAGGCGGGGGTGACGATCCGGAAGGCGGAGGCCCCTGCCGCGGCCTCGGGGCCCCTCGCCGGGAAGACCTTCTGCTTCACCGGCGCCGTGAAGGCGCTGGACCCGGCGACGGGCAAGCCCTACGCGCGGAAGAAGCT
>JACQVW010000158.1 GCA_016209535.1 Planctomycetota bacterium | reverse complement strand
GTGCGCGAGGAGGGCGATGGGGTCGGTGATGTCCACGCGGCCGTCGAGGTTCACCTCCATGGCCCGCAGGCACTCGGCGCGGCCTCCGAGGAAGAGGTACCCGAGAGCGAGGATCGCATCCGAAATGTCGACCGCCCCGTCCGAGCTTCCGTCACCTCGGAGCCAGTGGTGGGGCCCGACGACGAGCGCGAGGGGGAGGCGCGCCGCCTCGCAGGGGAGAGCGTCGCGGGGCTGGAAGGCGCTGCGGGCCGGCGAGCCGCCGAGGGTCAGCTCGTCGGCGAGGTAGACCACGGTGGAGATCGTCTCGCGCGGCTCGCCTCGGCCCGCGAAGCGGTACCTGGCGCGGACCGCGACGTGGTCCCCGGGGCCCAGGGATGCAGGGTCCGAGGTCGAGGAGAGGACCGCCGCGGCGAAGCCGCCCCCGTGCAGCTCGAGCCTCGCGAACCCGTCCGCCTTCACGTAGCGAGCGAGGAGGGTCGGGTCCAGCTCCGCCGCCTCGAGGGCGAGGACGCCCGGGTCGTGGGCGGCGCCGAGCGTGAAGCCCGCCGGGTCGAGGTGCTCCGGCGAGGCCACGCGGACGAAGGCCCGGGCTTCGATCTCCGTACCGCGGCGGACCTCGATGGGCGCGGGCGCCTCGCCCGGCGCGCTCCCCGCGGCGGCGAAGGCGAACCCCGCGCAGCCCGTCACCGGAAAGGCGGCCTCGGTGGCCGCAAGGGGCGCAGCCTCGCCGCCCCGGAGGAGGACCGCGTTGGTGAACTGCCGGTCGTCGCCCGGGACCGTGAGGCCGTCCAGCGGCACGATCCGGGCCTTGCCGGGATCCCTGCGGGAGACGAGGTAGCGCATGCGGAGGACCTCCTGCGGTGCCGCGGGCAGGACGACGGGCTCCGTGAAGCTCAGGACCGCGACCGAGTAGCACGCCGTCCCCTCGGGGTGGACGCCGCTCTCGGCGTAGCCGCCGCGGGCGAGGCGGTCGAAGTCCGTCCCGGCAGTCGTCGCCTCGAGGACGAGGAAGCCCTCGTGGAAGAGGCTCAGGGACCAGCTCAGGACGTCCGCGCCCCCCGCGGCGATGCGAGCCGATGCCTGGACCACGGTCCCCGAGACGAGCCCCGGCGGCGCCCCGAGCCGCAGCTCGGGCCCCTGGGCCGAGGCGAGCGCGGCGGCAAGGCAGGCGAGGATCAGGGTGGCCGGAAGGGGGCTGCGCACGGTGGGGAAGGGTTCGGGAGGCGAGGCTCGTTTCTTTTCAGAAACCTCGTTTGTATCGCCTGGAGGCCACGCAGGCAAGGGGGTCGTGGATGGAGCCTCAGCGAGCTCGAGGCGTTGCTCGGGGAGACTTGAGCCCATCCCGCTCCCGGATCACCCCGAGGAGCCACTCGAGCTCCCGGGCGATCCCTGCGACGAGCTTGTCCTCCGTGGCCAGGATGGGCCAGGTGTAGGTCTCGACCACGAGGTGGGAGCACCGGCGCGCGCGGAGCACCTCGAGGACCGCGGCCCGCGTCTCCTCGCGCGTCGTGCGGAGGCGCCTCCAGCGTATCAAGTACAGGGGCACATGGTAGTGCGAGCGCAGCTCGACCACGTCCGGATGGCGCCCGCGGACCAGTTTCTCCGGCAGCTCCCGGAGGTCGAGGCCGCGCCAGACTGCCTGCCCGGCCGCGTCGCGACCGCAGAACTGATGGAAGTACCGCGGTTCGTCCATCCCGCGGAGCTCCCGGTACGCCTCGGGCGCCCGGTAGGGGTCGCGGACCGCCACGGCGCTCGTGACGTGCACCTTCCCGACCTCGATCCCGGCGCGCCAGAGCTCGCGCAGGCCCTCCACCGTGTCCTGGAAGAGGACCGAGAGGTGGCAGGTGTCGTAGTTCACGGTGAAGAGCCGCCGCAGGCGTTCCTCGGTCCTCACGGGACCCAGGCCCCGCGGCCGCCACCGCTCCCGAGCCGCGGGGAGGAGCCAGCCTTCGAAGAACTCGACGACGTCCCGGGCGGTCTCGAAGGTGGTGTCGGGCTCGGGCTCGACCGCGAGGACGATCGTCTTGCCGGTCTCCTCCTCGATCCGCGCGAGCGCCTCGACGGTGCTCAGGTAGTTCGCTGCGATCCTGCGGAAGGCCGCGGGGCCATGGGCGGCTCCGCGGAAGCAGCCTCCGAGGGTGCTCACGGAGCCCGCGAGCCCCTCGGGGAGGATCGCCGCGTGGATCGCGGCGATCCTGTTCGTCCACGCGGCCCGGGCGGCGTCGGTCCAGGAAGGAAGGTAGACCTGCTCCTTCACCCGCCGGGCGTGAAAGTCGCGGAGCGGGTAGGCGTTGATCGAGAAGGGGACGAGCCCGCTCTCCGACAGGAACCCCCGGAAAGCCTCCAGCGCCGCGGGCCTCCGCAGCTCCCGCGCCGAGCCGATCCCGAGCCGCAGCTCGAGGCCAGCCGGCTCCGCGCCGAACACCCGCCGCTTGACGGGCAGGGTGTAGTCCCTCAAGAACCGGTAGACGTCGGCCAGGGTCTCTCCCCGGTGGACGTTCGTGCTGTAGGCGAGGAGGGGCCTGGAGGTGCGGCTTGAGGTGCGGGCCATGGGTCGAAGGGACCCAAGTGTACCCCCCGGGCCCCCGCCGCGACAGGCTGCGATTCCCCGCGCCCCAGCGCCTCGGCGAACACGTCGAGGAGCCGGCACGCGGCCGCCTCCCAGGGGAAGGCCCGCGCTCGGGCCATGCCGCGCTGCGCGAGGCCGCGGCGGAGGGCGGCATCCTCGAGGACCTCGCCGAGGGCGAGGGCGATCCCCCGAGCGCTCTCTGCCGGGAAGTAGAGCGCGGCCGCGCCGAGGATCTCGCGGGCGCCGGGGCACGCGGGAGCGACGACGGGCACGCCGAGGCGCATCGCCTCGGCGGCCGCGAGCAGGCCCTCCGTGGCGGCGCCGGGGAGCACGAAGGCCAGCGCCGAGCCGAGGAGGCGGGCTCGCTCGGAGGGGCCGGCGGCCGGCGCGAGCGGCGAGGGCGCCGCGAGCCCGAGACACTTCGCTGCCGCGCGAAGGACGGGAGATGCCCCGTCCAGGACGGCGATCCGCGGCGCGGGG
>JACQVW010000157.1 GCA_016209535.1 Planctomycetota bacterium | reverse complement strand
GGTCCAGGTCTCCGTCCCCGTCCAGGTCCTCGAGCGCGCAGCCCGAGCCCACGTCCTCCGGCAGGACTCGCGAGCGGGCCGCGCCGAAGTGCTCGAAGTCCACGCCCGAGGCGGCCGTGACGTCGAGGAACGGGGTCCGCGGAGCGTCGGAGGGGAGCGACCTCGCGAGGGCGTCGGTGAGCCCTTCGACGTGGTCTCCCGGGACCACGGGGCGCGCGGGCTGGAATTCGCGCACGAAGATGATGCCGCTCGACACCCCGAGGACGACGAGGCAAAGCGCGGTGTACCCGACGACCTTGCGGCGCCTCGGGCTCCAGCGGGCGCGCGCCATTCAGACCTTCTCCTTGCCGTTCCCGCTCGAGACGACCTTGACCTTCGCCTCGGCGAAGCTCACGTCGGTGATGGGCGCCGTGAGGCTCGCCCCGGGCGCGAGGTAGTTGATCAGCGTCTGGTCCACCTTCCGGTAGCGCAGCTTCGCCTTCACCGTGAGCTCCACCGGCTCCTGGGGCGCGGGGAACGCGTACTGGCGCTCGGGGGAAGGCGGGGGCACCTTCGCGAGGGCCACGGGGCAGGCGAACTCGTACTCCGCGGTGTCCGAGAAGCCCGGGAAGAGCGACCGCCGGAAGCGGGCGCCCACCATGTCCCACAGGTTGTGGCGGTCGATGAGGTTCCCGGCCTGGTCGACGCCCTCGGCCTTGAACATGAAGGACCCCTCCACGATGAAGCCTTTCTCGTCCACCTCGCCGCTCTTGTAGATCACCTTGCCCTCGGGGTCGACCACCGTCAGCTCGACCCAGGACTGGATGATGTCCAGCGGGCCCGTGGGGAAGTCGTGCCCGACCTTGTTGGAGGTGCACACCACGCGGACCGTCACCTCCTTGCCCGCCTCGATCGACTCGGCCGCGATGATCTCGATGGGCACCGCCGGGCCCGGGGCCCACTTGTCGTCAATCTCGGGGATGACCGTCTTCCCCTGGAGCCACTCCTCGGTGAGCCGCACCTGCTCCTCCCACCCGGGCAGCTCGTGGAGCTTGGGCAGCCACTGGTTGGCGCCTATGAACCGGTGGTTGCGGTGCTTGCCGTCCGAGAGGCTCCGGTTGTAGTCCTGGGCGTCGCCGGCCGACGGGTCTTCGGAATCGCTGAGCCGCATGTGGCACTCGCGGCACGTGGCGGTGCGCCGCGGGTCGGCCTTGTCCACGTCCTCCTTGGACGCCTTCCACCAGTGGCTCTTCCGCCAGTTGTCGTACTGGTTCTGGAGCTGCACCCAGCCCACGCGGTTGATCTCCTTGTCGATGAACTGCTTGTGGCAGGCCGCGCAGAACTCGGGGGTCTTGAGGAGGTCGCGGCTGTAGGAGGCCACGTGCTGGCGCGGATAGGCTCGGATCAGGAACCCGGCCACCTGCCGGGCGAGTGGGCTCGATGACTCCTCGAAGAGGTAGCGCTGCGGCGGCGTGAGCACGTAGTTCGCGTTCCCCTTGACGTCGGTCTTGGTGATGGAGTGGCAGCCGGCGCAGGAGACGCCCTCGTCGGCGCCGAGGCTCGAGAGGTCCTCGTCGTAGATGTTCTTCGCGCCGCTGAAGAGCGCGATCAGGTCGTGGCAGCCGGCGCAGTAACGGGTCGACTCGGCCCCGTTGTTGTCGGCCATCGTCTTCTGGATGATCTGGAAGAACTTGCTCCTCGATGCGTAGCGGTGCGCGCTCGGCTCCCACTCGTGCACGATTCTCTCGTGACAGCGCGAGTCGCCGCAGTACTTCGAGCCCGCGAGGGCCACGGGGTTGAGCGCCCCGCCGGTCGACGTCATGGCGAGGCTCGGGGTGAACGGGTTCGCGCCGTACTTGTAGCCGTAGTCCTGCGGGAACTGCCCGACGGGATCGAGGCCCGAGTACAGGAAGACGGGCACGAGGCAGAGGAGCCACAGGCCGGCCCCGCAGGCCGTGGCGACCCAGCCCGTGCGCACGGCGGCCCGCCGGAGCGCCAGCGCCTCCTGCGCGCCCACCTCGGCGCTGGCGCGCCGGGCGGCGCGGCTGCGGAACAGGGCCGCCTCGACGACGTGGAGGGGCACGAGGAAGGTGACGGTGAAGCCGAAGGCCGTGTGGACGAAGTCCCAGGACGGCCCGATCCGGCTCGTGAAGAGGGCCTGGTAGGTGAGGACGACCCCCGACACGAGGGTCACGGCGAGCACGACGGCGCTCGCGTACCCCGTGACCGACACGTACCAGAGGGGGTGGCGCCACACCTGGAGGAGGTGCCGCGTCTGGTACAAGCTGTACGGGACCAGGAAGGCCAGGCCCAGCACCGTGTGGGCGAGGACGGAGTACTGGGCGAAGGCCGAGCCCGTGGCGAAGTAGAGGTAGGCTCCGGTCGCCATGAGGAAGACCGTGAGCGCGAGCGTCACCTGGACCAGGGGCGAGCTCCAGGCGCGGGCCGCGTCGATGGAGAACTTCGGCGTGGAGACGGGACCGGACGGGGCATCGGGACGATCGGACGAACGCCAACCCATGGCTCATTCCTTCCTACCTGGCCTCGGGGACCAGGGTGTGTGGCTCTGGCTGGTGGAGGTGCTGAGGCTGCTGAGGCTTGTAGAGCTTGCTCTGACTGCGGATGCTGCGGCGGGGATCGAGTGACAAGAGCTCAAACAACCGTAACGACTGTCACGATTCTGGGGGAAGTCCGGGTCGAGGGCAGTGACCGAAGTCACGGTCCCCCAGCCGCGGGCAGGGGACCCCTCACTCACCGCCCGCCCACCCCCAGGCACCAGCGCAGGGCGTTCTGGAGCAGCCTCTGGTACTCGGGGTGGACGAGGGCCTCGCGGGTGTGGCCGTTCGCGAGGTAGCAGACCCGCCCGCGCCCCGCCTCGCGCACCCATCCGGCCGGCGCGACCACGCCCTCCTCGGAGCGGCTCTCGAGGATCACGTGCACCCTCGCGAGGTCGGGGACCGGCGTGTGCTGCTCGTCGGCGATCTCGTACTCGGCGACGCCTCGCACGATGGGGTGCGCCGCGTCGAGGACGCGCACGCGGAACCTCTCGAGCGGCCCGTGGCCGTTGTAGGTACCGCCAAGCAGCTTCAGGTACGGACCGCCCTCGGGGTAGAGGCCCGTCGAGTTGTGGAGCGCGAGGAGCGCCCCACCCGACTCGACGAAGTCCACGACCGCGCGCTCCTGCTCGGGCGCCATCCAGACCCTGTACGGCTTCTCGGGCCCCTCGGGCCACGTCATGCCGTCGCGGAGGATCACGAGGACCCGGACAGGCTTCAAGCTCTCGGCGCTCAGGGCCCGCACGTCGACGGTAAACCGCGCCGCGACGCCCGCCGCCTCGAAGGCCCGCGAGAGCCCCGCCTCGAGGTGCTCCGGGTCGTGGTACCGGTCGCCGATCAAGGCGAGGGCGCGCGGCCGCGGGTCCCCCTCGGCGAAGGGCCGGCGGCCGTAGGGAGCCTCGGGGATGGTCAGCTCGCGGTAGAGGATGGCCGCGTCCTCCGGAGTCGGGTTGTCGTAGGGCATCCAGACGAGGTGCTCCGGAGGGACGAAGACCCGGGCCTGGACCTGCGCGAGCGGCGTCTCCAGGACGATCCCGTAGGCCACCTGGCGCCGCAGCTCCCGGAGGAAGCGTTCCTGCCGCTCGAGCGCGTCGACGCCCCGCGGCGCCGTGCCGAAGCCGGGGACGACGCGCTTGGCGGGGAGCTTCTGGAGCGCCGCAAGGGCCTCGATCCAGAGCCCCACGTGAGCGCGGTCGAGCCGCGCCTTGGGCCCGCTCACGCACAGCTCGCCCGCGAAGAGGACCTGGGTCCGACGCGCGAAGACCGCGGCGTTCCCCGGACCGGCGGCGAGGTCCCAGCCGAGGACATCGACCGCGTCGCCGCCGTCCCCCAGGACAAGGCGGTCCCCGGCCTCGCGCAGCTTCGCGGCCGGCGGGAGGTCCGCGCCGAGCGACGCGCGCAGCGCTTTCGCCGCCTCCCGCTGGACCACGACCTCGATCCCCCGCCGCAGGAGGGCGCGGGCCGCCGCCGCCTCGCCCTCACGCACGTGCGTCAAGACCACCGTCCGGACGGGCTTTCCGACGGTCACCTCGACCGCGGCGAGCGAGCGCCCGAGCGCCTCCTCGCCCGGCGCGCCCACGAGGATGACCTGGTCCCCGAGGGCGATCCAGCCCGCGTTCGCGGACCCGAGGCGGTCGGAGAATCCGAGGGCGAAGACGCCCGGCGCGAGCTCCTGGGGGCGGAGCGCCGGCTCGGCGGCGAGCGCGAGGGGCGCAGAGACGAGGACGGCGAGACAGGCGAGGGCGCGCAGCATGGCAGGCTCCTTGGAGGGTCTCAGGTCAGCGCGCGAACGGCGCCGGGACGAGGATGCGGGTCGAGACGTCCTCGGCCAGCTCGGCGAGCCGCGCGCCGTAGGCCGCAGCATCGCCCGTGGCGCTGAACTCCTCGATGAGCTTCTCCCGCTCCGAGAGGCTCTCGAAGAGGAAGAGGTACGTGACCTCGCTCCACCGCCCGACGTCGGCGCGCCAGGGGCCCACGGGGCGGAGCTTGTGGCGTTTCAGGACCGGCAGCGACTCCTTCGCGAAGCCGAGGTAGCGCTCCATGCGGCCCAAGGGCACGCGGTGGATCTCGTGCACGACGAGCTTGGCCGGCTCGGGCACCGAGGGCTTCTCGGCGAAGGGGACGAGCCGCAGGAACCGGCTGTCCTCGCCCGAGAGCAGGGGATCGCGGAGGGCCACGAACCTCGCGAAGCGCTCGTCCTTCCCGAGGGCAGCCACCTGCTTCTCGAACCCGGCCATGCCGTCGTACTCCCAGATCGTGACGTGCTCGTAGAGGTTCCCCACGAGCGTCGTCCACCAGCCCACCATGCGCCCGCCCGACTCGCGGAAGAGGGGCAGGCCCTTCTCGGCGATGAGCTGGACGTACTGCGCCCCCATGTCGGGCTTGATCCGGATCCGCCACTCGCCGTAGGCGCGGGCGGCCGCGGGCTCGGCGGCGGGCTCCGCCCCGGCCGGGGCGAGGCGCGAGGCCAGGTACGGCGCCGCGAAGAGGATGACGAATGCGACCGCGAGGGGCGCACGACGGAGGGACGAACGACTCATGGGGACCGAGCTCCTGAACACGCCACGCTCTCCTCCTTCTCCTCCCCCGGCTTGCTTGCGGCCATCACGTTGGCAGGTTACTCCCGGCGTGTCCCGCTGACAAGGGGAGGCGCCCTGACCGCATCCCCAACCTACCCCCTTGACTCCGACTCGAAGTGGGACAAGTCCTCCTGGTAGTATGTCCATGGAGAGTGTCCGTACAAAGAAGGGCTCTGGAGGACGGACGATCATGCCCGGAGAAACGCGCTTGCACTCGAGAGGCCGCAGACGCTCCAAGAAGGTGCCCAGGACCTTTCGCCTGGCGCCGGACAAGATAGCGGCGGCTCAGCGGATCCTTGGGACGAGGACGGCTACGCAGACGGTCGAGACGGCACTCGACATGGTGGTCTTCCGCCACCGCCTCGTCCAAGGCACTGCGGCCCTGCTGGGCGTTGAGATCACCTCGCCGGACTGAGCCTCGCATGGCACGGCTCGAAGGCCAGTTCGTTCTGGACACCAACCCGTTTATCGATGGATTCCGCGATCCGGCGGCGAGAGCCTCATGAGATCCACCGCCGCGATCGCCCTCGCCGGGGCGTCGTGCCTCGCCCCGGCGCTCTGCCTCGCCGCCGCTCTTTGCCTCGCCTCGGCCCGCGCGCAGGCTCAGACCCCCGGCCAGTTTGACACCGTGCCGGTGAACCCCGTGGACGAGGCGTACATCTTCACGCCGCCCGGGTTCGAGCGGGAGGGGAAGCCGGCGGTGGCGTCGGGGGCCGCCGTGGGGCGCGTGCACGTCGTCGCCCGCGACCGCGCCACGGGCCGCCCCACGCCCTGCCGCGCCAACGTCGTGGGGCCCGACGGGGACTACTACCGCCCCGCGCCGGGGCGGCTGACGCCCTACGACTTGACCGGAGCGTATCCGAAAGGCCTCGGGAACCGGCCGTCGAAGGCGCCCATACGCTACCTGGGCCGCTCCTTCTACACCTCGGGCGACTTCACGGTCGAGGTGCCCTCGGGCGAGGTCCGCATCGAGGTCTGGAAGGGCTTCGAGATCGCCCCGCGGACGGCGGCCGCGAAGGTCGCCGCGGGCGCGGCGGCCGAGGTCGAGGTCGTGCTGGATCGGACCGTCCCCATGTCGGAGCTGGGATGGTGGTCCGGCGACCCGCACCTCCACTTCGACCGCCGCGGCGCCGAGGACGACGAGACCATCCTCGACCTCCTCGAGGCCGAGGACATCCAGCACGGCGCCGTCCTCTGCTACAACGCCGACACGGCGCGGTACACGGGGCTCATGGAGGCCCAGGCGACCCCGCAGCTCGTCGGGCTCGGGGCGAGGACGGTCCGGAGCCGAGGGCCCTACAGCATCCTCTCGGGCCAGGAGTACCGGAGCGTTCACTACGGCCACATGCTCCTGTTCCTCCGAGAGGACATGGCGCTCGCGGGCTCGACCCTCGACCCCGGCACGTGGCCCGTCTTCGGCGTCGTGGCCCGCGAGACGCGCGAGAGGGGCGGTCACGCGGTCTATGCCCACGGCGGCTACGCGCAGGAGGTCATCGCCGATTCCATCCTCGGCGACGCCGGCGCGGTCGAGCTCCTCCAGTTCGGCATCTACCGCGGGATCGGGCTCGAGGGCTGGTACGCGCTCCTGAGCGCGGGCTTCCGGTTCCCCGCCACGGGCGCGAGCGACTACCCCATGTGCCGATTCCTGGGCGACGCGCGCACCTACGTCCACCACGGCGGGAGGCCGACCTTCGCGGAGTGGATCCAGGGCGCGGCCGAGGGCCGCAGCTTCGTGACGACCGGCCCCCTGCTCCTCCTCGAGATCGAGGGCAAGCTGCCCGGCGCGGTCCTCGAACGTTCCGGCCCGGGCCTCCACTCCGTGCACGTGAAGGCCCGCGTGCGGAGCGAGGTCGCGCCCGTCACGAGCCTCCAGGTCATCGTGAACGGCCGCACGGCGGTGGAGACGGCGGTCCCCGCGATCGAGTCGAGGGGCCGCTGGATCGAGATCGAGGGGACCCTCGGGATCGCGCGATCCTCGTGGATCGCGGCGCGGGCCTCCTCCAGGGCTCCGGGCGGCAGCCCCGACGCCGACGCGCACACGAACCCGGTCTACCTGCACGTGGACGGCAAGGCTCCCTACGAGCCCGAGGCGGTGGAGAGGCTCCTCGCTCTCCTCGATCGGCAGATCGCGGCCCTCGAGCGGCGGATCTTCCCGCGGCAGCTCGACGCCCTCGCCCACTTCCGGCGCGCCCGCGAGCGCCTCCTCGAGGTCCGCGCCGGCGGCGGGCAGCCGGCGAAAGCGGAGCGCGATGCCCCGAGGCCCGAGGGCCGCAGCGCCGGCCGTGCGGAGGAGGATCCCCTCGAGGCCCTCCTCGTGCCGGTCCCCCCGAAGGAGCCCGCCGAGGCGCTCGCCGCGCTCGATGTGCTGCAAGGCTTCCGCGTGACCCTCGTCGCCTCGGAGCCCCTCGTCACATCCCCCATCGCGGGCGCCTTCGACGAGGACGGAAGGCTCTACGTCTGCGAGATGCGCGACTATCCCTACAAGCCCGGGCCCGGCGGGACTCCCCTGGGGCGCGTGAGCCTCCTCGAGGACGAGGACGGAGACGGCCGCTTCGAGCGCGGGACCGCCTTCGCCGAAGGGCTCCTCTGGCCCTCGGGCGTCGCGCCCTGGAAGGGCGGCGCCTACGTCGCGGCGGCCCCCGACATCTGGTACCTCCGGGACTCCGACGGCGACCGCCGCGCCGACGAGCGCCGCCGCGTCTACACGGGCTTCGGCACGGGGAACCAGCAGGGCATGCTCAACAACCTGGCCTGGGGCCTCGACCACCGTGTCTACGGCGCGAGCTCCATGGAAGGCGGCGAGGTGAGGCCGGCGGACCGGCCCGACGCCCCGCCCGTCTCGGTGCGCGGCCGCGACTTCCGTTTCGATCCCGTCTCGGGCGCCTTCGAGGCCGTCGCGGGCACGGCGCAGTTCGGGAACGCCTTCGACGACTGGGGGAACCGCTTCACGTGCAGCGAGTCGCGGCCCGCGCTCCACGTGGTCCTCCCCGGGGACCGCGAGGGCCGGAACCCGCACTTCGCGCCGCCCGGGGCCGTCCACGACATCGCCGAAGGCGGGACGCGCCTCTTCAAGGTGAGCCCCGTCGAGGGCTGGCGCCTCGTCCGGTCGAGCCGCCGGGTCGAGACGGAGTACCTCCCCGCCTCGAGCGCCGCCGTCAGCCACGACATCGCCACGGCGACGGCCGGGGTCGCGATCTACCGCGGCGACGCGTACCCCGAAGCGTTCCGCGGGAACCTCGTCGTGAGCGACGCGCAGCTCAACGTGGTCCACCGCCGCAGGCTCGAGCCCGACGGCGTCACCTTCAAGGCCTTCCGGGCCGACGAGGGGACCGAGCTCGTCCGGTCGCCCGACATCTGGTTCCGCCCCGTGAACCTCCTCAACGCGCCCGACGGCACGCTCTACGCCCTCGACATGTGCCGGGAGACCATCGAGAGCGTGCACATCCCGCTCGACGTGGCGCGGCGCCTCGACCTGACGAGCGGCCGCGACCGCGGGCGGATCTGGAGGATCGAGCCCGAGGGCTTCCGGCCCCGTCCCCCGCCGCGGCTGTCGAGAGCCTCGACCCTCGAGCTCGTCGCGGCCCTCGAGAGCCCTAACGGCTGGCGGCGTGACGCGGCGCACCGGCTCCTCTTCGAGCGGCAGGACGCGGCGGCCGCGGCCCCGCTGCGCCGCCTCCTCGGCACGAGCCGCGTCCCGGTGGCGCGCCTCCACGCGCTCGGATCCCTCGAGGGGCTCGGGGCCCTCGAGGAGAGGGACCTCCTCGCGGCCCTCGCCGATCCGGCCCCGGGCGTGCGCGAGGCCGCGCTGCGGATCGCCGAGCCGCGTCTCGCCGGATCGCCGCGCCACCTCGAGGAGGCGCTCGCCCTCGCCGGCGATCCGGTGGTGCGCGTCCGGTTCCAGACGGCCTTCGCGCTCGGCGCCACCGAGGACCCGCGGGCCGTCCAGGCCCTGGCCGCGATCGCCAGCGGGAGCCCCGCCGATCCCTGGGTGCGCGCCGCGGTCTTGAGCTCGGCGGCGACCCGGGCGGGGCGGATCTTCGAGGAGCTCTGCCGCGACCCCGCGTTCCACTCGAGCGCCCCGGGCCGGGTCTGGCTCGACGCTCTGGCCCGGACGGCCGGCGGGCGGGCAGACCGCGCCGAGGTCCAGCGGGTGCTCGAGGCGCTCGCGAGGCTCCGGGAGGGAGGGGTCGACGCGGGCTTCGAGCGCCGAGCAGTCCTCGCCCTCGTCGCCGGCGGGAGCCTCGAGGCCATGCCGGCCAACCTCTCCGGCCCGGCGCGGCGCGTCATCGACGGCGCGCTCGCCTGGGCACGCGAGGCGGTGGCGGGCGGCGCGGCGGGCGAGCCGGGCGAGGCCAGCGAGGCCAACCTCGTGCAGGCGGTGGAGATCGCTGCCCGCGGTCGGCGCGATCCCGAGCTCAGGGACGCCCTCGCGAGGCTCCTCGTGCCGGCGCGGCCCCAGGGGGTGCGGATCGCCGCCGTGCGGGCCCTCCGCGGCTGGGACGAGCCCGCCGTCGCGGACCTCCTCCTGGGCTCCTGGCCGAGCTACTCCCCCGCCGTGAGGACCGAGGCGCTCGAGGCCCTGCTCTCCCGCAAGGCCTGGCTCCTCCCCTTCCTCGCCGCCGTCGAGGAGGGCCACGTCGCTCCGGGGGAGGTCGACGCGGCGCGCCGGCCCTTCCTCCTCGAGCACGCCGACCCCGAGGTGCGCGCGAAGGCCG
This sequence comes from Planctomycetota bacterium, assembly GCA_016209535.1. GTDB lineage: Bacteria > Planctomycetota > UBA8108 > UBA8108 > SXIK01 > JACQVW01. The sequence goes on along the minus strand of JACQVW010000157.1, from coordinate 5,605 downwards.
CGGCGCTCCTCGCCCCGGCCGGGGCCAAGCCGCGGGGCGAGATCCTCGCGGCCTACCGCGAGGCGCTGAGGCTCGAGGGCGACCCGGCCCGCGGCGAGCGCGTCTTCGATGCCCAGTGCGCGAAGTGCCACGCCTTCGGCGCGAAGGGCCACGCCGTGGGGGCCAGCCTCGCGCTCACGCAGAGCCGGACGCCCGAGGCCCTCCTCGAGGCGATCCTCGACCCGAACCGAGACGTGAGCCCGGCGTACGTCGAGCACGCCGTCGTCGACCGCGAGGGCCGCGTCTTCACCGGGATCATCGCGAACGAGACTGCCGTGGCGATCACCCTGCGGCGCGCCGAGGGCCTCGAGGACTCGGTGCTGCGCCGGGACATCGCCGAGGTCCGCAGCACGGGCAAGTCGCTCATGCCCGAGGGACTCGAGGCCGCGGTGCCGCCCCGCGACATGGCGGACCTGATCGCGTTCGTGCTCCGGGGCCGCTACGACCTCGGCACCGATCCCGGGATCCTGGAGCCCGCCGCCGCGCCGGCGGCTCCCGCCGCGGTCATCCCCAAGCCGGTGGTCCCCGCGCCGGCAGGGATCCCCCTGCCCGAGGAACCGCGCATCGCGGCGCAGCTCCGCGCCTCCCTCGAGCGCTTCGTGACCGCGGAGGACTGGAGGGCGCGCCGCGCCGCGCTGCGTGAGGGCGTCCTGCGCGGCGCGGGCCTCTGGCCGCTGCCCGAGCGCCCGCCGATCCGGGCGATCATCCACGGCCGCCGCGAGCACCCGGGGTACTCCGTCGAGAACGTCGCCCTCGAGACCCTGCCCGGCTTCTTCCTCACGGGCAACCTCTACCGGCCGCTGGGCAGGAAGGGCCCGCACGCGGCGGTCCTCTGCCCCCACGGCCACTTCCAGCCGCGCCACGGCGCCGGGGGCCGCTTCCGGCCCGACCAGCAGGCCCGCTGCGCGCACCTCGCGCGCATGGGGGCCGTGGTCCTCTCCTACGGCATGGTCGGCTGGCAGGACTCGCGGCAGGCGACGCACGACGACCCCCTCGTCCTCGCGCTCCAGCTCTGGGGCTCGATCCGCGCGCTGGACCACGTCTCGAGCCTCGACGGCGTCGACTCGCGCCGCATCGGGATCACGGGCGCCTCGGGCGGCGGCACGCAGACCTTCCTCCTCGCCGCCGCCGACGAGCGCGTCGCGGCCTCGGCCCCCCTCGTCATCGTCTACCCCTGGTCCTGGTTCTCGGATGGCTGCTGCAGGTGCGAGAACGGGCTCCCGATCCTGCGCTCCCCCGAGACGAACGCGATCGAGCTGGCCGCCGCGGCCGCCCCGCGACCGCAACTCATCGTCTCCTGCGGCCTGCTGGAGGCAGGGAAGGAGGCGAAGGACCCGACCCACGACTTCCCGCGGACGGGCTTCCCCTTCATCCGCGAGGTCTACCGCAGGTGCGGCGCGGAGGCCCGCCTCCGGTCGCTCCACCTCGCCGGGGAGGGCCACGACTACGGCCCCACGAAGCGGAAGGCCGTCTACGCCTTCCTCGCCGAGGCGCTCGGCCTCGAGCTCCTGGAGGAGGACCTCGCGACGATCGCGATCGAGCCCCCCGAGGTCCTCGAGGTCTTCGGGCCGCGGCACCCGCTCCCCCCGCACGCCATCCAGGGGAGCGCGGCGGTGGCGGAGGCGTTGGGGAGGCTTCCGGGTGTTCTACGACGTTGAAGGAGAGACCGTGAGCATCGTCAGGGTCCTGAGCAAGCAAGAGGCCGTCACATATCTCCTCGATTGGCGGTGAGCATGAAGCAAGTCAGCGATCCCAACACCCCTATCGGCGAAGTCCTCAAGGCTGCAGGCACCGGCGGCGTCCTTGTTGAATCGGGGTCCAAGGTGCGCTACGCGGTCCTTCCGCTGGACGATGACCTCCTCGACTTTCTGCTGGAGCACAATCCGCGGTTCATCGCCGAGTGTGCGGAGATCCGTGCCCGGATGCGGAACGGTCGATTCAAGACCCACGACGAGGTCCGGCGCCTTCTCGGCCGCCCCCGAGGCGGCAAGGGCAAGTAGCCCCTCACGGGCACAGGTGGGCTCGGGGAACGGGTTCCCGTCTGCGTCTGAGCTCACGCCTGTTGAGAGGTCGCACGAATCGAGTTGTCCGTTCCCGTTGAGCTCCCAGCCGGCATTGCCCAGGGAGATCCGTGCCTTCCGGGTCTCGTGGTCAAAGACGAAGATCGCCTGCTCGCCGTGGCGGTCCTCGAAATAGCCGTGGTAGGCCCGCTCGTCGTCGCCGTCGACGCGGCACGGCGTGCCGCGTTGGGGCGTGTGGTGGTTTCAAACGGCGAAGAGCGGCACCGGCGCCGACCTGGAATCCATGGGCTTCTCCTTTCCGAAAGCCCATGATTGGACGGTTTCCGGAGAAGTGAAGCTCTCCAGGAGCGACTTCACTCGCCGGTGGAGCGGCCCGAGGTCCTTCGAGAAGCGCGCTTCCCACGCCCCGAGCAGATCCTCGAGGGCGTCTTCCACGATCTCCTTCAGCGGGTTGGAGGCCGACCGGGGACGGTAGCGGGCAGTGGCCCCGGCGGGCAAGGCCTGCATGCGGAGACCTCGGGGAGGTCCCGGCACGGCGGGCGGCGAGGCTCAGGCAGGAAGCGCAAGGGTATGCCCTGGCTTGCCCCGAGACAAGAGGATCCCCGCCAGATCTCGAGGGCGGCCGACTGCATACCAGCGACGGGCAGTCGCTCGTCCTGAGGGAGTGGCCCGACCCCACAGACCGATCGCCCACTACCTCCGCGGCCTCGACGGCAGGGTCCTGCGCAAGGGGCGCCCCGGGACTGCCTCGGGGCCTCGCCCCGCCCAGCGCCGGCGAGCGGCTCGAGGTCTTCGAGCGCGCCCACGAGGCCGCGGGGCGGGCCCTCGAGTCCCTCCCTCGAGGCGCGGAGCCCGCGGCTCTCGCCCTCCTCGAAAGGGCCTCAAGCGTACGACCCCGCGCGCCTCGAGGCCGAGGCCGCCCGCTTCCCCGAGGCCTACGCCCCCCTCGGCGTGCTGCCCCTGGACGCCTGCGCCTGCCTCGTCCTCCAGGCGACGGAGGGCTGCGGGTACGACGGGTGCACCTTCTGCACGCTCTACCGAGACCGAGTACGCGCGGCGCCTCGGCGAGGGGGGGATTCCCCGGCTTCTTCCTCACGGGCAACCTCTACCGGCCGCTGGGCAGGAAGGGCCCGCACGCGGCGGTCCTCTGCCCCCACGGCCACTTCAAGCCGCGGGAGGGGGGAGCCGGGGAAACCGGGGAGGCGGCAGGGCATCAGTCCACCGTGATGTTGTAGGTCACATCGATCTGGAACTGGAACTCCGGGAAGGCTGCCTTGAAGTGGATCACGTGCTCGCCCTCGGAGAGCGGCGCAAGCAGGATCCAGACGCCGTCCGACACCGACTGGCCCGAGACGGGGCCCGGGACGAAGAGTACGTTGTTCTCGGGCGCGGTGAAATCGAAGACCGGGGACTGAACGCGGTACCTCTCGACGTGCGACACCTCGTGCCCGTCGATGGTCGCGCTCAGGTCAGCCGCCGTGTCCTGAAAGGCCTTCGCGCAGGCTCGCAGCTCCGCCTCGTTCGAGCCGAAGAAGGGCGGCGCCTCCACCGTCGAGCACTCGACGTTCACGACGGGGAAAAGGATCGCCTTCCCATGGGGCACCACGCAGTCCCGGGTCGTGGCGGTCCCCGTGAAGGCCCCGCCGAGGAACCAGACCTTGCCGGCCTGGCCCGTATCGCAGCCACCGGCGTCGAAGAGCGGGTGGGCGTCGACGGGGATCGAGATCGCCCACTGCCACCAGGCCGCGGTCCACTCGCCCAGGGTCTTCCCGAAGGCGTGCGCGTGAGGCGGAAGGATGCGCGGGAAGCTCCCGTGACGGTGGCCCCCTTCGCCCTCGCCCTCGCCCTCGCCCTCACCGAGCCCGAGGGCGCAGGCATTCACCGGCGCGGTGCCGCCGCTGAACAGGTAGCCGAGCAGGCTGATGGGGTCGCTCACGTCGAGGGCGCCGTCCCCGTTGGCGTCGCCGTTCGGCAGGGCGGAGTACGCGGTCTCGCAGGCGACGGGCGCCGGCTCCGGGCCGCCCGAGTAGAGCCAGCCGAGCAAGTACACGGCGTCGCTCAGGTCGAGCTCGCCGTCCGAGTTGACGTCGCCATTCTCGAGGGCGGGGAAACCCGGCCAGGCCGATGGGTCCGCGGCGTGGAACCCTCCCCACGGGGCGGCGAGACACAAAACCAGAACGAGCGAATGGATGAGAACAGTCCTCATGCGAAGCCTCCTTTCAACAAGGCAACCAGAGAAGAAGGACACCGCGCCAGGCGATTGCCGGGCTCCACGGCCCGGGCCGCGCGATGACTAGGATTTGCAGGCGTCGGAACAGCCCGGGATCGGCACGCACTCCGTCCCCAGGACCGGCGGCGCGGAGCCGCCGAAGAGGAACTGGAGGACCCTCACGGCATCCGAGAGGTCGATCCCGCCGTCGCCGTTCGAGTCGAGGAGCGATAGGTCCCCGGGCCCGGGGCTGGAGGCCGTCCCGCCTTCACACGGCAAGGCCGCGAACGTGCCCAGGAAGAGGTGCCCCAGGAGCCAGACGGCATCCGAGAGGTCGAGCGTGCCGTCCTGGTTAGCGTCGCCGGGGAGCTGGAAGCCTCCCGGCGGGCGGAGCGCGATGCGGAAGACCACTCCGCGCCCTGCGGGTCCACCATCAAACGCTGTGCCATAGAAGCTGCCGTCGGTCGCCTCGATTAGCGGGGCAGAGGGATTACTGCCGTCGGGGCCGCTGAAGGAGTGGAGGGTGGTGAGCGTGCCGGCGGCGTCGATCTTGAAGACGGTGCCCTGGTTCGATGCGCCGCCCTGCAGGGTCGTGCCGTAGAAGCTGCCGTCGCTCGCCTCGATCAGCGGGGCATAGGGATTACTGCCGTCGGGGCCGCTGAAGGAGTGGAGGGTGGTGAGGGTCCCGGCAGCGTCGATCTTGAAGACGGTGCCCCCTCCCAATGCGCCTCCAGACCTGGTTGTGCCGTATAACGTCCCGTCGCTCGCCTCGATCAGCCCGGCCCACGGCCATCTGCCGTCCCTGAAGAGGTGGAGGGTGGTGAGCGTACCCCCGGCGTCGATCTTGAAGACGGTGCCCTGGTTCGATGCGCCGCCCTCCAGGGTCGTGCCGTAGAAGCTGCCGTCCTTCGCCTCGATCAACCCGGCTACCGGATCGCTACCGTCGGGGCCGCTGAAGGAGTGGAGGGTGGTGAGCGTGCCCCCGGCGTCGATCTTGAAGACGGTGCCCTGGTTCGATGCGCCACCTCCACCGGTCGTGCCGTAGAAGCTGCCGTCCTTCGCCTCGATCAGCCCGGCTGCGGGTGCCGGATCCCTAAAGCCGGGGCTGAGGCTACCGTCGGGGCCGCTGAAGGAGTGGAGGGTGGTGAGCATGCCCCCGGCGTCGATCTTGAAGACGGTGCCCTGGTCCGATGCGCCTTCATCCCTGGTTGTGCCGTAGAAGCTGCCGTCGCTCGCCTCGATCAAGGCTCCCGGCCATCCCCCGTCGGGGCCGCTGAAGGAGTGGAGGGTGGTGAGGGTGCCCGCGGCGTCGATTTTGAAGACGGTGCCCCTACCC
>JACQVW010000119.1 GCA_016209535.1 Planctomycetota bacterium | reverse complement strand
CCTCGGTGAGCGAATGAGATTCAGTGATGGCTGGCCGCAGCAAGAAGGAATGAGATCACGAGGAGGGGCGGGTCAAGAATGACCGGGAACCCGGGTCAGAAAGGACCGGGAATGACACTGGCTTCCCTACCGCCACCGCGTCAAGGTCCGGCACGGCGAGAGGGTCTACAGCTTCCCGGTGAACCTCACGACGCTCCAAGAGCTCTGGGGGGTGACGACGCCGGCAGAGGCGGAGGCGCGCCTCGCGAAGGAGAGGAGCGTGACCGATGGGGACAGCCTTGAGGCCTGGGCGCTCGGGCACTTGGGCCGGGACATCTATCGGGTCTTCATCGAGGGCTACACCCAGAAGCAGTGGGGGCGCCACCCTTCCGAGCTGCCGTCAAGCATCCTCAAGCGACTGCCGGTCCGGCTGACCTACGACGATGCGTACTTCGACGACCCCTACCAGGGCATTCCCGCCGAGGGGTACACGGGCCTTGTCGGGCGGATGCTCGACGGTGTCGAGGTGCGGCTCGGGAGCGACTACCTCGAGGGCCGCGGGGAGTGGGACCGCCTCGCCCACCGGGTGGTCTACACGGGCCCGATCGACGCGCTCTTCGGCGGGGACCGAGGGTGGCTCGAGTACCGCTCGCTCCGCTTCGAGGAGGAGCGCCTCGAGGTGCGGGACTACCAGGGCTGCGCGGTCATGAACTACACGGAGGCTCACGTGCCCTGGACGCGGGTGGTGGAGCACAAGCACTTCACGGGCGTGCGCACGCCTCGCACGATCATCACCCGCGAGCACCCGGCCGACTACGCCACGACGCGGGAGCCCTACTACCCGGTCCCGGACGAGCGCAACAAGCGCCTTGCGGCGGAGTACGTGGAGCGGGCCGAGGCCCAGGGGTTCGTTGTGGGGGGCCGCCTGGGCACCTACCGTTACTACGACATGCACCAGGTTGTGGCCCAGGCCTTGGCGCAGGCGGAGCGGGAGCGCGCGCGAGGGGGAACGGCGCGATGACGGACCCGCTCGATCCAAGGACGACCTTCGAGGACCCCGAGGCCCCCGTCCAGCCCTGGCAGCAGGCCTGGGAGTTCGGGAAGGTGCTCGAGGTCTTCGCGGGCCTCAAGCCGCGGCGAATCCTCGAGATCGGCACCTACCGCGGCGGGACGCTCTACCAGTGGCTCAAGCGCGCGCCCCAGGGTGCACGGATCGTGACCGTGGACCCGGTGTCGCCCGATCCCGCCTGGCAGGAGTGGGGGAGGCAGTTCGAGCAGGAGCTCTACGTCGTCACGGGGCAGAGCTCCACGGCCGAGGTCGCGGCCCGGGTGGGCGAGATCCTCCCGGAGCTCGACTTCCTCTTCGTCGACGGCGACCACCACTACGAGGCCGTGCGGCGGGACTGGGAGATCTACGGCCCGCGGGTCCGCCCGGGCGGAGTGGTGGTGTTTCACGACATACTCGACATGCCGCAGGAGCCGTGGGTGCGGGTGGACCGGCTCTGGGCGGAGATCAAGGCCGCGGGGCACCGGACCGAGGAGTGGTACCTCGACCTGAAGCAGGGCGTCTACGGAACGGGGGTGGTGCGTGTCTGAACGGATTGTCCTTGGCACGGGGGCGAGCGCCTCATACCTGCCGCGGATCGTCCCGTACCTGGAGTCGATCGAAGCGAACGGGGAGGGGTTCGAGGCGTACCTCGTGTGCGTGGGCTGCCCGGAGGACGCGCCACCCCGCGTCGAACTCGGGCGGATTCAGCCGGTCGCGCTTGCAAGGGAGCGGGCGCGAGGGGAGCCGGGGAACTCCTGCGTCCAGCACGGGGCGTTCCTCGAGGTGATCCCCGGCACTGAGCGCGATGTGGTCGTCTTCACCGACGGGGACATGGTCCTCCAGCGCCCGGCGTCGCCGGCAGAGCTTGAGTTCCTCCGGACGCTCGGGGACGGGGTGGTCGGGGTGAGCTACAACGCGGGCCCCGAGGACACGCTGCTTAGCGAGGCGGGGAGGCTCTTGGCGCAGGTCCCGCTTGAGGCACTCACCGAGGGGGTGCTTGGGGGGAGGCGTCAGCTTCCCGTGTACAACACGGGGGTGATCGTGGCGCGGCGGGGGACCTACCGGGGGCTCCACGAGGCGTACATGGCGCGGTGGGAGGAGGTGGGCGGCTTCTTCCGGCACTACGCGCGCCAGCAGTGGCTCTTGAGCCTTGTCCTTGGGACGGGGGGGTTCAGGCCCGTGGTTCTCCCCTACACTTTCCACCTCCACGGCTGCTACGCGTTGCCTCCGGGGGCCCGCTTCGACCGGGAAGGCTACGCGACCTACGAGGGCGAGCGGGTCCTCTTTCGCCACCACCTGTAGCGGGGGGCGCGGGGGATCTCATCATATCGGTGACTTCCCGGCCCCGCTTGCATCCTTTACCGGATGCTGTGGAGCCCGAGAAAGGTGACTCCCGGCGCGCTGGTTAGGTCCAGTCGCGAGCTGACGCGGTGCACCTGTTGCGGGGTGCGCCAAGCTATCTCGCACGTTCGGCTGTGCGCGCAAACCAGGGCCGAGAACAGCCATGCCGTTCGACCGCACCACATGTAGTGCAACGTCCCGGTCCCACCGCCCCTTCCCGCTTGCCTCGCAGCCCTCCGCGGCGTACCCTCGCTTCCTGAGTCGAGCGCCATGCGCACCCTCAAGCTCCGCGCCTCGTGCCTCCTGCTCGGCGCGGCCTTCGCCGCCGGCCCTGGCGGCGGCCTCCTTGCCGCCGACTGCAACTCGAACGGCGTCGAGGACGCCGAGGACCTGAAGGCCGGCACGAGCCGCGACTGCAACTCCAACGACGTCCCCGATGAGTGCGACGTGCGGGTCGAAAGGCCCAGCCTCGAGTGGCCCAGGGCCTTCCCGGCCACGAGCGACCCGCGCGAGCCGATCCTGGTGGACATGGACGGGGACGGCAGGCCCGAGGTCGTCTGCCCCGACGCCGCGGCGCGCGGCGTCGCGGTCCACGCGAACCGCGGTGGCTTGCTCGAGGCTCCCTTGCTCGTCCCCCTCGCGGTGCCGCCCCTCGCCGCGGCGGCGGGCGACCTGGACTCGGACGGCGACCCCGACATCGCGGCCGCGGGCGGGAGCACGGCGGGCCGCGTGGTCTTGCTGCTCCAAGGCCCGGCGGGTCCTTCGCGCCGGGGCCGGAGCTGGACCTCGCGAAGCACATCCCCACGGCCCTCGCCGCGGCGGACCCGGACCTCGACGGGGACCTGGACCTCCTGGTCGGTTCCTCGGAGTTTTGCTGCCAGGGCACGCCGGGCTACCTCTCCGTCGTCCGGAATCAGGGGAACGGGGCCTTCCTCTGGGAGGGACCCCTGGCCCTCGGAGTCGGCGCGGCGGTGCAGAAGCTATCGGCCCGGGACCTCGACGGGGACCAGGACCCGGACGTGATCGTCGCTTTCTCGGGCTCGGGGCGCGTCGCGGTGCGCCTCGACGGTCCCGCCGGGTTTGTGGAGGGGCCGTCCCCGACGGCCCAGGGCGCCGGGACCCGGAGCCTCGCCCTCGAGGACCTCGACGGCGACGGGGACCCGGACATCGCCACGGTCGCCGCCGACACGCGGGGCGGCGTGGACATCTTCTGGAACGAGCTGCCGCGGGGCGGCGCGCTTCGCCTCGAGGCGCAGGCGTTGCCCGTCAATTCACCGTTCCTGGCCGCGGCGGACCTTGACGGGGACGGCGTCGCGGACCTGGCGGGGGTCAGCTACTTCCCCTTCAGCGCCTGCGCGGCGCCCCTGAGCAGCGCCTGGGTCGCGCTCAACCTCACCGCCGCAGGCGGGGCCCGCCGCCTTGGCTGGACCGCCGAGCAGCGCTGCCCCTGGGGACCCTCGCACGCCGCGCTCGGAGACCTGGACGGGGACGGGCGGCCGGACCTCGTGACGCGCGGCCACCCGGACCAGCTCGTCGTCTTCCGCGGGACCAGGGACATCACGAGCCGCGACTGCGACTCCGACGGTGTGCCCGACGAGTGCCAGCTCGACGG
>JACQVW010000118.1 GCA_016209535.1 Planctomycetota bacterium | reverse complement strand
CAGCAGGGGCAGTTTGGTAGGGGCAGTATCGTGGGAATGAACGCGTGGTTCATAGCCGGGTGTAACCCGGCGTTGAACCACGCCGGCGCGTGAGCCAGCCCGGTGGCCTACCGGGATGCCCCCGCGTACAGCGCCTCGAATTCCCTGTCCGTGTCCTCCGTGAGGTCGCGGAGCCGGCGCTCGGCCTCGAGCCGGGCGGCCTCGAGCTGCTCGCGGCTCAAGTCCGCCGGGAACCGCAGCGGCTCGCCGAACCGCACGATCGTGGCGGTGAAGGGCAGCGGCACGATGAAGCCGTCCCACGTGGGGAGCTGCCAGCGGCGCCGGCAGGCGACCGTGACCGGGTAGATGGGGAGGCCCGTCCTCGAGGCGAGATAGATCGCGCCCTCCTGGAAGACGTGGCGCGGGCCCCGGGGCCCGTCGGGCGTGATGGCGAAGTTCACATCGCTCTCCACCTCGCGGAGGAGCTCGAGGGTCGCCCGCACGCCGCCGCGGGTGCTCGAGCCGCGGATCGGTTTCATGCCCAGCCGCCCGATGATCCGGGCGATGAGCTCGCCGTCGCCGTGCTCGCTGATGAGGACGCGCGTGCCCGAGCGCCGGTAGATGCCCGCGAGGACCAGCATCCGCTGGTGCCAGAAGACGTAGATGCCCGCTCCCTCCCCGAAGTACATGGTCCCGCGGGTGCGGACGGCGCCGGCGCTGCGGATTCGCAGCGTGCGCGTCCAGGCCCAGATCACCGTGGGGCCGATCAGCCCGGCGATCCAGTTGCGCACCCTGCGCTGGAGGTGGCGCCACCGGCGCTTCCGGGGCCTCGCGTCGGCCGCGCTCATGCCGGGATCCCACGCTGCCTCGCCGCGAGGGCCCGTTCGGCCGCCTCGAGGACGGCGCCGGCCGTTATGAGGGCCATGCAGATCCGATGCTCGCACCGCCGCAGCGTGCAGGGACTGCAGGGGGCCGTGCTCGTCACGAGCTCGCCGCGGCGCGGGTAGGGTCCGTAGACCGCCGCGTCCTTCGGCCCGTAGAGGCCGACCGTGGGTGTGCCGAGGAGCGCCGCGATGGGGAGGACTCCCGTGTCGGCGGCGATGAAGAGGTCCAGGGCCTCGAGGACCGCGGCGAAGCGGAGCAGCCCCACCTCCTCGGGGAGGACCGTCGGCCGGCCCACGACCTCCGCGGCCTCGCGCTCACCGGGTCCCCACGTGACGAGGACGCGCGCGTCGTGGTGCTCCCGGAGGAGGTCGATGAGCTCGCGGAAGCGCTCCGGAGGCCAGCGCTTCAAGTCGCCGAACCGACTCACGGCGGGGTGGAGGCCCACGGCGGGGCCCGAGCCCGGGAGCGACGCGACGAGGGCGCGGGCCCACAGCCGGTCCTCCTCGCGCAGGCCCAGCGTGCCCGGCGGGCAGTCGCGCGAGAAGCCCAGCTCCCTCACGAGGGCGAGGTTCTTCTCGACCTTGCTCGTGCGAGGCGGCACCCTCGCGGCTGCGTGCGTCGTCAGGAGGGAGCCGCCGGCCTCGGCCGCGTCGGCTCGGTGGAAGCCGATCCTGCGCCGGCCGCCGGCGAGGGCGAGGATCGCGGCGCTCCGGAGGTTGCCGTGGAAGTCGATCACGAGGTCGTAGCGCTCTCGGCGGAGGCCCGCGGCGAGGCGGAGGACCTCGACGGCGATCGCGGGCCAGCGCAGCGGGCTGCGCGCGTCCCGCTTCCACCGCTGGCGCGGCAGCACGACGAGCCGGTCGAGCTTCGGATGCCCCTCCAGGAGGCGCGCGCCCAGGGGCTCCACGAGCCAGTGGATCTCGGCGGAGGGGAAGCTCTCGCGCAGCGCGTCGAGGGCCGGGAGCGTGTGCACGACGTCGCCCAGGGCGCTCGTGCGCACGAGGAGGATCTTCCGGACCTCTCCGGGGTCGAGATCGAGCATGGCCGCATTCTGGAGAAGGCCCAGTTGCTTGTCAAACCGGGGCGATCGATAATCCGCTGGGAGCCGAACCTCCATGCCCGAGCGCCTCCTCCATCCCGGTCGCCCTTCCGCCGCCCAGGGCAGTGCCCCGGGGGACCTCGAGGGGATCCCCGAGGGCTTCGAGGCGCTCCGCGTCACCGGCGCGGCGGGCGTGCGGACCGTCATCCTCAAGTCTCGCCTGCGCGACCGGCTCCTGGAGGCGGGCGTCCGGGACCCTCGCAACCTCGGCGCGGGTCCCCTCGTCGCGGGCTGGATCGAGGGCGGGAGGACGCGGCACGCGCTCCTGCGCTGCGGCGACGAGGCCTGGGTGCTCAAGTCCTATCGCCGTGGCGGCGTCCTGGGGCGCTGGAACTCCTCGAGGTACTGGGGGGCGCGGCGCTTCCTCGACGAGCTGCGCGTCGCGGCGCACGCCGAGCGGGCCGGGATCCCGACCGCGGAAGTCCTCGCCCTCGTCGTCGAGCGCGCGGGCCTCGGCTCGGTGCGGGCGTGGCTCGTCACGCGGTACCTCGCCGGCGTGCGGCCGCTGCCGGAGCTCTTCGGGGACGCGAGGGAGGGGCCGATCTTTCGCGCCGCGGGCGAAGCGGTCGGCCGGATGCACGAGGCGGGGATCGACCACCCCGACCTGCACATCGGGAACATCATGGGCTCCTTCGACGGCGACGAGCCTCACGTCCACATCGTCGACTGGGACAGGGCTCGCGTGCGCGAGCGGAGCGCCTGGAGCCCCTACGCGAACCTCGTGCGGCTGTGGCGCTCCGTCGAGAAGGGGCGACGCTCCGGCGGCGTGCGCCGGCTCGAGCGGCCCGTACGCGAGTTCATCCGCGGCTACTTCGCCGGCCGGCCCCGGGCCCTGCGGGAGGCCCGAGGGTACTTCCGGCGGCGGGCCTTCCTCCTCGGAGTCCGGCTCTGGCTCTGGAGGGCCTGGAGGTGGACTTGAGCGAGGAGCGCAACGCCTCCCCCGTGCGCGTGGGAGGCATCGACTACCTGAACGCCCTGCCCCTCACGCGCTACCTGGCGGGGGGCGGGTCCCCTCCGCTCGAGGTCTCGAACCACGCGCCCTCGGCGCTCGCCTCGAAGCTCCGCTCCGGCGAGCTCGACCTGGCGCTCGCGCCCGTCGTCGAGTACCCGGCGCGGGAGGAGTACCGCGTGCTGCCGCGGATCTGCATCGCGAGCTACGGCGAGGTGCGGAGCATCCGCTTCTACCACCGGAGGCCGCTCGCGGACCTCCGGCGCGTGGGCCTCGACGCGTCCTCGAGGACGTCGGCCCTCCTCACGCGGCTCCTCTTCCGCGAGCTGTGGCGCGGCACGCCCCGGTTCGTGGACGCGGCGCCGCCCGAGGCGGAGGCGGCCCTCGCGGCGCCCGCGGACCGCCGGGGCGCGTCCCTGGACGGCATCCTCTTGATCGGCGACGTGGCCCTGAGGAACGCCGCGCCCCTCGGCTGGGAGGTGCTGGACCTTGGCACCGTGTGGACCCGCTGGACGGGGCTGCCCTTCGTCTACGCGTTCTGGATCTGGCGGGGCGGGCCAGCGCCGGCGGGGCTCCTGGAGAGGTTCGAGCGGGCCAAGGCCGCGGGCCTCGCCCGCGTCGACGACATCGTGCGGGAGGCCCCGCTGCCCCCGGGACTCGACGCTCCCGCGGCGCGCCACTACCTGGGGCGCGTCCTCGGCTACGACCTGGGCGGCGCGCAGGTCGAGGGGCTCATCGAATTCTTCTCGCGCCTGGAGAGCGCGCTGGGGCCTGGGTGGGCCGAGCGGGCGCGCCGCGGCGCCTGGACCGTGGATGATCTCCGATGGCTCGAAGGACCCCCTTCAGCGCTTGCATCATAGCCTTCGACGAGGAGCGGAACCTCCCCGATGCCCTCGCCAGCGTGGGGTTCGCCGACGAGATCATCGTCGTCGACTCCCACTCGACCGACGCGACGCGCGAGGTCGCCGCGGCCTTCCGCGGTCGAGACCTCGACGGGCGCGAGGTCGTGCCCCGCGTGATCGAGAGGGACTGGCCGGGCCACGTGGAGCAGAAGAACTTCGCCATCGATCAGGCGTCGCACGACTGGGTGCTATGCATCGACGCGGACGAGCGCGTTTCGTCCGAGCTGCGGCGCGAGGTGGAGGCGGCGCTCGCCGCGGATCCGCCCGGCGCGGACGGGTACACCATGCCCAGGAAGACCTTCTACCTCGGGAGGTGGATCCTCCGGAGCGGCTGGTACCCGGACCGGAAGCTGCGCCTCTTCCGGCGCAGCCGCGGGAGGTGGGGGGGGACGAACCCGCACGACCACGTCTACGTCCGGGGCGTGGTGAAGCCGTTCTCGGGCGACCTCCACCACTACAGCTACCGGAGCATGGCGGACCACATTCGCACGATCAACTCGTTCACGGACATCGCCGCCCGCGAGAAGCTGCGCGAGGGAGTGCGCTGGCCCCTCCTGCGCATGCTCGTCCAGCCGCCCTTCAAGCTCTTCAAGATGTACGTCCTCAAGCAAGGGTTCCGGGAGGGCGCCGCGGGGTTCATCGTGGCCGTACTCGGGGCCCTGTACGTGTTCCTCAAGTACGCGAAGCTCTGGGAGCTGCGGGGACTCGCCTGGAAGGACGCGCCGGTCCCGGAGGGGGCGCGGGGCGAGCCCTCGCAGGCGGCGCCGTGAGATCAACACCGTGAACGCACCACCGTGAAGTTCCTCCACCTCATCTCGAACTGGAAGCTCACCGGCCCCGTGGACCCGGCGGTGCGCCTCGCGCGCTCCCTCCTCGAGCTCGGGGCCGACTCGCGGGTCGCCGTGGGCAGGCCCGCGCCGGGCAAGGGTCCCATCGACGACCTGGTGCGCGCCCGGGGCCTCGAGCCCATCGCGGAGCTGAGGCTGCCGAAGCACCGCCGCCTCTTCTTGAACCGGGCCGACGTGAGGTACCTCTCGAGGATGCTCGAGGCGGACCCGGTCGACGTGCTCCACGCGCACCTCGACAACGCCCACGGCGTCGCGGCGCGGGCGCGCCGCGCCCTGGCGCGGGCCCTGGAGCTCGCGAGGCCCGTGCGGAGGCCGCTCGTGGTGCGCAGCCTCTACGACGACGCGGCGCCTGCGCGGTCGCTCCGCCACCGCTGGCTCTACGGGCGGGAGTCGGACGGCGTATTCGTGTTCGGCGAGGGCGTGCGGAGGGCGGTCCTCGAGCGGTTCCGGCTGCCCGAGGGGCGCGTCGTCAAGCTCGAAGGCTCCGTCGACGCGGAGCGCTTCCGGCCGCGGGCCCCGGGAGAGGACCTCCGGGAGCGCCTCGGCATCCCCCGCGACGCCGTGGTGGTGGGGGTCGTGGCCAGGGTCCAGCGCCGCCGCCGCTTCGACGTGCTCCTCGAGGCCGTGCGGCGCGTCATGGCCGAGCGGCCCGAGGTGCGGCTCCTGGTCCTCGGCCGCGGCACGCACGCCCGCGAGCTGGCCCACGAGGGCGCGCGAAAGCTCGGGATCCTCGAGCGCGTCGTCCTCCCCGGCTACGTCGGCGGCGACGACTACCCGCTGGCCCTGGCCTGCTTCGACTTGAAGGTCTTCCTCGTGCCCGGGACCGACGGCACCTGCCGCGCCGTGCGCGAGGCGATGGCCACGGGCGTGCCCGTCGTGGCGTCGCGCCGCGGCCTCCTGCCCGAGATCGTGCGCGACGGCCTGGACGGCCTCGTCGTCGAGGACGAGCCCGAGCCACTCGCCCGCGCGATCGCAGCCCTCGCGGGGGACGCGGACCTGCGACGCCGCATGGGCGAGAGCGCCCGCCGCAGGGCGGTGGAGGACTTCTCGCCCCGCCGCCAGGCCGAGGCGGTCCTCGAGGCGTGCCGGCGCTGGCTCGACGAGACGCGGTGAGAGCCTTCGCTCCTCGAGTCCTGCGCGGGGTGGCCTTCCTCGCGCTTGCCTTGGCCGCGGGGTGCGCGGCCCGGCCGCTGCGGGACGTGGAGGCGATCCTCGCGCGCGCCCCGGGGACCTGGGGCGTGTGGTTCCGCGACCTCGGCACGGGCGAGACCCTCGAGCTGCGCGCCGACCGCTCCTTCCACGCGGCCTCGACCATGAAGGTCCTCGTCCTCCTCAAGGTCTTCCGCGACGTCGAGGAGGGGCGCTTCTCGCTCGACGACGAGGTCCCCGTCACCGACGTCTTCCCGAGCGCCGTCGAGGGCGAGCTCCGGACCGAGGCCGAGGCCGAGGAGGTGCGGGAGGCGATCGGGAGGACCTTGAGCGTGCGCTCCCTCGCGCACTGGATGGTGGCCGCGAGCGACAACCTCGCGACGAACCTCTTGATCCAGAAGGCGGGCGGCCCGGCCGCCGTCGCCGCCGAGGCGCGCCGCCAGGGCCTCGCGAGGACCACCGTGGCGCGCTACATCATGGACCTCAAGGCCTTCGAGGCGGGCCTCTCGAGCACCGCCGTGCCGCGGGAGATCGGCCGCCTGCTCGAGCGCCTGTGGCGCGGCGAGGTCGTGAGCCCAGCGGCGTCGCGCGCCATGCTCGAGGTCCTCTCCGGCGCGGGCCCCGAGTGGCTCGCCCTCGAGCTGCCCCCGGGCGCCCGCGCCGCCCACAAGACGGGATCCATCGAGCGCACGCGGCACGACGTGGGCGTGGTGACGGCGCCCTCGGGCCGCGCCTTCGTCCTCTGCGTCTACGGAGCCGACCTCCGGGACGAGGCGGCGGGCGAGAGGGCGATCGCCCAGCTCGGGAGGCACTTCTGCGAGCGGGTGGAGGCCCGCTGACCATGGACATCGTCTCGAAGGCCATCTCCTTCGCCGCCCGCAAGCACGCGGGCCAGCCCAAGTGGCCCTCCTCACGAAGGACAAGCGCCTCCCCGAGGCGGAGCGCGAGGCGCGCTACCACGAGGCGCTCGCGTCGGCTCCACGGCCCGTGAGGCTCATCAAGATCGCCGACGCGGTCGACAACCTGTGCGATGCCCCGCACGGCGGGGACCGGCAGAAGGCCCTCGCGAAGGCGCGGAGGCTCCTCGAGATCTACGCGGGCGACGCGAGCATCGAGCGCGCGCTTGAGGTGCTGCGGGGCGAGGTGGAGGGGGGGACGGGGGCCTGATCGAGGAAGGAATGTTGGCCGCGATCGCGGGGCATGGCGCGAGCGAAGCGGGTCCAGGGCGGGGTCCTGGAGGGAGCAAAGGACCTGAAGTTTGGTGACTCAGATCACGGCAGGGGAGGCCGACCAGCGACATCCTGCTACACGAAAAGCGGGACTAGGAGCCCCGCGCGACAGGAGTCAGATCATGGCGGATAGCGACAGAGCGCACGAGTGGTCCCGGCTGTTCGAGGAAGCCAGGCTGAGCAGGGCGGAAAGCCATGATGCGGCGGCCTTGGCATCCTGGCTCAAGCTCCAGCGGGAGTGGCAAGGGCGCCTTGCCCGAAGGGTGGCAAAGGAAGTGGCGAAGCTGGCTCTCCGTTTTTAAGTGTGACAGATTTGACCCACTTTATCGGAACTTGAGCGGACTTTCCGTTAAAGTTCGGAGGCTGGACGTGCCGATAAGATCCGTGGACATTATGGAGCCAT
>JACQVW010000117.1 GCA_016209535.1 Planctomycetota bacterium | reverse complement strand
GGCGTCGACGGTCAGCGTCGGCAGCGGCGGAGACCAGGTTGCGGTCGCGGTCCCTCCGGATTCTGCGGCCGCTGCCCAGCCGGTTTGCTTCGGCGTCCGGTCCTCGTAGGCACAGACGTCGATCTCAAAAAAGGCTCCGAGATGCACACGGGGCTCTGCGGTGAACTCGTCGGGCAATACTCGAGACAACTGCTGCACCATGGTCATGGGCCAGCCGCCGTGGAACCCCTCCCACGAGGATCGGGAGGAAATCGGTGGTCGAAAATGATCTCGCAGCGGCATGGGGCAACCTCGCTGCCGAGATTGTAGCAGTTGGTGCCTTGGAAACGGCGACGAAATCTCCGCGCAAGCAAACCTTCACCGGTTCTCCTCGAACCGCCGAAGCTTCTCCCGGAAGTCGGGGCGCGCGAGCACCGCCGGGTCGACCACGCCCTCGGGAGGCTCGCCGCGCGCGGCGCGGAGCATGCCCTCGGCCATGGCGCGGCCCGTCGCGCGCCAGACGTCGCTCGTGGACGCGGACCAGTGGGGCGTCAGGATGGCGTTCTCGAGGGCGAGGATCGGGTCGCCCGGCGGCGGAGGCTCGACCTCGAAGACGTCGAGGCCCGCGCCCGCGATCCTGCGCTCCCGGAGCGCACGGATGAGCGCCGCCTGATCGACCAGCTCGCCTCGGGCCACGTTGATGAGGTACGCCGTGGGCTTCATGAGCGCGAGCTGGGCCTCGCCGATCATGGCGCGCGTGCGGTCCGTGAGACGGCAGTGGAGGCTTACGAAGTCCGCTTCGCGCAGGACCTCCTCGAGGCTCGCGAGCCGCACGCCGAGCGCCGCGGCCTGAGCCGGGTCGGCGTGCGGCGAGAAGGCAAGGACGCGCATGCGGAAGGGCGCGACGAGGCGCACGAGCTCGCGGCCGCTGTGGCCGAGGCCCACGATGCCGAGCGTCCGGCCCTCGATCTCGCTCCCCATGGCCCGCGCCTGGAGGTCCCAGCGGCCGGACCTCGCGATCCGCTCCTGCTCGGGCAGGCGCTTCGCGAGCGCGAGGAGGAAGAGGAGGGCCGATGACGCCGTCGAGTGGTTGAGGGCGAGGGGCGCGTTGAAGAGAGCGACGCCGTTCTCGGTGCACGCCGCGACGTCGATCTTGTCGTAGCCCGCCCCCGAGCGGCCGATGACGACGAGATCCTCGGCGCCGCGCGCGAAGGCGGCGCGCCGGACCCAGGGCCGCAGCACCACGAGCCCGTGGACGCCCGCGAGGTGCTCGGGCGTGACCTCGAGGGAGTAGAAGCGCCGCCAGTAGTCCCCGTCCCCCCGCCGTGGCGCCTGGTCCCGGAGGAACGTGCAGCGGATGTGGGGCTCCGCCTCGAGGAGTGAGAGCCCGATGTCGCCGTAGGCGCAGCGGCCGTCCTCGCGGAGGAAGTCGCCGGTGAACGCCACGTGGAACGCCCGCATGCCGGCTACCCCTTGCGGTCGGTCGAGCCGGTCGAACCGGGCGGGCCGGTCCGGCCGATCGGGTCGGCCGGGTCGGTCCGGCCGGTCCGGATGTTCCCCCCGGTCTGCGTGAAGCCCCGGAGCCAGCCCTCGTCCCAGAGGCTCGGGAAGGCGTTCGGAACGTAGGGGTGCGCGGCGATGGCCTCCTCGTCGAGCTCCACGCCGAGCCCCGGCGCCTCCGGGACGACCAGATCGCCTCGGCGCACCGGGTCCCAGCCCTTCACGAGGCTCGAGCGCCAGGGCACGTCGAACTCGGCGAAGCACTCCTGGACCATAAAGTTGGGGGTGCTCGCGTCGAAGTGCAGGCAAGCCGCGAGCGCCACGGGGCCGATCGAGCAGTGCGGCGCGACGCGGAGGTCCTGCACGGCCGCCATGGCGGCGACCTTCTTGGCCGCGAGCACACCGCCTGCGTGCGCGATGTCCATCTGCACCACGTCCGCGGCGCGGAGGGCTATGAGTCGCTGGAAGTCGGCGGCCGTGTAGAGCCGCTCGCCGGCCGCGATGGGGCTCCGCACCTGCCGCTTCACCTCGGCGAGGAGCTCGATCGCCTCGGGCGCGACGGGCTCCTCGCACCAGATGGGCTCGAAGCGCTCGAGCCTCCGGATCGCATCGACGGCGCTCCCCGCCGAGAGGCGGCCGTGGCACTCGATCATGATCCCGATCCGCGGGCCGACGGCCTCGCGGACCGCGGCCACGGTCTCCACCGCGGCCTCGAGCTCCTCGGGCTCGAGGTCCTTCCAGGCCACGCCGAACGGATCGAGCTTGAGGGCGCCGTAGCCGCGCGCCGCGGCGTCGCGCGCCCGCTCGGCGTAGTCGCGGGGCGCCCGCGCCCCGCCGTACCAGCCGTTGGCGTAGGCCGGGATGCGCCCGTGGCAGCGCCCGCCGAGGAGGCGGTAGAGGGGCTGGCCGCAGGCCTTGCCCACGATGTCCCACATCGCGACCTCGACCCCGCTGATCGCCGTCATGACCGTCGAGCCGCCCTGGTACTGGTCGCGGACCATGCCGCCGGCGACTGCCTCGATGTCGAAGGGGTCGCGCCCCAGGATCCGGGCCTCGACCCACTCGTGGAGGAGCGCCTGCACCGCGCGCTCCTGCCACTCGAGGGTCGCCTCGCCTACGCCCGTGAGCCCCGTGTCCGTCGTCAGGCGGACGAAGAGGTAGTTCCGGAGGCCGGCGTTGGCGAGGAAGGTCTCGAAGCGCGCGATCTTCATGATTCCGCTGGCGCCGCGGCGGCCGCGACGGTGAGAATGCGACCAGGATACCACCTTGAGCCAGGCGTCAGGAACCGCGGAAGGGTGCGCCGGAGCCGCCCGCTCCACCCACGTGCGCCGCGGGGTGCTCGCCATGACGTGCACCCTGGCGGCGGTGTCCTATATCCACCGCGCAGGCTTCGCCACGGCGGGGACGTACCTGAGGGACGACCTCGGGCTCACCGGGGAGCAGTACGGGGCGGTCATGACCGCGTTCCTCGTGGCCTATGGCCTCTTCGAGGTGCCGTGGGGCTTCATCGGCGACCGCCTGGGCGCGCGGCACGCCCTCACGGCCGCGGCCCTCGGCTGGTCGCTCCTGACGGGGGCCGTGGGGCTCGTCGCGGTCGCGGCCTCGCTGCCGGCCTCGGCGGGACCTATCCTCACGCCGTTCGCGCTCCTCCTCGTCCTGCGGTTCCTCTTCGGCGCGTTCCAGGCCGGCGCCTTCCCCGTGATCGCCCGCGTCATGGCCGACTGGATGCCGATCACGGAGCGGGGGACCGCCCAAGGGCTTATCTGGGCCGCGAGCCGGATCGGCGGGGTCGCCGCGCCCTACCTCGTGGGCCCGCTCGCGCTCGGCCTGGGCTGGGCCGGCGCGATGGCGCTCATCACGCTGCTCGGCGTCGTCTGGTGCGCCGCCTTCTGGCCCTGGTTCCGCAACAGGCCGGAGGAGATGGCGAGGGTGAACGCCGCGGAGCGCGAGCGCATCGCCCGAGGCCGCGTCCAGCGCCCCGCGGGCCACGGCGGGACGCCCTGGCGGGAGATGCTGAGCTCGCCCAGCGTCTGGGCCCTGTGCCTCATGTACGGCTGCGGCGGGTTCACCGCGACCTTCTTCATCACGTGGCTCCCGGACTACCTGCGCAAGCAGCGCGGCCTCGGGCCCGGCGAGATGCAGCTCCTGTCGGCGCTGCCGCTCGCCTGCGGGGTCGTGGCGTGCGTGGGCGGCGGCTTCATCTCGGACTGGACCATCCGCCGCACGGGGAACCGGAAGTGGGGCCGGCGGTTGAACGGGGTCGTGGGCTACGCCTGCGCGGGGCTCGCCATCGTCTCGACCAACTGGGTCGAGGACGTCTGGGCGCTCGCCGCGCTCCTCTCGGCGGCGTTCGCCTGCTTCGATCTGGCCATGGGGCCCGCCTGGGCCTCCTGCGCCGACATCGGCGAGCGCCACGCAGGCACCCTCGCCGGCGCCATGAACATGGTCGGCAACCTCGGGTCGGCCCTCGGCTCCATGACCTGCGGCTTCCTCTTCGGGAAGCGATTCGGCGCGATCGCCGGCAACGACCTCATGTTCATCGTCTTCGGCGCGAGCTTCTGGCTCGGCGCGCTGTGCTGGCTGCGGGTGGACGTGACGAGGAGGCTCGGGACGACGTGAGGTGGGGTCCTCAAGACCTGCGCGACCTCACGTCGGCGGTCCTTCCTTCACCGCGCCTTCCCCGCCTTCTCGTCGATGAACGTCGCCGGGGCCAGCGTCCAGGCCTCGCCGCGCACGATGCGCGCCCGGCCGCCCCGGGCGCAGGCCTTCACGAGCACGGCCTCTCGGGACTGCGGGAAGACCTGCTGCGTGATGCACTGCCTGTCGTTGGCGAACACCTCGAGCAGGGGCTTGTCGAGGAAGATCCTGAGCCGCAGCGGCTCGCCCGGAGGGATCTCGAGGGGTGCCTCCACGGTCGAGCGCGGCTCGCGGCGGCCGCCGTAGGCGTCCAGGGGGCCGGCCGAATACCTGACGTCGCGCCTCGTCGTCGAGCGCGACATGTCGAGGACGAGGCTCCGCCCCGCGGGAGCATGCCAGATCGCGGTCTCCTCCTTCCCGTCCGGCGAGCAGCGTACCTTGACCCCGACCTCCCTTGCGCCCCCCGGATCGATCTCGAGGGCGACCTCGAGACTGTCGCCGCGCACGCCCTCGAGCTCGACCTCGCCGCCGGCGGGGATCGCAATCTCCGCCACTCTTTGCGGGTCCCGCCGCAGCGCCGCGAGCTCCTCCGGCGGCGAGATCCGCAGCGTCCCGTCCGGAGCGAGCGAGAGGACGCGCGGCATGCTCTGGACCCCCGAGCCCGTCGCGCGCTGCGTCGTCATGGCCCGTGGGTCCGTGACCCACGCCCAGATGATCCGCCGCCCCTTCGCGTCGAGGAGGCTCTCGGGCGCGAAGAAGACGCCGCCGTGCCAGTTCATGCGCACGTGCCGCTCCGGCTCGAACCTGAGCCTCGCCCGGTCGAAGCGGCCGATGTAGCATCGCGCGCCGACCTTGTGGCTGATGCAGAGGAGGACGTGCTTCTCCCCGAGCGCGAAGAAGTCAGCGCGCTGCCGCCGCGCTGCGTCACGCTCGCGAGGCGCACCCAGGCCACGAGGGTCTTGTCGGTGAGGGAGAGCTCGCGAGCCCCGGCGGCGGGCGCCGCGCTCGAGGCGAGGAGAGGCGAGAGGATCGCGAGGAGACGCGGTTTCGTGGTCGTCATGGCAGCTCCGAGCTGGTTGGGATGGGCCTGCCACGATACCCGACCGGAGCTTCTTCCTCGATCCCAGGCTGGCGCTTTCGATGTAAGATCCCCTCGGAGCCCTTCGTGCCCAACACCCTACGAGCCCTGGGAGGTGTCCCCGTGAAACCGTTCCGATCCGTTGCCCGCGGCCGCGCGGCCGCCGCGCTCATCATCGCGCTCGCCGCCGCCGTCGTCTCCAACGCAGCCGCCGCAGCCCCCGCTGCCCCCGCCGAGTCCCCGGCGAAGCGCTTCCTCTACCTCAGCATGCCGGACGGGGCGCAGACCGAGGGCCGGTCGGGCACGGGGATCCTCATCTTCGACATCGACGACGGGCACAAGCTCGTCCGCCGGATCGAGGTCCCGATCTTCGCGGAGGGGCTCCGCGGCTTCACGGGGAACCTCGTGACGCGCTGCGTCTACTACTCGACGACCAATCGGCGGCTCGGGTGCTTCCACCTCGAGGAGGAGAAGGTCGTCTGGGAGAAGACGTACGACGCGGGCTGCGACCGCTCGTCGATCACGATGGACGGGAAGAAGATCTACGTCCCCACCGGCTGGTGGTACTCCGGGGACGACAGCGGCTTCCTGGTCGTGGACGCGAAGGACGGCGTGCTCCTGAAGCGCATCCAGGTCGGCCCTCAAGCGCACAACAGCATCGTGAGCCTCGATGGAAAGCGCGTCTTCCTCGGCACGAGGACGATGCTGACCGTCTTCGACACAAGCACGGACCAGGTCGCGCGGCAGATCAAGGACGTGGGGGAGAAGGGCGTGTTCCCCTACACGATCGACCGCCGGAACCGGGTCGCCTACGTGTGCCTCGGTGGCACCGTCGGCTTCGACGTGGTCGACCTCGAGGGCGGCAAGGTCCTCCACCGGGTCATCGCCGGCAAGGAGCCCATCCTCCACCGCACCCACGGCGCGGCCCTCACCCCCGACGAGTCCGAGCTCTGGATCAGCGACCAGGACGGCCGGAAGCTCTTCATCTTCGATGCGACGAAGATGCCCCCGGAGCTCCGGGGCCACGTCGAGCTGTCCCAAGGGGGCCACGGCTGGGTGTGCTTCAGCCTCGACGGGAAGTACGCCTGGTCTCACGCGCCGGACGTCTTCGACGCCAAGACCCGGAAGCTCGTGGCGACGCTGAAGGACGAGAAGGGCGTCCCGGTGAGCGGCTCCAAGTTCATCGAGGTGCACTTCCGGGACGGCAAGGTCGTCGCGATGGGGAACGAGTTTGGCCTGGGGCGCAAGTAGGGCGCGCCCGCCCGGGTCAGCGCAGCTCCAGCAGCTCCTCGGCGGTCCAGTATCCCTCCCGATCACCGCTCTCGATGCGGGCGCGGCGCACGGCCTCCGCGGCGACGGGTGGGCTCGGCTCACCGAAGCGCCTACGGGCGAAGGTGAGCACCGCGGCGACCTGCTCGTCCGTGAGGATCGGCCCGAAGCTCGGCATCTCCAGGTTGTACGTCGTGCCGCCGACCTCGATGGCGCCGCGCACGCCGTGGAGGACGATCCGGATGAGCCGTCCCTCGGGCCCGGAGACCCACGTCGAGCGGAGGAGCGGCGGCCCGCCGCCCTGGACGCCCAGGCCCTCGGGCCCGTGGCAAGCCGCGCAGTAGGCTTCGAAGGCGTTCTTGCCCGGCGACTCCTCCGCGGCGAGGGTGGGCGTGGGCGCCGCGGTCCCGCAGCCCGAGAGCAGCGGGACGAGCCACACCAGCGCCGCGACGGCGAGGGACGGTGGGCGCCGCCGCTCGCGGATCCCGAGCGTGTCGGCTTCCAGCATGGCGCTAGGGTGCGGCGGCGAGCTGCAGGGCGATGGAGGCATCGTTCGCAGCCGATTGTACCTTGCCCCCCTCCCTCACGCCCCCGCGCAGCTCTCCCCGCGGTCAAGCCCGTCGGGCGTCGGGTCCGGCGCCGCAGGCAACGGAGCCGGGCGCGGGCGGCGCCGGGGCTGGCGCGGAAGCTGCTGTCTGGGTCCAGGAAGGATGCCCTGGACCCAGGAGCGTGCAAAGCCTCGGCTCTCGCATGGCAGTTGCGGGCGGCTCCTCGAGGCCGCAGGCTTTCCGGTTCGATCCCGAACTCCCTGTTCGTTTCTCTATCCGGCATGGTAGAGTGAACTGTCAGCCATGAACGCCATTCGCATCGAGAAGATCATCGAGAAAGACGGAGAGCTCCACCTGTCAAGCCTGCCTTGCAGAAGAGGAGACCGGGTGGAGGCGATCGTGCTCTTCCCCAAGGAACCGGCGACCCTGGAAGGAGAAGCAGAGCGAAAACGGGAGGAGGCGGCCAGGAGATTCCTGGAGAGGGCGCGCGCCTCAGGCCTCTGTTCCGTTGGCCGCTACCCTTCGCGCGACGAGCTGCATGAACGTTCTTGACACGAATGTCTGGATCTACTCGCATGACAAGGCGTCTCGAGGCTCTACTCGGAGGACCTCCCAGGTGGCAGTGGGATCGACGGGTTGGAGATCATCAATCCCTTCGCGCCTGCCTGAGCTCTCTCAGTCGACTTCCGCCAGAGGTCCCCCCTCCCTCACGCCCCCGCGCAGCTCTCCCCGCGGTCAAGCCCGTCGGGCGTCGGGTCCGGCGCCGCAGGCAACGGAGCCGGGCGCGGGCGGCGCCGCCTCGCCCGCGGGCAGCGTGATCGTGACGGTCGCGCCGCCCCCGGGAGGCGAGCTGGCCGCGATGTCGCCGCCGTGGGCGCGCAGGATGCACCGGCAGAGGGCGAGGCTCAGCCCCGTGCCCTTCGTGTGGTGCCGCACGTCGCTCACGCTGAAGCCGTCGAAGATCCGCGGCATCACGGCGGCGTCGATGCCGGGCCCCGAGTCCGCCACCGAGATCTCGATGGTCTTCCCCTTTCCCAGCGCCGTGAGCTTCACGGTCCCTGAGGCAGGCGAGAACCGGACCGCGTTCTCCAGCACGGCATCGAGGGCCAGCTTGAGGTGGCTCGCGTCCCCGCGAACGGGCAAGGCGCCCGCGGCCTCGAGGTCGACCTCTACGCCCCGCTCGAGGTCCAGCGCTCGCGCTCCCTCCACGGCCTCGGAGAGCAGAGGTCGCAAGTCCAGCGGCTCCTTCTCGAGCTCCGTCCTGCCCGTCTTGAGGTTCAGAAGGAGCATGGCCTTCGTGAAGAGCCGGTGGAGGGCCTTCGCGTTGCGTGCGATCGACTCCAGGAACTGCCGGCGCTCCTCGGCGCTCATCTCCTGGTCCGCCAGGAGCAGCTCGGCGACCGGGATGATGCCCGTCAGCGGCGTGTGCACCTCATGGCTCACGAGCTCCAAGGTCTCGGTCTTGAGCTGATCGACCTCCTCGACCCGCTTGAGCCGGAGGTAGACCTCGACCTTCGCCTTGAGCTCGTCCTCGTCGAAGGGCTTGGTGACGTAGTCGTCGGCGCCCGCCTCGTACCCTCGAAGGCGCTCGGCCACGAGGGCCTTGGCGGAGACCAGGATGATCTTCGTGTGCCGCAAGGCCGCGTCCGCCCGGATGCGGCGGCAGACCTCGTAGCCGTCGATCCCGGGCATCATGATGTCGAGCAAGACCACGTCGGGACGGAAGCCGCGGGCGGAGGAGATGGCTTGCTCTCCCGAGCTCGCGACCTCGAGCTTGCAATGCCCTCCGAAGATCTCCTCGATGATCGACGCGTTGATCGGGTCATCGTCCACCGCGAGGATCCTTGCATCGGCTTCCATGCGTGCGTCACTCCACTGTGGGACAGAGGTCTTTCTTCGGTTCTTGCGCCGTTCCCTGGGTTCCGTCTTGGGCCGGCCGAGCCTGCTCCTTCGCCGGGGGACCGTGGATCGGAAGCTCGAACCGGATCGCGGCGCCGCCCTCCGGCCTGTTCTCGGCCCAGATCCGGCCGCCGTGGGCGCTCACGATCTCGCGGCAGATGGTCAAGCCGAGCCCCGTCCCCCCCGCGCCCGACTTGGTGCGCTTGGACTGGACGAACTTGTCGAACACCGCCTCGAGGTCCTCGGGAGGGATCCCCACGCCGCGGTCCTCCACGGAGACGCGGACCCTGTCGACGGCACGCTCGAGGACGACATCGATGGTGCTGCCGGCCGGCGAGAACTTGATGGCGTTCCCGAGGAGGTTCCTCGCCACCTGGAGGATGCGCTGCGGGTCCAGCTTCACGGTCAGGCCCAGGTCGCCTGCGACGCTGCACTTCAGGATGCGCTCGGCCAGGAGGGCGCTCAGCTCGTCCACGGCGCTCTTCAGGATGCCGCCCAGGTCCGCGGGGGCCAGCTCGAAGGTCATCTTCCCCGCGTCGAGCTTGGACAGGTCCAGCAGGTCGTTGAGGAGGGTCATGAGCCGCTTGGCGGACACGTCGATCTTCTCGAAGTACTCCCCCAGCTTCTCCAGAGGCACGCTCTTGAGCCGCTTGAGCCCGAAGCTGGCGAAGCTCAGGATCCCGTGCATCGGCGTGCGCAGCTCGTGAGACATGTTGGCGAGGAATTCGCTCTTGGCCCGGTTGGCCGCCTGCGCCTTGTCCAGGGCGTCCTTGAGCTCCACGTTGCGCACGTAGAGCTCGCGCGTGCGCTTCTGGACCTGCTGCTCCAGGTACTGGCGGTACTCGTGGAGGACCGCGTCCCGCTTCTGGATCTGGAGGAGCATCTCGTTGAACTTGAGAGCCAGGTCGCCCAGCTCGTCGTCCGTCTCCCTGGTGACCCTGATGGAGTAGTCCCGGCGCGCCGAGACCGTCTCCGCGACCTTCGCGAGGGCAAACACCGGGCCCGTGATCGCCCGCTGAAGGCCCTTGGATATGAGGAAGGACAGGAGGAGCGATCCCAGGAGGACCATGGTGAATATGGCGGCGTATTGGCCCAGGAGCTCCCACAGCCTGTCGAGATCGAACCAGATGCGAAGCGTCCCTATGCGCTCTCCTCCCTCCGCGACCGTCGCGGCCACCGCGAAGTGGTTCTTGGCGTAGTTGAACCCCTCGGGGGAGGTCGCCTCGAGGCTCAGCCCGGCAGGGGCGGCCGCCGAACGGGCATAGGAGGCGAAGAGCTGGCCGTCCACGGTGTAGAGGCGCGCGGCGATGACGTGGGGCTCGGCCTTCAGTCCGCCGAGAGTGTGGCTCGCGGCCTCGGTGTCCAGGAAGGTGAGCGCGCCCCTCGTGTTCTCGGCGATGACGCGGGTAAGGACCCGGGACTGCCGGTCGAGGGACAGGTGGAGTCGGAGGACGTCGTAGCTCGCGAAGGCCACGCACGCCGCGACGAGCGCGGCCGTCGCCGACAGCATGATGATGGCCGTCAGCTTGTGGCTCAGCTTGAGGCGTCGCAGGAGAGCCATTCACTTCTCCCCCGCACGGTCCGTGCGAAACACCTTGGACACCTTCAGGAGCTCGGCGCTGAGCTTCAGCCCCGCGGCCGCCGCGTTGTCGAAGTTCACGTGGAGCTTGACCCGGCCGTCGGCGATCACGAACTCGATGGCACCCTGGCGCTGGATGAAGCCCGGCATGTCGCTGACCGTGAGGACGGGAAGCTTCTTGGTCGCCTCGAACACCTCGGCGAGCTGGCCGGCGAGGGAAGAGCTCACGAAGAGCACGTGCGCGGGGCCCAGCTCCTTGACCTCGGTGTAGCGGCGAATGGTTATCGGCCGGCCCTTCACGACCTTGCCCTTGACGGCGGCCTCGAGGAGCTCCCCGAAGAGATCCTCGCCGAGGACGGCGATCACGAAGGGCGCCTTGGCATCGCCGAAGGCGGAAGCCGGCCACTCCACGAACTTGGTGAAGTTGAAGAGGAACGCGGCCTTGATGGCGCGCTCGGCCGACCGCGGCTCCTCGGGGCGAGCCTGGGCGTGGGCGAGCGCGAGGGCCAGCGCGGCCCAGAGAGCCGCCGGGCGCCGGTGTGCTCTCTGGGAGCTATCGCGAGCCACGGTACCAAGTCGGCTTGGGGGGTGCGGCGAGGCCGGTGGCTGCCAGATCCTCGAGGCTCAAGTCGCACAGGTGCTGCACGAGGGCGAGCTCGCTCGAGCCCACGGGAGACGCGGCATCCAAGGGCCGCGAATCGACGCCGGGATCTCCGGCGCCCCGGTCCACACACTCGGGAGAACAGGCGGGAACCATCATGGCGAATGCGAGCAGGAGTAGGTTTCGTCCGTACATGGAGCGCGTTTACGGAATGAGCCCCTGGCGCGCCCGAGGCTTCCCCTTGAGAGATCGGAGGCGGCTCGAGCCGAGCTTTACGGCCTGGCGCGCCCCACGGGCATTATGAACGCCACGTGCTGGCCCTCCTTGAGACCGAGGACCTCCCCCGCCTCGGGCCTCGCGTCGGCCGTGAGGACCGTTCCCAGCCCCAGGGCAGCCGCCGCGAGGTACAGGTTCTCGCCCATCGCGGCCGCGTCGGCGTAGGAGTAGTCCCGGCGGCGCTCGGCGCGCACGTGCTCGGGGTAGCGGCCGAGGTCCGCGACGAGGACCACGAGGAGCGGCGCCTCCTTGACCCAGTCCGTCCGCGGAACCTCGGCGCGCAGGTCCTTCTTCCCCAGCGCCGGGTGCGGCACGAGCGCGTGGTCCTTCGGCGAGTAGGTGAAGGTGCCCTCGGCGCCGGTCACCAGGACGTCGATCGCGTACGCCTCGTAGGCCGAGGGCGCGGCGCGCCTCCCGCCGTGAGGGTGCGAGGGGTCGGGGCGCGTGACCCCCGCCATGGCCCAGAGGAGCGTCCCGAGCTCGTCCCGAGCGAGCGGCCGCGAGGGGTCGAACCTCCGCGTCGAGGCGCGCCTCCTCAGGGCCTCGCCGAGGGGCATGTCGAGGCCCTTCGGCGCCGGGAGGCGGCCCTCGAGGGCCGGCGAGTCCTCGAGGAGCAGGCACGCAAGCAGGGCGAAGCGCATCACCGAGCAGGTCTTCATGTTGGCAGGCCTCCTTCTTCTCGTGGTTTCCCCGTGGGCGCTCAGAACCTCAGCGTCACGCCGAGCTTGAGCGTCAGCTCCGACTCGAGCCACGTCAGGTCCGAGCCCGCACGGTCGGTGTTCTGGTTCAAGACGACGAAGAGCCGCGCGCCCGGGCGCACCTCCCAGGCGACGCGGCTCTGGTACCCGATCGTGTCCGACACGCTGTCGTGCTGGACGAGGTGGTGCCAGATGAGATCCGGCGTGAAGCTCACCTGCATGCGCACGGAGCCCAGCCGCGTGTCGAAGTCCCCCTCGGGCAGCCGCACCTGGTTCAGCGAGTGGCTGAAGCGAACGACGAAATGCTTCGAGGGCTTCAAGTCGACCGCCGTCGAGTAACTCGACCTCTCGCCGTCGTAGAAGTCCCCGACGCTGTAACTGACCTCGAGCTCCGCCGGGCGCTTGCTCGCCGTCTCGAACCCCGTCGCCATGTAGCCCCACCAGTACTCGTCGGCGGGGATGACCACGTCCCGCGAGATCTCGAAGTCCTCCTGGGGCGAGTCGAACTGGGCGTTGAGGCTGAAGAAGACCGTATCGGAGCTCTCGAGGAGGACGTACAGGGGGTAGAGGCTGTGGGAGGCCGTGTCCAGGCGGTCGTCGAGGTCCGTGTAGTGCGTCGTGGAGTAGGTGAAGTAGAGCTGCCGCACCTCCTCGACGGCCCTGGGCCGCGGCGTGTAGCTCAGGGAGCCCGAGTACGCGCGGACCCCCTTCCGGGGCACGAAGCCCAGCGCGGGGTTGAAGTCCTCGTCGATCTGGAACACCTGGGCGCTCGCCGAGTAGAGGTCGTTGGGCATGGACACGCTCGCGCCGTAGGCGAGGTTGTCGCGGCCGGCGAAGCCCTCGGTGTAGGACCCGAGGACGAAAGCGTTCGCCTGGAGGACGTTGTCTCCGAAGAGCCGCGTCGTCCGGTATCCGAAGTCGCCCCCGCCGGTGAAGCTCTCCTCCTCGGAGCTCGGGTCGCCGAGCGTCGCGAGGAGCCCCACCGAGGACTGCTCGAGGACGTTGCGCGTGACCCTCGCGGCGAAGGCGTTCTTGTGGCCGAGGTCGCCCCCGGAGTCCACGACGGCGTCGAGGACGCCCACGTTGAAGCCGTGGAGCCGGCCGGTGAGCTTCCCGGCGGCCACGATGGGCACCACCTCCCCCTCGCTCGAGAGGCCGATGCGGCGGCTGAAGAAGGGGATCAAGGAGGACCCGAGGCCGCCGAAGCGGAAGATGCCCGAGTCCTCCAGGAAGAAGGCGCGCTTCTCCGGGAAGAAGAGGGGGAACCGGCTGAGGTTGACCTGGCGCGCGTCGACCTCTGTCTCGGCGAAGTCCGTGTTGTAGCTGAGGCTCGCCGTCAGGTTCGGCGTGATCCGGTAGCGCGCGTCGCCGCCGAGCTCGGAGACGAAGTCCTCGTCCGAGGTCTCGTGGTCCCAGCGGTGCCTGCCGAGGGCGTACGGCGTGACGTCGAGCCCCAGCCCCTGCTCGAGGCCCCTCAAGCCCGTGAGGTTGCCCGCCTCGGCCACGTTGTACGTGTGGATCTCGGGCCGCGCGGCCACCCAGCGGTCCCGCTCGGAGAGCCGCTTGATGTTGCGGAGGATGTTGAAGCCCCAGGTGTCGGAGCCAGGGTCGAAGCTCAGCGTCTTGAAGGGGATCGCGAGCTCCGCCTTCCAGCCCTCGCCGTCGATCGTCGCGGCCGCGGTCCAGATCCCGTCCCAGCTCTCGTTCACGCTCACGTTGTCCGAGATGAGGGCCTCGCCTCGGGCGCCGTTGGGGTTCGTCCGGAGCTCGTAGCCGTTCCGGCGGTCGAGGAAGGTGTCGAGGACGACGATGACGTAGTCGTCGGCGGTGATCCGGCCGTCGTGAGCCATCTCGGTGGCGACGATCGTCTCCGGTTGCGGGTCGTAGCACCAGACGCCGACGTAGAGGCTCTCGCCGTCGTAGACGACCTTGAAGTCCGTCGGGAAGCTCGGCTCCGTGCCCTCGTAAGGGGTCGCCTGGACGAGGGGGCCTCCGCTCTCGGCGGCCTTCCAGGCCTCGTCGTCGAGGCGGCCGTCGACGACGGGGCCCTTCGCCACGCGCTCGGCCGTGATCTCGCGCCGCACGTCGGCCCAGGGGCTCTTCTGCCGCTCCGGCGGCGCTTCCCGGGGCACCTGCTGCGCGCGCTCGTCGGGCCTCCTCGGCTCCGCCCGCGGCTGCGGGGGGTCCTGGCCGGCCCCGAGCGACTCGGCCTGAGCCAAGTGGGCTGGGAGGGCGAAGGCGAGCGCCCGGACCAACGCGAGCCGGCGTGACATGGGGCCCTATGATTGCCGCAGCGCGGCGGGAGGAGAAGCGGGAGGGCCTCCTTTTTTCGCCGGCGCGCTCGGGGACGGAGAGCAGGCGGGATCGCCAGCACGCCGGCCGCGGCGCCCTCACCGCGCCCGAGCGAACACGGCGACTTCCCGCTGGAGGCGCTTAATCTTCCGCAGCCCGCCGCGGTTTTCCGCGCTTCCGGGGACGCTCCCGCGTCCGCGCGGGCCCGGTTCCGCCGTGCAGCTCCCGCCCGAGGTTGACCGGCCAGGATTTTGCGGGGAGGATGCAGACAACCTCAGGCTGCGATGAAACTCCGGCTCTACTGGTACTTCGCCAACCCGACCAGCCTGATCGGCGCCATCCTGGCCACCGTCAGCTTCGGGGCCAGCTCGGTGCTCCTGATCCTCGACCTCCTCTCGGAGCACTGGAACCCCTACCGGGGCATCCTCACCTACGCGGTCTTCCCGACGTTCCTCTTCATCGGGATCGCGATCAGCCTCGCCGGGGCCATCCTCCGCAGGCGCAGGAAAGGCGTCGGCTTCCCCGTCCTCGACCTGAACCTCCCCAAGCACCAGAGGTGGGTGTTCATCGTCGTGACCTTCTCCCTGCTCCTCCTCCTCCTGAGCGCCCTGGGCGGCTACCGGGCGTACCTCTTCACGGAGGAGGTGGAGTTCTGCGGCACCCTGTGCCACAAGGTCATGGAGCCCGAGTACACGGCGTACCTGGACTCGCCCCACGCCCGCGTCAAGTGCGTGGAGTGCCACGTGGGGTCCGGCGCGGAATGGTACGTCAAGGCGAAGATCTCAGGGCTCTACCAGGTCTACGCCGTCCTGGCGGACAAGTACCCGAAGCCCATCCCCACGCCCATCGAGAACCTGAGGCCGGCTCAGGACACCTGCGAGCAGTGCCACTGGCCGAAGAAGTTCTGGGGGTCCCAGCTCACCGAGCGGGTGCACTTCGCCTACGACGTCGCCAACACGCGCCGGGACGTGCTCATGCTGGTGAAGACGGGCGGCGGAGGGTCGGCCCACGGCCCCAGCGAGGGCATCCACTGGCACATGAACACCCGCAACCACGTCGAGTACATCGCGCGGGACGAGCGGCGCCTGGACATCCCCTGGGTCAAGGTGACGCACCCGGACGGCACCTCCACGGAGTACGTGAACGTAGACAAACCGCCCACGGCGGAGGAGCTCACGAGCCTCCCGACGCGCCGCATGGACTGCATGGACTGCCACAACCGCCCGAGCCACAGGCTCCTCAGCCCCGAGGCGGTGGTGGACGAGCTCATGGGGATCGGGAGGGTCGACCCTCGCGTGCCCTACATGAAGACCGAGGCCGTGGCGGTCCTGGCGGTGGATTACGAGAGCAAGGAGGAGGCCCTGCGCGGGATCGAGCAGGGTCTCTTGAAGAGCTACTCCGAGAAGCACCCAGACCTGGCGAGCCGGTACCGGAGGGAGATTGCCGCCGCCGTCCCGGAGCTGCAGGCGCTCTACTTGAAGAACTTCTTCCCGGAGATGAAGACGAGCTGGGCCGACTTCCCGGACCACATCAGCCACAAGGAGTTCCCCGGCTGCTTCCGCTGCCACAACGACCGCCACCGCGACGCCGAGGGGAAGGCCCTCAAGACGGACTGCGACCTCTGCCACAGCTTCGTCGCGCGGGACCGCCCCGAGAGCCCGCTCGTGCCCATCGCAGCCGACCCTTCCTACTTCCACCCCTGGACCAAGGTCGGGAAGCACGGCTCGATGAACTGCTGGGACTGCCACACGGGCAAGTCGAGCCCGTACGGGACGTGCAGCCAGTGCCACACCATGAAGGCCGGCGCTCCTATGGCCTTCGCCTGCATCACGTGTCACGTGCCCCAGACCCAGACCATCGCCGCGCTCCAGAAGAGCTGCGTGGGTTGCCATGCGCTGGGAGGCTCGCTGCTCCACCTCACGAGTGAGCACAGGACCTGCTCCGACTGCCACAGGGCCCACGATTGGAAGTCGCGGGACCCCGAGGACTGCTCCAGCCGCTGCCACACCGAGCTTGCGAAGACCCACTACCCGGGCAAGGCGTGCACGCCCTGCCACGAGCTCCGCGGGGTCACGAGCGGCTTCGGCTCGGCCCCCGTGCCTCCCATACTCGAGAGCCTGGACCGCCGTCCCGGGTCCGCGAGGGCGGCACAGAAACCGCCAGCGGAGCCCAAGGGCCCGCCCGCCAAGCCATCTCCGCCGGAAGGACCCTCGCAGGCGCCGCCTCCCGCCGAGGGCGGCCCGCCCCAGGCCGCGAGCTACGGGAAGGACTGCCTCCAGTCGGGCTGCCACGCCGAGCTCCTGGAGAGGCCCAGGATTCACCTGCCGGTGATCGCGAACGCCTGCGACCGCTGTCACGTGGAGTCCCCGGACGGGCGGCACTGCTTCACGCTGGTGGCGCCCGAGCCGGACCTCTGCACGGCCTGCCACGTCCGCCCCAAGGACAAGCTGGTGATCCACCAGCCGTTCGCCGAGGGCTCCTGCCTCGCCTGCCACGACCCGCACGGCGGCGAGACGCCCCCCATGCTCCGGGCGGGGCCCCCGGAGGGGATCTGCATCCAGTGCCACGAGAGGAGGGAAGGGGAGCTCGTCCACTCCACGCTGCCCCAGGGCGAGTGCTCGAAGTGCCACCTCTCGCACCAGTCGGACCACGCCATGCTGCTCCCGGCGAAGGAGGTGGACCTCTGCACGAGCTGCCACCCAAAGGTAGAGAAGGAGCTCCGGGAGGGGAGGCAGGTCCACAAGCCCATCGAGAAGGGCTGCAGCCAGTGCCACCGGGCGCACGCCTCGTCCAACCCGGCCATCGTGACGGCGTTCTACACGCCGGATTTCTACGCGGGCTTCGAGGCGGAGACCTACGCGCTCTGCTTCCTCTGCCATGCGAGGGAGCTCTTCTACAAGGACAAGAGCACGCTGACGGGCTTCCGGGACGGCGACCGAAACCTGCACTTCGTCCACGTCAACAAGCCCGTCAAGGGGCGCACGTGCAGGGCCTGTCACGTCACGCATGCGAGCGAGGGCCCGAGGCTCGTGAGGAAGAACGTCCCCTTCGGGAGCGGAGGCTGGCTCCTGCCCATCGGCTTCGAGCCGACGCCGACCGGAGGCACGTGCGCCACGGGCTGCCACAAGCAGCAGACCTACGACCGGGTGACGCCGGTCGCGCAGGCCCAGAGCCCTTGAGGCGTCTCGAGCGGGCCTACTCCCCCTCGCCGTCCGGCGGCGGCGCCAGGGAGCACGACACCGCGGCCTCCTCGAGCGCCCGGCCCTGGGCCGCAGCCGTCGCGGCCGCTGCGGCCGTCGCAGCCGTGGCGGGGGTGTGGAGGGCTGACGGCTCCGCGCTCTCCTCCTTCCCCGGCGGCGGGCGGCCGCGCACCCAGCCTGTGAGCCACCCCCAGTTCATGGGGTAGACGGCCGGATCGAAGATCACGAAGTAGAAGTGCCAGACGACGATCGCGAGCGTCGCCAGCCAGGCCTCGTAGTAGTGGACCACGTGGGCCAGGTCCACGATCCAGAGCGGCCAGCCCATCGACTCGGTGGCCCACATCTTGAACCAGAGGAGGAAACCGGTGACGGCCATCACGATCGTCCCCCAGACCAGCGCCCAGTACTCGAGCTTCTCGGCGTAGCCGAAGTGCCCCGCGTGCGGCCGCTCCGCCCGGCGCCCCAGGTTGAACGCGACGGTATCCATCGCCTCCTTCAGGTCCCCCCTTCCCGGCAGGAGCTCCCGGAAGGCGCGCCGGCCGGACCGGGTCGCCGCCAGGTAGCCGGCGTGGTAGAGCCCGAGGACCATCATCACCACGGCCGCGGCGCGGTGGAGGAAGCGCCGGACGCCCTCGCCCTCCCCGA
This sequence comes from Planctomycetota bacterium, assembly GCA_016209535.1. Lineage (GTDB taxonomy): Bacteria > Planctomycetota > UBA8108 > UBA8108 > SXIK01 > JACQVW01. The sequence goes on along the minus strand of JACQVW010000117.1, from coordinate 3,801 downwards.
ACAGGCTCGAGAGCCAGGAGCTCGGGAACCGGAGCGCGAAGCCGGTCAAGACGAGCAGTATGAAGCTCGATGCGAGGATCGCGTGCTGCGCGCGCTGGCTCCTGTCCAGCCTCGGCGACTCGAGGTGGGCCTGCGGGAGCGTCCGGTGCAGCGGGTCCGCCTTGCGCCTCAGGTCGAGGAGGTTGTGCAGGAGCATGCCGCCGACCGTGAGGACGATCAGGACGATGTAGAGCCTCTTCGTCCAGTCGATGACGAAGGCTCCGACCCCCGAGGTCTGCGCCCGCAGGTCGTGGATCTGGCCGCGGGTGAAGCTCTCGGTGGACCCCGGGTGGCAGTTCCCGCACGTCTGCGCCAGCTTGGACGCATGGACCGTCGAGCGCGGGTCGCCGGAGGGGTAGATGTTGTGGACGCCGTGGCAGCTCGCGCAGTTGGCCACAACCTTCGAGCCGCGCAGGGAGGCGAGGCCGTGGTAGCTCTCGAAGTAGCTCTCCACGCGCTCCGGCGGCAGCCCAAGCTCTTCCGTGAGGGCGATGCTCTGGTGGCACTGGGGGCACGTCGTGCGCGCGATGGCCTGCGCCGCCACCGACGACGCCGGATCGAGGTGGGTCTTGATCGTGTGGATGCCGTGGCAGTCGGTGCAGACGGGCGCCTTCGTGATGCCGAGCGACGAGGCCGTCCCGTGCACGCTCTCGCGGTACTCGGCCAGGATCTCGGCGTGGCACTTGCCGCAGGTCTCGGGGACGCTGAAGCGGAAGATCGTGGAGCGCGAGTCCCAGGCGGGCTGGATCGCGTGGCTCCGGTGGCAGTCGGTGCAGACGGCCGCTTTCTCCGAGCCGTTGGCCACCGCCTTGCCGTGCACGCTGTTCTGGTAGCCAAAGAAAGGCTTCCGCAGCGAGTCTCCGACCTGCTCCACCACCATCTTCAGCTCGCCGTGACATCCGCCGCAAGTCTCTGCGACGTGGCTGCGGTGCGTGGGGGAGCGGCGGTCGGCCGAGGCGATCGTCCCGTGGGGAGGCCCGTGGCAGGCGGTGCAGCCCACCGGCTTCCGGTCGCCGCGAACGCCTCCGCCGCCGTGCACCCCGGCACCGTGGGCCGCGACGGCCTCGGCATGGCAGCGCTCGCAGGTGGCCGGCGGGATCGGCTCGTCCTTGGGGTGGGGCAGCCGCGCCGCCCCGGCGTGGCAGTCGACGCACCGGAGCTCGCGGTGGACCGAGGTCCGCACCTCGTCTCCGGTCACGTGAAGGCTCCGCAGGGTCCCGTCGGGGAGCCTCCGGAAGACGTCCCTGGAGTCATGGCAGGTCGCGCACTCGGAGTCCGGGGTGCGCGGCGCCTCGCCCGCCTTTTCTTGCGCCGCGGCGGCGCGGTCCGGGAAGGGCAAGAGCCCGACCACGAGCGCGAGGACGGCGCGGGGGAGGGGCGAAAGTTTCCTGGTCATGGTCCGCAGGGGCGAGCAGCAAAAGCGAGTCCCCACAAGGGGCCTGGCTCGTCCTCGGTCGAGGCCCGCGGCTCCGCACCGCTCTTACTCCGCTCGCCGGCAGGAGATCCGCACCCGCCCCAATCCGGAGATCGGGGCCCGGGAGCGCCGGCCTCGCGGGGAAAAACCCGCGAGCCTCGCAGGCGACTCCAGCCCTGGGCTGGGCTCACCGGAGCTCACCGAGGAAGCCGGTCCCGGCCAAAAGCAGGCGGCCAGCAGGCGGGGCAGGCGGAGCAAGCGCCGCCCGTGGTCAGCGCGTCACCTGGATGAAGACCCCGCCGTTCAGCGAGGCCAGGTCGGCGAGGAAACGCCGGTTGACCGGGTTGATCTGGAGGACCCCGACGGCGCTGATCCGGGCCCGGCCGGCGTTCGCGCGCGTCACGGCCTCGAGGGTCTGCTTCAAGTAGGTCTGCTCGTCGACGCCAGGGCAGGTCCCGCCGCCGTCGCCGAGGTAGATGACCAGGCTGCGCCGGGCCTTCGATGCTCCAACGAATCCGAGCGCGGCGAAGAGCCCGTTCTGCACGCAGCTCGACGAGCCGCCGGCCACCGACTGGATGAAGGCGATCGCGGCGCTCCTCGTCGCGTCATCGGCGGCCGCGGGTTGGCCGCTCGCGGGGAACTTGGTGACGGCCCTGTCGAAGAACACCACCCCGAGCTCGACGCCGGCGGGGAAGCCCTCGATGGCCTTGATCATCTCGCGCTTGGCGATCGCGAGCTCCCCGGAGTCCTGCATGCTCCCGGAGCGGTCCACGACGAAGAAGACCCCGTCGCCCACGAACAGGTGGCCATAGAAGTCGAACGCCGGCAGACACCCCGCGTAGCCCTCGCAGCCCAGCTCGTCCTCGGTGGGATCGGGCCCGCAGGCCGGGAAGGGCGCCGGCGGAGCCGGGCCGCCCTGAAACAGCGAGCCGAGTAGGAAGATGGGGTCGCTCACCGTCAAGCGCCCGTCGTCGTCCGAGTCCGCGGCGTCCAGACAGCGCGGGGCGGCGCCGCCGGCGAAGAGGAACCGCAGGATGCGCACGGCATCGGTCACCGACGGGGCGCCGCTCTCGTCGACGTCGCCGCGGAGGAACGGGTCGGCCGCCGCGACCGGCCACCCGCTCCAGACCGCGAAGACCACCGCCGCGCACCACACCGGACGCTGAGAAGAGCTCGGTCGCATGGCAACCCTCCCGGGGAAGAATCCCGATCCAAGGCGGAGAAGGCCGGAGATCCCTGGCGCCGGACATTGTACCGGCTGCCGGGCAGGTCAAGGCTGCCGAGGATGTGCCGCCGGCGCTGGAGCCGAGTTGTCGTAACCGAGCTTCTTGTGGCACCCGGAGGCGCACGACCCGCCGGTCTCGCTCCTCGCGAAGCCGATGGGCAGGCGCCAGCCCCCCGGGCCGAAGGGCACCGTGTCCCGGACCAGGCCTGGGGTCCGCCCGCCGTGCGTCGCGTGGCAGACGCCGCAGGAGCGGCCCTTCGTCCTGTTGACGTGCACGTGATGGAGGTTGCGGTCGCCGTCGCGGAACCGGGTCGAGGTCGTTCGCTCCTCGAGGACGAGGCGCCGGTCGTGGCAGGAGAAGCAGAAGTCGTAGGCCCGTTCCGAGAACTCCACGTACATCTCGGAGGAGTGCTCCTTCGGGAGGAGGTGCCGGTGCGGAGCGCCGTGCAGGAGGTGGCAAGCGCCGCAGTCCCCTTTCTCGACTGGGCCGTGCTTGACGGTGGCCGCGGCGATCTCGTCCTTCACGCTCGAGACCCTGTGCCCCGAGGGGAGGACGATCTCCTTCTCGTGGCACTTGTCGCAGAGCGCCGCGACGCCCTCCGCCACGAGGAGCGTCCCCGTCTTCCCGCCGTGCGGGTCGTGGCAGCTCGTGCACTCCCCGTCGGCGTACGGCTTGTGCAGCACGATCTGCGGCGAGGTGCGGCGTGGTTCAAGAACCGCGATTGCGCGGTTCAGAACCACGCCCGTGTTCTCCCCCCTCGGTCCCCCCGAGGGGATGTTGTGGCAGAAGGTGCAGAGCTCCCCCTTGGGCCGCGCGCGGTCGAAACGGTGCTCTCCCGTGCCCACCTCGGCCAGGTGGCAGGCGTCGCAGGCCCCGACGGCCACGGGCCCATGCGTCAGGGGGGAGCCCGTGAGCCCGGCGTGGCAGCCGGACCGGCGGCAGTCGCTCCCGTAGTCCTCGAGCGACTTGTCGGGGAGCTTCGCCTGGATCGGCTCCTGCTCGGGGCGCGGCGGAGGCGCCGCCTCGGGGCCGCGGCCCTGAGCGAGCGCCGCCGGCGCGGCGCACGAGGCCGCGGCGAGGACGGCGGCCGCGAGCGCAGTCCTCGCCCCCTGGCTCCGTGGG
>JACQVW010000133.1 GCA_016209535.1 Planctomycetota bacterium | reverse complement strand
TCGCCAACGCGATCCGCCGGGCCGTGGGCGTGCGCCTGCGGCAGCTCCCCATGAGCCCGCCGCGCCTGCTCCGGGCCATCCTCGGCTGAGCTCGGCCGTGGCCAGGGTCTTCATCCCGATCCAGATCGCCAAGCTGACGGGAGGAGCCCGCGTCGTCGAGGTCTCCGGGGCGACCCTCGGCGAGGTCATCGACGCCCTCGACGGGCTCCACCCGGGCATCCGCGACCGCCTGGTCGAGGACGGCCGCCTGCGGGCGGGCCTCGCGGCGGCCGTGGACAACGTGCTCGCGCCCCCGGGCCTCGGCCACACCGTGGGGCCCGAGAGCGAGGTGATCTTCCTGCCCGCCCTCCGGGGCGGGTGACGCTTCCATGAGCACCCCGCCACGCACCGCCCCGAGCCTCGCGGCGGCCTTCGCCTTCGCCCTCGTCCTCGTCCTCGCGGAGGAGGGACCGAGGGCCGGCGAGCTCCAGGGGAAGTTCTTCCGCGGGAGCGGCGATGTGGAGCACCTCGAGCTCCTCGACACAGCGCGACGCCTCTTCGCGCCCGACCCGGAGCTCCCGAGCCTGGCCATGCTCTACACGCCGGAGTGGAACGGCCTCGTCGAGGGACCCACGTGGAACGCCTGGTGGATCCAGAACAGCTTCGGGACGACCTACTGCGCCCGCCCGTACCTCGAGGAGCCCTGGCTCATCTTCCTCCAGAGCTCGCAGGACCTCTGGTTCGACCAGATGGGGGACGGCAAGCGGGCCGGATTCAACGGCTGGGTGGCCCCCGACGGCTGCCTCTGCGATGCGGCGCGGCCCGGCTGGATCGTCTACAAGCAAGGCGATGGGCGGACGGAGATCCACGACTGGGGGCTCGAGTTCACCGCGGCCGGCCTCCTCCTCCAGGCGGAGCTGCTCTTGATCTCCCGCGACGCGGAGGCCGCGCGCCGCTACCTGCCGCGGCTCGAGCGGTGCGCCGAGTTCCTCGAGACGAGGCGCGACCCGGCGAAGGACCTCTTCCTCGCCGGCCCGGCCGCGAACCTCCTCGCGCCGAGCTACGCGGGCTGGAGGAGGCCCGACGGCACCTGGGGTCAGGCCTACCTCGCGGGCCTCTCGATCACGTACGTCGCCGCGCTCGACCGCCTGATCGAGCTCGAGAGGCTCTGCGGCGACCCGTCGAAGGCCGCGCTCCACGCCCGGCGCCGCGATGCGGCGCGGAAGGGGCTCCCGCTCCTCACGACCGAGGAGGGCTACTTCGTGAAGTCCGTCGACCCCGACGGAACGCGCCACGGTGTCTACGGCGCGGAGAAACACGGCTACTTCGAGGCCTCGCCCAACCACGACGCGATCGCATTCCGCGTGGTCGGGGACGCCCAGGCCGAGCGGATCTACGCGAAGATGGCTTCGATCGCCGGCTTGCGCCCCCACGACTTCATCCTCCCGAACCACCCTTCCCTCGACGACATGTACGAGGAGCCCCGGGGCCTGTGGGCCTTCGGGACCTGGGTGAACGGCGGGCACTGGTCCACCTGCGAGGCCAGGATGATCCTCGCGTACCACCGCCTGGGGAGGCACGAGGATGCGGTGCGCTCGATGCGCCGCCTCCTCGGGCTCGCGCGGCGGTTCCGCCTGGACAACCCCCTCACGAGGCACGGGAGCGACCTGTACCAGCCGGGCGAGCCGATCAACCTCACCTACGACGCCTTCGGCCCGGCGGCCGCCTTCGTCCGGGGCCTCTTCGAGTACCTCTACACCGCCGAGGGGCTGACCCTCGTGCCCCATGTGCCTCCGGGGATCACGAGGCTCGAGCAGCTCTTCCCGATCCGGCTCGGGCGCAAGCGGCTCTGGATCTCCACGGCCGGCGCGGGTCCCGTGACGGCGGTCCAGGTGAACGGCGCAACCTGGCGGCGCTTCGAAGCGTCGTCCGTCACCTTCCCGCACGACGAGACGCCGGATGAGGCCCGCGTCCACATCGCCTTGGGCCCCGCCGGCGCCACTGCGGGCCTCGCGCCCGGCAAGGCGGCCGAGGCCGTCCAGGCGCCCGTCGGGGCAGGGCGGGCGCTGCCGGCGACAGCCGACCCGCGGGCGGCGAGGCTGCGCGGGCTCGTCGCGCGCCTCGAGCGCGAAGGGCTCGGCGGCGGGTACGAGGCGGCGCACGCGAGGCTCGCGATCGAGTCCCTCGCGGTGCAGGAGGAGCGCCGGAGGCTCGCCGCTCGAGGGAGCATCCAGCCGCTGCCGGAGCCCTCGGGATCCGCCGCCGAGAAGGCCTTCGCCGATGCGGCCTCGAGGCTCTGCGATGGCCTCGAGAAGGCGCTGGCGGCGTACGGCGCGTCGGAAGACCCGGCGAAGAAGAGCGCATCGCGGCTCTGGAAGGAGGCCGCGAAGGAGGAGCGGATCGAGCTCTTCGAGGACACGGGCTTTCGCCGGGGGTTCCACCTCGCCTTCCCCTCCACGGCGAGGGGGCGCGCGATCGAGAAGGTGCTCCTGGGCGCCGATGCCTCCGCCGGCCCCGCCTGGCGCCTGTGCCAGTGGGCGACGCGGATCTCGCTGGCCGCCGCGGCGCGGCGGCCGGTCGCGGGCGGCGCCGTCGAGTACGAGGATGCGACGAAGCGCGTCGTCTCGGGCGGCGGGGGTGCCGCCGGCGGACCGGACCTGGTGCTCGAGCTGCGGGCCGGCGCCGAATACGAGGGACGTGCCCGCGCCGCCGGCGAGCCCTGGCCGCACCTGCTCGTGGAGCAGGACGCGACTCGCGCCATCCCCCTCGATCGCCTGGCGAGGCTCGAGCTCGACATCGACCTGCGCCTGAGCGCCTTCGCCGACCGCACGGAGGGCCGCGCCGACCTCGGGCTCCACGCGGCCCAGCTCCAGCTCTTCCTCATCATCAAGGACGTGGCGCCGGGGGCGAAAGGCGACTTCCTCTGGTTCGGGGTGCCCTTCTTCGACTCGCGGCAGGACTTCCCCCCGCCCCACCGGGCGAGGGACGGGGGCAAGGAGGACGCGACGGGGAAGCTCATCTACTCCCTGGATGGCCGCGACGTGCTCTCGACGCCCCTCGGCCGGGGGAGCCGCGTCGCCGTCCACGTGGACCTCCTGCCCTCCATCCGCGAGGCGCTCGAGTATGCCGCCAAGCACGGGTTCCTCGAGAGCGGCGACCCCGCTCGGTACGCCGCCGTCAACATGAACCTGGGCTGGGAGATGCCCGGCTCCTTCGACGCGGCGGCGGAGATCCGCGGCCTCGCGGTCACCGCGGTCCTGCCTCGCAGCCCCGGCGAGAGGGCAGGGGAGGAGCGTGCGCCGGGCGACCCGGCTGAGGGCCGGCGCTGACGCGGCGGGGACCCTGCGGCCCGCTCGCGCCTCGTGCACTCGGGTCGTCGCTCGCGCGCTGCCGCCGCCGCAAACGCTGCGGGCAGGCTGCCTGCAAGCTACCGGCAGCCGGCGGGCGGCGCCGCGCAGCCCAGCACGGGATCCGTGGCCAGGGACGGAGGCCCGCAGTCGGGGAAGGGTGCGACCGGCGCGGGCCCCTGGAGGAACAGGTATCGCAGGAGGTGAAGGGCGTCGCTCACGCCGCCCGTGCTGCCGTCCCCGTTGGCATCGCAGGCGGACAGGCAGGGGACCGAAGCTCCGGCGAAGCTCGCGAAGAGCAGCCGGATCGGGTCGGCGATGTCAATCGTGCCGTCCGCGTCGCAGTCCCCGCGAAGGAGGGGCGGCGTCTCCTCGAGGCAGTTCGCGTCGATCGGCTGGAAGACATCGTTCCGGGAGCCCGGCGTGCCTCCCGCCGGCGAGGCGGCCCAGTGGGCGGCGTGGCCGTTCTCGAGAATCGGGTTCTTCAGCGCCAGGGTGGCGCCGTTCCCGTCGGCCTCCTCGGGCCAGGGAGCGGAGTCCCCGTAGGGAAAGCTGGGGTCGTAGCTGTCGCCGAGCACGTAGATCCCCGTCTCGTCGTCGAAGAAGCTCTCCGGGTCGGTGGAGATCGAGACGACCGGAAGGGTCGAGGTTCGACCGATGACGAACGTGTGGGTCTGCGTCCTTCCCGGGTAGAGGCCTGCGCCCAGGACCCTCGCGCGCGCCACGGCCGTGGCGTCGATCCGGATCGGCGCCGCGTACCGCGTCGACGCCTCGGTGGGGACCGAGCCATCGGTACTGACGAAGATGGCGCCCGCGGGGTCCTCCTTCGACAGCGTGAGGACGATCGGGCCGGGGTGGAAACCGCCCGCGTGCGAGAACGTGGCCGTGCCCCCGATCGACGCGTAGCCCGCCGAGAGGTTCGGTGCGCCGGGAGTCGCCGGCGCGTGGAAGGAGAAGCCGCCCGTCCCGTCGGGGAAGCGGCCGATGGAGACATCGGGCGGCAGGAGGCCCATCTCGACGGAGTCGAGGATGGCCCCGCTCGGGGAGGCCAGCGTGATCGTCTCGCCGTCCGATGAGAGCTTGAAGCTCGCGTGGAGGGCCGGGAGGGCGGACTCGAGGATCTCGGCCGGGCCTCGCGCGTTCTCGGGGGCCTCGTCCAGGCCCAAGGTGAGGAACGGGATCAGGCTCAGGTCCGAGGAGCCGGAGCCGGAGTTGTGCACCTGGATCGCGAGGACGTTCTCCCCGGCGCGCAGGAGGCTCGGGAAACTGTCGTCCCGATAGTGGAAGAGCTCGCCTCCGGTCACCAGCCGGGGCTCGGTAAAGGTGGCGGCCACCTCGGAGAAGGCGGGCGGACGCCCGCGGTCCAGGATGTTCTCCCGCGCGACCTCAACGCCGTTCAGGTACGCGACGAACCCGTCGTCGAAGTCCATGTCGAGGAAGACGCGGCGGACCTTGGCGGGGTCCTCTACCTGGAACACCTTCCGGGCGTACACCGAGACCGTGCCCGCGGGGACCTGGGTCCGGTCGTCGCCGTCCCCGTACCCGATCCCGGTCGCCCCGGGCGACCAGGCCGCATCGTTGAACCCCGGCGCCCGCCACGCCGCGCTCGGCTCGGAGGTCGGGACGATGTACCGCCAGGTGTCCCCCTGGGCGATCACGGTCTCCCAGTGTGCCGGGACCGCCGACCTGTCCTTCCCCGAGCAGAACACGATCCGGTGCCCCCCGGCCGGCAGGACGATGCTCGGGAACACCCACTTGAGGGGGGCCGCGTCGTCGGAGAGGCCGTAGCCCTCGAGCTGGACCCCCGAGGGGCCCGCGTTGTGGAGCTCGATCCAGTCCGGCGAGTCGCCATCCTCGTCCAGGATGGTCGCGCCGTTGGAGCTCATCGCCTCGTTGATGACCACGTCCTGAGCCGCCGCGGCTCCGGGCAGGAGGCAGGTGATGCCGACCACTGCACGGCCGAGGACGATCGCCGCACGCGGCGGGGCGAGGGGGAAGAGTTGGCGTGGCATTGCAGTCTGGACCCGCGTCCAGTCTTCCCGCCGGTCCGGTCCGATTCAAGCAGATAGTCGGGCCCCGGCCGCCGCACGGCCCCTGCCGGCCGCGTCTTGCGGTCGGTGCTCCCGGCGGCGCGGTACAATCGTGGCTCCACCCTTCGCGCGAAGGGGGAGCTGGGCAGACCGAACATCTCCAAGAACGTTTCCAAGAACACTTCCCTGGATCGACCCGACAGGAGATTCCAATGACTCGAGGAAGCCGGAGGGGGTTGGCTTTGCGGCTCGTGGCGTTCTCGCTGGCATCGGGCGCGCTCGCCGTGCTCCTGGAGCTTGCGCTTCACGGTGGCGGCGCGCCCGCGCCGGGCCCGAAGGCGGCGCCGGCGGCCGCGCGTCCCGCCGTCCGGCCTGCGGCCCCGCCCCTTGCCCCAGCGGTCGCCGGCGCAGCCCCCGGCGCACCACAGGCCGCAGGCGCGGCCGCGCGCGTCCCCGGGGCTCCGCTCTTCGCGATGAAGGCCAAGGCGCACGCCCGGCACTCGCGTACGGTGCGGCTCAACGACCCGCCGGAGCCCGGCTGCCGGCCCGCGGAGGCCGCGCTGCGCGCCCTCGAGCGCCACGAGGCGGAGCTCGGGCCGGCCGGCTGGGTCCGCGAGCTGGCTCTCCGCGACGTCCGCCGAACGCCTTCGGCCTCCATCGTGCGCTTCCAGCAGGAGTCGAAGGGCATGCCCGTCCTCGGCGGCGGCGCGATCGTCGCCGTCGGGCCCTCGGGAGGCGTCACGTACGCATCGGTGCGCGTGCTGCCGGGCCTTCCCGAAGGCGCGAGCACCGTGCCGGTCGCCAGCGCGGACGAGGCTCGCGCGTCGGCGGCGGCCGAATTCGACGTCGAGGACGGCGTCGAGAGCCGCGAGCCGGACCTCTTCGTCGTCCAGGATGAGCCTGAGGGGACGCTCGCCTGGGTCGTGCCCGTGACCACTGCGGTGCCCTTCGGCAGCTTCCTCGTCGACGTCGACGCCGGCACGGCGGACGTCATCCGGAGCCGCGACGTGCTGAAGACGGCGACGGGCCGCGGCAGGGTGTTCCGCCCCAACCCCGTCGCGTCGACGGGCGATACGAGCCTCCGCGACCGGTTCGACCGCTCATCGGCTGTGCTCGAGGGGGCCGAGGTGGACGTGGACCTCGAGGAGCTGGACGGCTCCGGCCTCCTCCGCGGCCCGCTCGCCGACGTGTCGGCGGGCGACGGCACCGAGCGCGTCACTCGCGGGGACCTTCAGTTCAACTTCACCCGCAGCGAGCCGGGCTTCGAGCAGACGATGGTCTACTACTACCTGCACCTCGCGCTCGCGTACGCGGGCACGATCGGCCGCCCGAACCCGCTCGAGCGCACGCTCATCGCCGAGGCGCGCTTCGCGAGGGGAGGCGAGGAGGAGCTGAACGCGTTCTTCGACCCCGCGACGGGCAAGGTGCACTTCGGGACGCAGGGCGTGGACCTCGCCGAGGACGCGACCGTGATCCTGCACGAGCTCGGCCACGCGCTCCAGGACGCCGCCGCGAGCACCCCGGCCTTGCCCTTCGGCGCCACGCACGAGGGCGGCAGCATGGGCGAAGGTTTCGGCGACTACTGGGCCGTGTCGGTCCTGTCCGAGTTCATCGCGCACGAGCCGAGGTTCATCGGGCACTGGGTGACGTACGGAGACCTGGACCTCCCGTTTGGAGACGCGTTCTTCAAGGCCACTCACCGCCGCGTCGATTCGGACAAGGTCTGGCCGCGGGATGCGGACCCGGGCCGCGACATCCACCTCGACGGCGAGATCTGGAGCGCCGCGCTCTTCGAGATCCGCAACATCCTGGGCCGCGACGACGCGAATCGGCTCGTCCTCGACTCCCACTACCGCCTGCAGCCCGACGCGGGCTTCCAGGAGGGCTCGCAGGCGCTCCTCGACGCGAACCAGAGCCTCTTCGGCGGCGCGCGCGAGGAAGAGCTCAAGGCGATCCTCATGCGCCGCGGCCTCTTCGATCCGGAGGGGACGAGCGCCGGCGACGACGAGCTCGAGGACAACGATACGCCTCTCGAGGCGACCTACGTCCTCATCGAGGGGGACGGCGTGCGCGCCGACGGCCTCGTCTGCCGCGACGACGACTGGTACTGGATTCCCGTCGAAGTCGGGAAGGTGCTCCACCTCGGCATCCGGTTCGTCCACCAGAACGGGGACCTCGATCTGGGCCTCGCCGTCCTGGATCCCGCCTCGCTCCAGCTTCTGGCAGTCGCCGAGTCCGCGACCGAGGGCGACATCGAGGAGATCCTGGCCGATACGGGCGGGCTGCTCCAGGCGCTTGCCGACGACGACGGGATCGTGCATTTCTTCGCCCTCGTGAGGCCTTTCCAGGGCGCGGCGAACGACTACGACTTCGCGGTGCTGCTCATCGACTCGAGCCAGGAGGAGAGCGTCGTCGAGCTGGCCGTGGGCGACTCGCTCGAGGCGGCAGCCGGCCAGGACGACGTCGACATCGCGCAGTTCGAGGCCATCGAGGCCATGACCTTGAGCGTCCAGACGAAGAAGAAGGGCAAGCTGGGCGCGGTGGTCGAGGCGGAGCTGCGGAACGATGACGGCGTCGTCTTCGGGTTCGGCGCCGGCCTGGGCTCGAGGGGCACGAAGACGAAGGTCACGCTCCCCTCGACGGGCGTCTACACGCTCCTCCTTCGCGGGGCGAACGGGTCGACGGGCGACTACTCGCTCAAGCTGAAGGGGAAGGCGCCGAAGCTGAAGCTCAAGGAGACCTTGAGCTTCGCGAGCGACCAGGAGCTTGCGTTCACCGACTTCGACGCGCTCGCGGGCTCGCTGCTCGTCTTGAAGGCCAAGCCCAAGGGCAAGAACCCGGACGGTTCGAAGCTCGAGCCCGTCGTCTCCATCTTCGACGGCGGGGGGAACCTCCTCGGGACGAGCGGCGACCCCGGCGGCCAGAAGAACGCCGTCCTGATCCTCGCGGCGCCCGTGACCGGGACGTACTTCGCGGTGGTGAGCCCGGGCTCGGGCTCCTCCGGCTCGGGGACCGTCACGGGCTCGGTGAAGCTCCCGAAGTCCAAGCGCGTGCTGCGGGAGGCGCTGGAATAGGGCCCTGAGCGCGACGTCCTCCCTTCTCTGGTAGATCGGCAAGAGCGTGTAGGAGCCCCCCCGGATCCTTCCGCTCTCGCGGGCTGGGGCCCAGCCAGCGCCGGGAACGGGCAAGACGGCGGCGATGCCCAAGCACGCAGGTTCACGAGCCGAAGGGGCCCTCGCCGGCGCCCACCAAATCGACCGCCTGAACATCGCCCCGATTCCGACCATCAATCTCGACTGGCTCCAGCCCCACGAGGGCAACCTCGTCGACTTCCTCTTCTGCGCGCGGACTTTCCGGACGCCGCCGGAGAGGGTCGGTGTCGGGAAGCAGGTCAGCACGGATTCGGGCGGCTGATGCCGTGATCCTGGCGGGGCGACGGGGCCGGAATGTCCTCCGTGCCAGTCCGCGCTTGAGCCTCGAGAAGGGACTTACCAGAGCGCGTTTGGAAAATTGGCCCGGATCTTGTCGTCTCGCGTGAGAAGACCCTTGCGACTGGCGGCGGCGTGACCGACGATCACCCTGTCGAAGGGATCCCGCGTCCAGTGTTGTCGGAGCGCGAACTGCACGACCCTGGGAAACGGCAAGTCGCAGACCCTGAGACCGATTCTTTCCTGCAGTTCCTCATGGATGGCCGCGCCGCCGACGGAGAGCCGGCCTACCTCGCGAAGGTACTCAAGCTCGAGAAGAACCATCGGCGAAATCGAAAGCTCATTCTTCTCGAGTAGATCCTTGGCCCGATCGCTCAGCAGATCCGTCCTCGCGACGTAGAGCCAGACTACGACATGCGTATCGAGGTAGATCATGGCCGCCATTCGCTGGACCAATCGAGATGTACGACCTCCTCGGGATCACAGCGGAGGGCTTTGGGGTGCTTCACAAGGAGATCCAGCTTCGATTTCGCCAGCGGCTCGGCAGCCACGATCCGCAAGGTCTTGCCCCGCCGCTCGATCTCGACCGGCTTGCCCGTCTCGAGGACGGTATCCAAAACCTTGTAGATGTTCTCTCGCAGCTTCGAGGCGGTCAGGCGCATGGCATCTCTCCACGGAAAAGGCGGCTTGGATCCCTTGATCGTGCGATCCACTGTTAGTCAAGAAGTATGGCAGAACGACGTACGTACGTCAAGCTTCAACCGTACGTTCGTTGTGCTCGCCCAATTCTGGGTGGTGTCTGGAATCCGCTAAGAGCCTATTTCAATAGGCGGCCCGTCGGCCCGAGGCCGAGCGAACGGCCGCGAGGCAAGGAGCGCCGACGATCGCGTACAGCGGAGCGTACGCTGAGGGTGGTCGCGACCGAGGAGGGAGCGACCACATTCTTCGACGCAGCATCGCGGTCGTGCAGCCGGCCGAAGCCAGGGTGAGCCTACTGAAATAGGCTCTAAGGTAACGAGGGGCCCGAGAGGGACGCGGATTCCGGGATTCTGGAAGGGCGCCGGCGCCTCAAGCGCACCTTCCCGGGCCTCCGGCGATCATGGAGGGCGCGATCCCAGAGCGACGTGATCTGGATCACGGAGGGGCGCGCCGTGCCGACGGTCTTGGAGGGGCGGAGAATCTTCGCTGGAGAGCCACTCCCTTCCCATGCATACTGGAAGCCACGGAGTAACGCGATGAAGACGCCCTTTCCTGGGATGGATCCGTACCTCGAGCACCCGATCCTCTGGGAGGGCGTCCACACGAGACTGATCGTGACCCTCGCAGAGCAGCTTCAGCCCCGCATCGATCCGCGTTACGTCACCTCCGTGGAGGAACGCGTGTTCATCGAAGGGCCGCAGCGCCGGATCCAGGACATCTGGATTCAAAGAGGGCCGGAGCCCTCCGGCTCCCCGGGCGCCACCCAGACGAGCTCGGGAACAGCCATGGTGATCGAGGTCGAGGATCTAGAGGTCCGGGAGTCGCGCATCGAGATCCTCGACGCCTACAACGAGCTGAAGCTCGTGGCTCTCATCGAGCTCGTGAGCCCCACGAACAGGCGACGGGCCCGGGCCGAGACTCCTACCTTGCAAAGCAGGCCGAGATCCTGGCCCGCGACTGCCACTTGATCGAGATAGACCTCCACCGGCATGGGCGGCACGTCATGAGCCTCCCGGACTGGAGGGCGGAGCGGCTTCCACCCTACGACTACCTTGCCTGCGTCTGCCGGTGGCCGCGGCGCAACCGCTTCGAGGTCTATTCCTGGAGGCTTCGCGATCGCCTCCCTCAAATCATGATCCCCCTCGTGGACCCTGACCCCGACGTGCCCCTCGATCTGCAAGCGGCATTCGAGCACGTCTACGCCGTAGGCCGGTACGCGAAGAGAGTCCGCTACAACGAGCCCTGCGATCCGCCGCTTGCGGCACAAGACCAGGGCTGGGCAACGGAGCAGATCACGGCGTTCCGCGCCGCGGGAGGGGCCTGAAGTCCTCGGATCCGTATCCACCTCTGCCGTCGTCTGGTCTCCGAGGTTAGGCGCAGAAGAACCCCCCGGCCGCTCAAGACCGCGACCGACCGGGCGGCCCACAGGCCGTACCCTGCGCGGGGGCTAGGCCCTCACCGCCCCTTCGAGTCCTTCGGTGCGCCAGGAGCGTCCGCCCGGCCAAGCCGGGCAGGGACGGTCTGGTCGATCTCGTAAGCTGAAAGGAGCTGACCGTGTGAATTGCCCGTACGACATGTAGCCAACGGAGCGGCGTCCGGGGCAACCGAGCGTCGAAGCCTCCGAAGGCGAAGGTGCGAGCCGTAACGCAAGTGAACCCGATTCGGCCTCGTTACTCTTATTGCGGGTGGCCAAACTTCCGAATATGGCGAAGCCTGGAACCGGTGGCGAAGCAACGGGCGAAAGCAGCCATCGGGCCCGCCGGGGTGTCTGGGGACGGCGCGTACCGACCGATCGATCAGGAACCTGGGAGACCCGGCGGAGCGGGTTGGGAGCCCGAACGATCCGAGGGAATGCATAACCTCAGGATCGGCTCTGGCCGGGAGTCGGCGGGGTCCACAGTAGCGCGGAAGCGGGGTAATGCCCGTGGAGCGAAGGGGCCCTGCCGGAAACGTGCTTCTGGAGGATGGGAGGTGACCCGCTTGGATCGAAGAGATCCCACTACGGAAGAATTGGCCCTGCGGCGAATGTACGACAAAGACAAGGACCGCAGGCTCCCGAAGACAGTCCTCTCCCTGAGACAGAAGCTGGGCCTCAAGGCCAAGCAGGAGCCGAAGTTCCGGTTCTACGCACTGTACGACCGGATCGATCGGCGCGACGTGCTCGAGGCGGCTTGGGAGCTCGTTCGACAGAACGGAGGCGCGCCGGGGGTCGACGGAGAAACCATCCTCGACGTCCTGGAGAGCCAAAGGGCTGGCAGGGACTACGTGGGTGAAATCCACGAGGAACTGCGAACGAAGCGATACAAGCCGCAGGCGGTTCGTCGAGTCTACATCCCGAAGGCGAACGGTGGGCAGCGGCCGCTGGGCATACCGACGGTACGAGACCGGGTGGTCCAGGCGGCAGCCTTGCTGATCCTGGAGCCGATCTTCGAAGCTGACTTTGAAGAGTGCTCCTACGGCTTTCGGCCTGGGAAATCCGCGCACGATGCGCTCAAGGAGATCCGCAGGGCCCTACAAGCCGGGCTGAGGGAGGTTTACGACGCGGACCTGAAAGGCTACTTCGACTCCATACCGCATGACAAACTCATGGCTTGCCTCCAGATGCGGATAGTGGATCGCTCGGTGCTGAAGCTGATCCGCATGTGGTTGGAGGCTCCAGTGGTGGAGGATCAGGAGGGAGAGCGCAAAGTCTCCCGCCAGAAGCAGGGCACACCGCAGGGTGGGGTGATTTCACCCCTCCTGGCGAACGTGTATCTGCACTGGTTCGACAAGGTCTTTCACTTCTCGGACGGGCCAGCTCGGTGGGCCGGAGCCCGCCTCGTGCGCTACGCCGATGATTTCGTCGTCTTGGCGCGCCGGCAGGACGAGCGGCTCACGGGCTGGATCGAGTCGAAGCTCGAGGACTGGATGGGATTGGAGATCAACCGGGAGAAGACGCGGGTACTGAGGCTCGAGGAACCCCGAACCAGCCTGGACTTTTTGGGATTCACGTTTCGCTACGACCTCGACCTGTATGGCCGGGGGAGGCGATACCTGAACCTATGTCCGTCCAAGAGGTCCGGTCAGCGGGAGCGAAAGGCGATCAAGGAGCGGATTCGCATCTACGGCTGGATGAATCTTCCGTCGCTGATCGAGAAGCTGAACTGGCACCTCAACGGCTGGAGCCGGTACTTCAAGCTGGGGTATCCGCAGAAGGTCTTTCGGGACATCGACCGTCACGTCCTGATGTGCCTGGGCAAGCACTTGCGTCGTCGCAGCCAACGGCCGTTTCGCCTTCCCGAAGGTGTCACGATGTACCAGTACCTCCACGAATGGGGTCTGGCACGTCTGGCGGGTGCGGCCGGTCAACTTCCTGCGCATGCCCGAGGCGAGAGTTTCCGGGTACGCCGGATGCGGGAAACCTGCACGTCCGGTGTGACGAGGGGGAGCAGGTGAGCTTTGCAAGGCCTGGCGACCATTTGCCACGACGCTGGAAACGGCGGACACGCCGGAAGCCGCTGGCCTACCCTCAGCGAAACCTGCTCTCTACTCTACAGTCTTTCGAGTCCTCCCCGCGCTCCGCGGGGCGGGCGAGCGCCCGCCGCCAGGGCTCGAGGGCCGGACGCTCCTTCCCGTCGCCGTCCAGCAGCCCGCAGTCCTTCCAGGCCATGAAGGCTTCGGGCGCGGTGGCTCGGATCTTCTCCCACAGCTTGTCGTAGTCCCTGTGCAGGAACCATGCGACGAAGAGGTACCCGTCGAGGTCGGCGCGGGCGATCAGCTTCTCGACGTAGGCCTTCTGCAGCTCGGGCGTCGCCGGAAGGACCAGCTTGAAGCTGTCGAGCCTCAGCGTCTCGGCAGGGAAGCCGGTCTCGGCGATGGCGATTTCACCTCGATCCCCCCCGCCAGCCAATCCGGCTGGAGCCGCTGGACCGCCCGGCGGCACCAGGCGAGGAAGGCGAGGCGCACCGCCGGGTCGTCCAGCGCCTTCCCCCGCATCTCCGCCGGGAGCGGCATGTTGTCGCGGGACCCACGATAGAGCGCCAGGTCCCTGCGGCCACCATCGAGGGGCGTGACGGCGAGGAAGACTCTCTTGCCCTTGGAGGCCCGGGCTCGGCGCTCCCAGTCGGCTCCGAGGTTCGCGTGGAACGGCTTCCCCTCCAGAGACTCCGGCCAGGCGACCCCATCGTCGAGGTGGTGGACGATCAGGTCACCCGTCGCGCCGACGAACCGGTAGGTGTCCTCGACCGCCTCGGTGGTCGTGTCCGGGGGGAAGGGAGTGAACCCCAACGCGAATGGGCGCGGCCGCGCCTCGCCGTCCGCGGCAGCGAACGGGGCCGGGGAGACCAGCAGGACCAGCGCGCCGAGAGCGACGACCGGAGGCAGCCGCACGGCTCTGCTCCTTCGATCGTTCCTACAGCCCCTTGATCCCGTACCCCTCCAGCTCCCGGAGGACCTTGGCGGTCGCCTTCGCCTCGGGGAACTTCTTCTTCAAGGCCGTGGCGCTCGCCTTCACGTTGGCGGCGATCCTCTGGTTGGGGCCCTGATCCAGGACCACTTTGCCCCCTTGCGCCACGAGCTTCTCGCACTCGGCGAGGATCTGGCTCGCGAGGGTGGCGGCCTTGAGCTCCTCCTGGAACGTCTTGTCGGCCTTCAGCTCCTTCAAGCGCGCCGACGCCTTCTCGCCGATCTCGTCGCCCTTCCAGCTCGCGGCCACCTCGGCGTAGGCCATCTGGGCCAGGAAGGCGTCGTCGGACTCGCCTGCCTTCGCCTCATCGAGCTTCCTTTGGCCGTGAGCGCGGATCCTCTCGGCGAGGTACCTGGCCTCCTCGGCGGCCGGGCCGTCGCCCTTCAGGTCCTTGTCGAGCTTCTTCAGGATCTGCCCGTAGACCTTCGTCTTCTTGAGCGACTCCGCCGCGGCCTTCTGCTTCGTGTAGGTCCGCCCCGCCGCGAGGAAGTGAGGCTCCGACTGGACGAGGTCCCGGACCTTCTGGAGAGGTATGTGGTTGCCCTTCTCGACGATCTTGCCCGAGGTGTCGAAGAGGAAGGCCATGGGCAGGCCCTTCACCTCCTCGCCCGGAAGGTTCCCGGAGCTCGTGACCGTGTAGTTGACCTTGTACTGGCGGAGGAGCCTCAGGGCCTCCTCCTGGGTCGCCTGCTGCGCGTGGGGCGCGACGATCACGAACCCCGTGTCCTTGAGCTCCGCTTGCAGCTTCACGAGCTGCGGCATCTTCCCGATGCAGCCGGGTCACCTGTGGCCCCAAAACTCCAGGAGCACCACGCGCCCCTTGAGGTCCTCCAGCGCGAGCTTGGGCCCGTACCAGGGATCGCCGAGCTGCAGGCTCTCGAGCTTGCTCCCGGCGCCTTCCCCCGCGGTCGCAAGGGCGGCGGAGAGGAGGAAGGGCACCGCCGCGAGGGGCTTCAAGTACGCGGACGTCGATCTCATGGCTTTCGCTCCTTGGCTTCTGAGCTCAGGGTCCGGATGTCGGTCGCGACAGGCCGCCCATCCTACTCACGGTCCGGCGCCGGAAGAAGTGGATTCTTCCGCGCGGCCCCGGCCGCGCGGCACGCCCCGCGCCCGCCGCCGCGCCGTCTTGCGGTGCGGGCGGTAGCCCTTCGAGGCCGGCTCGGCGTGGACGGCGTGCACGTACTCGCCGCGCGCCTCGGCGCCCGCGCGCTCGCGGCGGGCCCGGATGGCCTCGGGCGGAGGCCGGGAGGGGATGAGGCAGTCGCAGCCCTCGCCGATCAGGTCCCCGCGCCCCGCCTCGAGGAGCGCTTGGCGCACCTCGAAGTAGTTCTCGGGCACGAAGAACTGCATGAGCGCCCGCTGGAAGCGCCGCTCGCGCATCTTGCGCGCCACGTGGACGGGCGCCTTCGTGATGGGGTCGAGGCCCGTGTAGTACATGGAGGTCGCGACGTCCATGGGCGCCGGGATGAAGTCCTGGACCTGGTCCGGCCGGTAGCCGTTCCGCTTGAGGAAGAGGGCCAGGTCGATCATGGACGCGAGGTCCGACCCCGGGTGGCTCGCTATGAAGTACGGGACGAGGTGCTGCTTCTTCCCGGCCTTCCGCGACAGGCGCCGGAAGTCCTTCGCGAACTCGCCGAAGTCGCCGATCTCGGGCTTCTTCATGAGGCGCAGGACCTCGGGGTGCGTGTGCTCGGGGGCCACCTTCAGGTGGCCGCCCACGTGGTGCGCCGCGAGCTCCGCCACGTACTCTGGGGACCGGCGCGCGAGGTCCATGCGGATCCCGCTCGCGACGAGGACCTTGCGGATGCCGGGCACCTCGCGCGCCTCGCGCAGGAGGTCGATGAGCGGCCCGTGGTCCGTGCCGAGGAGCGGGCAGATCGTCGGGTGGACGCAGGACAGCCTGCGGCAGACCGCCTCGACCTCGGGCCTCGTGCAGCGCATCTCGTACATGTTGGCCGTGGGACCGCCGACATCGCTCACGACCCCCTTGAAGTCGGGGTCGGCCGCCAGGCCCCGGACCTCTCGGAGCACGGACTCCTGAGAGCGCGACTGGATGATCCGCCCCTGGTGCGCCGTGATGGAGCAGAAGGTGCAGCCCCCGAAGCAGCCCCGCATGATGGTGACGGAGTCCTTCACCATCTCGTGGGCCGGGATCGGCTCCCGGTAGCTCGGGTGCGGCCTCCGCGTGTAGGGGAGGTCGTACACGCGGTCCATCTCGTCGCGGCTCAAGGGCAGGTCCGGCGGGTTCTGGACGACGGCGCGGCCGCCGCGGCCCCTCTCGCCGTGCCACTGGACGATCCGGCGCGCGTTGTAGGGGTTCGTCTCGTGGTGGATGAGCCTCGTGGCCTCGCCGAAGGCCAGCTTGTCGCCCTTGACACCCTCGCAGCTCGGGATCGTGACGACGTCCCAGCCGCTCGAGCCCGAGGGCGGCTCCTCGCTCGCGCCGAGGGCGTACGCCACGCCGCGGAGGTCGCGGAGGTCCTCGAGCGGCGCTCCCGCCGCCAGGCGCCTCGC
>JACQVW010000132.1 GCA_016209535.1 Planctomycetota bacterium | reverse complement strand
GCCCCCGAGGACCGCCGCGGCCCCGTCCCTCGCCCGCAGGGCATGGGTCATGAGGTTGTTGAGGACCGTGACGCTGGTCCCCGCGAAGCGGTACTCGATCGAGGCGAAGGAGGAGCTCTCGGCGCTCTGGCAGCACGGCGGGTTTCCGGAGCCCTTCCTCCGCCGGGAATCCCGCTTCACCACGCGGTGGAGGAGCCTGCGGCGGCAGCAGCTTCTACGGGAGGACATCCGCGATCTCACGCGCATCCAGGAGCTGGGGCAGTTGGAGGTTCTCGGGGACCTCCTCGCGCTGCGTTCGGGCGGCCAGCTCGCTCTACCTGAGCACGCTCTACCAGGTCTGGCGCTTCGAGGACATGCTTGTGCCGGGGGAGAGCTTCAACGGCTACGACGCTGTCTACACGCCGCGGGAGTCGCACGTCACGGGCGAGCTCGACGTGCACGACATTGCGGTCGATGCCCAGGGCCGCGTGCTCTTCTCGAACACGCTCTTCAACTGCGTCGCGACGTTCGACCCGCATCACAGCTTCCGGCCGGTCTGGCAGCCGCCCTGGATCTCGAAGCTCGCGCCCGAGGACCGTTGCCACTTGAACGGCCTGACGCTCCGCGACGGGAAGCTCCGCTACGTTACGGCGGTGAGCCGCTCGGACGTCACCGATGGCTGGCGCGACAAGCGCCGCGCCGGCGGCGTGGTCGTCGACGTTGAGTCGAACGAGGTTGTCTGCGAGGGCCTCTCGATGCCCCACTCGCCGCGGTGGCACCAGGGCCACCTTTGGCTCATCGACTCGGGAAGCGGTTTCTTCGGCCGCGTCGACCTCGAGAAGCGCAGCTTCGAACGCCTCGTCTTTTGCCCCGGCTTCGCGCGAGGGCTGGCGTTCTCGGGCAGCTTCGCGCTGATCGGCCTCTCCGACCGGCGCGAGAACCGAACCTTCCAGGACCTCGAGCTCGAGGAGAGCCTGCGAGCCCACGACGCGGAGGCGCGCGCTGGCCTGCTCGTCGTCGACCTGCGGGACGTCTCCATGCCGCACTGGGTGCGCCTCGGCGGAGTGGTGCGGGAGCTTTACGACGTGGCGGTGCTGCCGGGGGTCACGCGGCCGATGGCGGTGGGGTTTCAGACGGATGAGATCCGGCGCTACCTCTCGTTCCCCCGAGAGGAGACAGGAAACAACGAAACAAGACGGAAAGGACCGATCGATGCGTGACACGAACTGGACGATGACGGCGAATTCGCCCCTCCCCTTCCGCCGCTCGCTCGTGGCGGCGGCGCGGCGGAGGCTCTGGGATCTCCTGCGCGGAGAGGCGCGGAGGGTAGCCCGCGGCATCGCCCGCAGCGCGCTCCGCCGCCGGCTCGGGGACTACGTGCGCCGCGCGCCGGGGGTGCGCCTCGCCGGGCTCCTTCGCTCAGCGGCGCTGGCGGGCGCGGTGGCGGCGGCGCTCGCCGGGGGCACTCCCGCCGCGGCGAAGGAAATCGAGTACCCCGCGATCGACCTCGCCGACGTCGCGGCGGGAAAGGGCGGATTTGCGGTGCGTGGGGAGGGGAGGCTGCCCTCAGGCACCGGCTCGGTCCTCGCCAACGCCGGGGACGTCAATGGCGATGGGATTCCGGACGCGATCGGCGGCGGGCGCTATTGCGATTACAACCGCTGCTCCCTTGGTCCCACGTTCGTGGTCTTCGGCCGCGTGGCCGGCGCCCCCATCGATCTCGAGGAAGTCGCCGCCGGGAGAGGGGGCTTCGAGATCCGCCCGGAGCGCCCACGCTTCGACAGCGGAAACTCATGGCGTGCCGCAAACGTCTCGAGCGCTGGCGACCTGAATGGCGATGGCCTCGCGGATCTCCTCCTCGGAGACCCGTTTGGCAACCCCTTTAATGTTGATGCAGGGGCCACCTACGTCGTCTTCGGCAAGGCCGCCGCCGAGGCGGTCGAGCTCTCGGATGTCGCCGCGGGCAAGGGGGGGTTCGTCATCCGCGGAGAGCGGATGGGGGACGCCTCGGGCTTTGGCGTCTCGCTGGCGGGCGACTTGGACGGCGACGGTCTCAACGACCTCCTCATCGGAGCCCCGTTCGCCGATCCCGCAGGCAGGTACCTGGCTGGTGCAAGCTACGTGGTCTTTGGCAAGACGCAAACCGAGACGGTCGAGCTCCCGGACGTCGCCGCGGGCCGCGGCGGCTTCGCGATCCGGGGGATCGCGGCGGATGCTTTCTCGGGCTACGGCGTCTCGGGCGCTGGCGACGTGAACGGCGACGGCCTCACGGACCTCCTCGTCGGCGTACCCAGCGCCCGCGAGAGCTACGTCGTCTTCGGCAAGGCCGACGGCGACCCGGTCGATCTCGCCGAGATCCGGGCGAAGAGAGGCGGCTTCAGCATTCAAGGCCTGGAGGGATGGCAGTACCTCGGCCTGGGCTCTTCCGTCGCCGGCGCCGGGGACGTGAACGGCGATGGCCTTGCGGACCTCCTGGTGAGCGAATCGGCGGTCCAGGCCGGAAGCTGCTGGGTCGTTTTCGGCAAGGAGGACAGCCGGCCGGTCCTGCTCCGCGATGTCGAGGCGGGCCGGGGCGGCTTCAGGATTCGAGGCACGGGGGCATGGATGTATGTCGGGTCCCATGTCGCGGGCGCTGGCGATGTGAGCGGCGATGGCCTCGCTGACATCCTCATCGGCGCGCCGCTCAGCGCCGCTGAGACCTACGTTGTCTTCGGCAAAGCCAGTGGTGAAGCCGTCGCGATCTCCGCGGTCCAGGCGGGTCGCGGCGGCTTCGCGATCCGGCGATGCGGGGCGGACGACTGGTTTGGGTTGAGCGTGGCGGGAGCCGGCGACGTCAACGGCGATGGGCTCGAGGACGTCGTGATCGGATCGCCCTATGCGGACCCCGAGGGGCGGTACCGCGCCGGTGAAAGCTACGTCGTCTTCGGCAAGGCCGACGGCGGAGCCGTCGAGACCTGCGAGATGCGGGCGGGCCGCGGCGGCTTCGCCATCCGGGGGAGCGAGTGGGCTGACTCGGGCGCGAGCGTCGCTGGCGCGGACGACATCAATGGCGACGGCCTGGCGGACATCATCATCGCCTCGCCCGGCGCCCGCGAGGCCCATGTGGTTCTTGGCAAGGCCGATGGCGCGCCGGTCGATCTCGCCGCAGTCCAGGCGGAGCAGCTTGGCTTCGCCATCCGGGGAAGCGGGCAACATCAGCCCTCATCCATAGCGCGCTGGGGCGCTGGCGACATCAAGACCGTCGCGGGCGCCGGAGACGTCAACGGCGACGGGTTCCTGGACCTCGTCATCGCCGGCGACTCCGACGGCGCGCGTTACCCCTTCCTCACCGGCACCGCCTACGTGATCTTCGGCCGCGGGGTCGGCAGCTCTCAGCCCCAGTTCCGCCGCGGCGCCGTGCGCGGCGAGGCGGCGCTCGACATCTCCGATGCCATCCGCGTCCTCGGCCACCTCTTCCTCGGCGACCCGGAGCCGCCGTGCCTCGACGCCGCGGGCGCCGACGACGCGGGCGAGCTCGACATCTCGGATGCGGTGCGCGTCCTTGGCTACCTCTTCCTCGGCGCCGTCGCGCCGCCCGCGCCCGGGCCCATCACCTGCGGGGTGGATCCGACGGCCGACGAGCTCGGCTGCGCGACCCCGACGCGGGGCTGTCCGCAATAGTTCCATGCATGCATGGGAACGATGCTGTGCGCGCTGCGCTTTTTGAGCAAGCCAACGCGGACAGGCCCAGCGCCGCCTCCCGCCTGAGCATCGGCCCGCAACGAAGGCACGAGATGAGCCGCCAGGCTGGCGGGCAACCCGGAACAAGCGCTCGGCGCTACTCCGATCCCTGGCTCGGCCCGGGGCTCGGGTGCGCCCCGCCTGGAGCGGCATCCGGCGCGCGTCCGATCCTCCTGAGGAATGCCTTCAGGTTCGGCGACTGGTCGAGCCATTCATCGATTTCTACTCCGGCTCGCCGCAACAATTCTAGTTGATATGGCGTGAGCATCATCGGCTCGGATGAGGTATCTGGCTTCTGATTCAGTGAGTCGATCAAAGCCATAGCCGAAGGCAGCATGCCACCACGTTTCAAGCTCTGGTCCATGTTTTCCTCTCAGCTCCTTCAGGGTTTGATCGTCAAGGCGCAGCCTTGCCGAGTAGGCTTTTCCGCCCAGGGCTGTTGCCCCAACGACGGCTCCGCCTCGCTGCTCGAGAAAGCCTTTCAGGTTCGCAAGCGTACCACCCTGAGCGACGAAATCATCCACAAGGAAGTACTGGCCCGGCCTCGCTTCGCCGTCGAACAAGGCAGGGAAGGCGAGCCTGCTGTAGCCATCAGCGCCCGTGTGAACGACGCGGTTGATCTGGACAACTTGCCGGTCGGTGGGCAAGTCAAGGGTTTGAGCAAGAATCCTGGCAAAGACTCTGGGGATCGCGTTCATGCCCTCGGTCTCGAGCGCGTGGACAGCCACCAGCGTGGGCTTGGTCGACCCGAGGAGCGCGCTGATCCTGTCGAGCGCACCGATGGTGGCAACGGCCAGCACCAGGCGTTCAGCCGCCTCAGAGTCGCCTTTCTTCGCCGCCGGATACGCGGGGTGCTTCTTGAGGACTGACTCGTCAGCATGGATGACGACATCGGGAAGGCTCCGCCAGGGGGTTCGGCACGGTTGGCGGGCAAGTGTTGCTGGGTATTCAGGGAACGTGGCGATCCTCCCTCATGGGCCAATCCTGCTTGACAGCTTTGACATTCTCGGCGGAACGGCGCATGGCTGCAAGACGGAGACCAAGGCCCGCGACTTGCGGGGCCGCATGGGGCCCAAGGTGCGATGGGTCGTTGGACTCGATGACGTCGTCCAGGAGACCTT
>JACQVW010000115.1 GCA_016209535.1 Planctomycetota bacterium | reverse complement strand
TCTCAAGGCCTTTTGCCGCGCCCTCCTTGCGGGCGACGCCGAGGCCGTCGAGGAGCACCTGGGCACGGTGCTCGAGCGGACGCTCTCCTATCACGACACGGCGGGCCGCGCCAGCGAGGTCGTCTACCAGGCGTTCGTCGCTGGCCTCCTCGTCGCCCTCGAATCCACGCACCAGGTGCGGTCGAACCGGGAAAGCGGCCTCGGGCGCTGCGACGTCCTCATCACCCCGCGGAAGGCCGGCGAGCCCGGCGTCGCGCTCGAGCTCAAGGTGCTCAAGCCTTCCGAGACCGTGGAAGGGGCCCTCGCCGCAGCGCTCGAGCAGGTCCGCAGCAAGAAGTACGTCGCCGAGCTGCGCGCCGCCGGCGCCGCGCCCGTCGTCGAGCTGGCCGCGGTCTTCGACAGGAAAAGCGTCCGCGTCGGGCGCGGGTAGGGCTCCCGGGCCACCGAGGCCTCCATGCAGTCCATGCAGTCCATGCAGTCCATGCAGTCCATGCAGTCCGTGCAGTCCGTGCAGTCCGTAAGGACGACATCCACTGGGGGCGTCGTCTCGCCAGCGACGGCAAGCCGATCCGCGCGACCTCGGTCACATTGGGGAGGACCCGTCCGGGGGAGGGCCGATAAAAGAATTCGGAGAAAAACCGCTTAACAAGGCCCCCGTCCAGCATTTAGACTGAAGCCGCTCAGGCCGGGCCTTCGGCCGGGCGCGCAAGTCAACCTGTGACGGACTGTGACGGAGGTCTCGAATGCTCACGATCCTTGGACCTGAGACCCGGTTCTGCGACGGGCTCCCGCGGCGGACCTTCCTGAAGATCGGCGGCCTGGCCCTCGGCGGCCTCTCCCTCCCCGAGATCCTCCGGGCGGAGGCGGCCTCCGGCGTCCGGAGCGGGGCGAACCGCCACAAGGCCATCATCATGGTCTTCCTGCCCGGCGGCCCCCCCCACCAGGACATGTTCGACCTGAAGCCGGACGCCCCCGCCGAGATCCGGGGGGAGTTCAAGCCGATCAAGACGAGCGTCCCGGGGATCGAGATCTGCGAGCACTTCCCCCGCATCGCCGCCAGGATGGACCGGTTCGTGCCAATCCGGTCGATCGTGGGGGCCGACGGGGACCACTTCTCGTTCCAGTGCTTCTCCGGCCGGACGAAGCGCGGCATGCCGCCCGGCGGGTGGCCCTCCCTGGGCTCGGTCCTCTCGAAGCTTCACGGCCCCGTCCAGCAAGCCGTGCCCCCCTTCGTCGGGCTCTCGCCCCCCATGGGCCATACCCCCTGGGCCGACCCGGGCCAGCCCGGCTTCCTGGGCGTGGCCCACGCGCCCTTCAAGCCCATGGCCGACGGGAAGGCCGACATGGTCTTGAACGGGATCACCCTCGAGCGCCTCCACGACCGGCGTGCGCTGCTCGCGAGCTTCGACCGCTTCCGCCGGGACGTGGACTCGAGCGGCCTCATGGGCGGGCTCGACGCCTTCCACGAGCAGGCCTACGGCGTCCTGACCTCGAGCAAG
Source organism: Planctomycetota bacterium (assembly GCA_016209535.1). Classification (GTDB taxonomy): domain Bacteria; phylum Planctomycetota; class UBA8108; order UBA8108; family SXIK01; genus JACQVW01. The sequence goes on along the minus strand of JACQVW010000115.1, from coordinate 11,599 downwards.
CTCGCCGAGGCGCTGGACGTCGAGCGGGAGGACCCCAGGGTCCGAGAGCGCTACGGCTCCGGGGTCAACCAGCTCCGCGACGACGGCGGCCCGAGGACGCTCACGCAGTTCCTCGTCGCCCGGAGGCTCGTCGAGGCGGGCGTCCGCTGCGTCACCCTGGCCTTCAGCCGATGGGACTGGCACGGCTCGAACTTCAAGCAGGGAAGCGAGGACATGCCGCTCCTCGACCAGGCCGTCACGGCCCTCGTCGAGGACCTGCACCAGAAGGGGATGGACCGAGACGTGTCGGTCGTGGTCTGGGGCGAGTTCGGCCGCACGCCGCAGGTCAACAAGGACGCCGGCCGCGACCACTGGCCCAAGGTCTCCTGTGCCCTCCTCGCCTGCGGCGGCATGAGGACGGGCCAGGTGATCGGCTCCACGGACCGCCACGCCGCCGAGGCGAAGGACCGCCCGGTCCACTTCCAGGAGGTCTTCGCCACCTTGTACCACAACCTGGGGATCGACGTGAGCCAGGTGACGGTCCGCGACTTCTCGGGCCGGCCCCAGTACCTCGTCGACCACCAGTACCGGCCCATGCCCGAGCTCGTCTAGGAAGGACTCAAAACGATGGCCATCCGCAGCCGCCTGACCCTCACGCTGTCCACCGCCTGGATCTTCCTCGCGAGCTTCCTCGCCTCCGGCCCGGCCCGCGGCCTCGAGCCTGCGGCCGCCGCCGCGCCTGCCCTCAGCATCGAGAACGCCGCTGGCCCGGGCTACACGCAGCTCAAGGGCTCGGACGCGAGGCGCCAGCTCGTCGTCACGGCGCGTGACGGGACGGGGCAGCCCCAGGACGTCACCCGCAAGGTCTCCTTCGAGGCGGCGCCGGCCGGCGTGGTCCACGTGGATCCGTCGGGCCTCGTGACCCCCCTCGCCGACGGCAAGGCGAAGGTGCTCGCGAAGACGCCGGACGGACTCGCAGGCGAGGTCGAGCTCTCGGTGGAGAGCTTCTCGGCGCCGCTGCCCGTGAGCTTCCCGAACCAGGTCGTGCCCATCTTCACCAAGCACGGGTGCAACGCCGGCGGCTGCCACGGGAAGTCGAGCGGCCAGAACGGATTCAAGCTCAGCCTCCTCGGCTTCTACCCCGAGGAGGACCACGAGTATCTCGTCAAGGAGGGCCGCGGCCGCCGGATCAGCGCGGCCGCCCCCGAGCAGAGCCTCCTCCTCCAGAAGGCCATGAACGTCGTGCCCCACGGGGGAGGCCTGCGCTTCGAGCCGGGCTCCTACGAGCACCGCCTCTTGAGCCGGTGGATGCTGCAAGGGATGCCCTATGGGACCGGAAAGGAGCCCAAGGTGGCGTCGATCGAGGTGGTGCCCGAGATGAGGGTCATGGGCCGCGAGGGCGAGCAGCAGATCTCGGTCTTCGCCCGCTACACCGACGGCTCCATCGAGGACGTGACCCGGATGGCCCAGTACGAGGCCAACGACCGGGAGATGGCCGAGGCCGGTGCCACGGGGCTCGTGAAGACCCATGACCTCGCCGGCGAGGTGGCCGTGATGGTCCGGTTCCAGGGCCAGGTGGGAGTCTTCCGCGCGAGCATCCCCCTGGGCGCGAAGGTCGAGAGCCTCCCGCCGGCGCGGAGCTTCATCGACGAGCTCGTCTTCAAGAAGCTCCAGCTCCTCGGGATCCCGCCGTCGGCCCCCTGCGACGACGCGACCTACCTGCGCCGCGCGACGATCGACATCGCCGGGCGCCTCCCGGCGGGGGCCGAGGCGAAGGCGTTCGCCGAGGACGTGGACCCCGCGAAGCGCGAGAAGCTCGTGGACCGGCTCCTCGCGAGCACCGACCACGCCGACACCTTCGCCAACAAGTGGGGCGCGATCCTCCGGAACAAGAAGCTGAACGGGAACTACACCCGCGGCACCTACGCCTTCCACGACTGGATCCGCGAGAGCCTCCACCAGAACAAGCCCTACGACCAGTTCGTGCGCGAGATCATCGCCGCCTCGGGCGAGATGGGGCAAAACCCGCCCGTCGCGTGGTACCGCTCGGTGAAGACGGTCGAGCAGCAGGTCGAGGACACGGCGCAGCTCTTCCTGGGCCTCAGGATCCAGTGCGCGAGGTGCCACCACCATCCGTTCGAGCGCTGGAGCCAGGACGACTACTACGGCTACGCGGCGTTCTTCTCGCGGGTGAAGCGGAAGAACGCGCCGGGGAACCGCGCCGATGAGCAGCGAGTGTTCCACGAGCGCGGCGCCGCCGAGGCGCGGAACCCGAAGAACGGCCAGACCCTGAAGCCCACGGGCCTCGGGAGCGCACCCCTTGCGGTGCCGCCCGACCAGGACCCGAGGCTCGCGCTGGCCGACTGGCTCGCCGATCCGAAGAACCCCTTCTTCGCGAAGAGCGTCGCCAACCGCTACTGGAAGCACTTCTTCTCGAGGGGCCTCGTGGAGCCCGAGGACGACATGCGAGTCACGAACCCCCCCTCGAACCCCGAACTGCTCGATGCGCTCGCGGACCACTTCGTCAAGAGCGGGTTCAACCTGAAGGGCCTCATCCGCGAGATCTGCCGCTCGTCGGTCTACCAGCTCTCGGCGGAGCCCAACGAGCACAACGGGCGCGACAAGCAGAACTTCTCGCGCTTCTATCCGAAGCGCCTGCCGGCGGAGGTCCTGCACGACGCCCTCGTGCACGCCACGGGCACGCCGACCGGGTTCGGGGGCCTGCCCGAGGGCACCCGGGCGATCCAGCTCCCCGACACGAACGTCCAGAGCTACATGCTGACCGTCTTCGGCAAGCCCCAGGGCGAGAGCGCCTGCGAGTGCGAGCGCTCGCAGGAGGCGAGCCTCGCCCAGAGCCTGTACCTGCTCAACTCCTCGGAGATCCAGGGCAAGCTCTCGAACGGGAACGGGCGCGCCGCGCGCCTCGCGCAGGACGCGGCGAGGCCCGAGGAGGACAAGGTCCGAGAGCTCTACCTCGAGCTCTTCAGCCGCGAGCCCGCGGCGGAGGACCTCGCCGTCGCGACGGGCCACTTGAAGAAGGTCCCCGAGAAGAAAGCGGCCTACGAGGACATCCTCTGGGCCCTCGTCAACACGAAAGAGTTCTTGTTCAACCATTAAGGGTCTAAGCGGGGCGGGTTTTTCCGCGGCCGGCACGGGACGGGGACGCCCACCGCGGTCGTGGGCTGAGAGCATGCGCGCAAGAGGCAGGCCCCACGAGGGCCAGGGAGGTCCTTTGTCACGATCCACGAGAGTCCTGGTGGCGCTTGGCGCCGTGGCGGCCGCGGCACAGGTTCAGGCCCAGCTCCCCGCGGCGCGGCTCTTCGTGGTCTCGCCCCCGGGCGGGAAGGCCGGCACGAGCTTCGAGGTCACGATCTCGGGCCCCGACCTCGACGAGGCGAGCGCCCTCTTCTTCTCGCAGCCCGGCGTCACGGCCGTCGCGAAGACGGCGGAGCCGAGCCCGATCGATGCGATCCTCGGGAGAGGCCCGCAGCCCGTACCGGGCCGCTTCGTCGTCACCATCGCCGCCGACGCTCCCGTGGGGCTCTGCGACGTCCGCGCCGCGAGCCGCTTCGGCGTCTCGAACCCGCGGGCCTTCGCCGTGGGGCACCTCGACGAGCTCAACGAGACGGAGCCCAACAACGCGCCGGCCCAGGCCAGCGCCGCGCGCCTCGAGGCCGTCCTGAACGGCGCGATCGGCGGTGGCGCCGACGTGGACTGCTTCAAGCTCCCCGTCAAGGCGGGCCAGCGCGTCCTCGTCGAGTGCCTCGCGCACCGGATCGACTCGCGGCTCGACGCGACGTTGGTCCTCCTCGACGCCGCGGGCGGCGAGGTCGCCCGGAGCCGCGACGACGTGCGGCGCGATCCGCTCCTCGACTTCACGGCGCCGGCCGACGCGGAGTACGTGGTCAAGGTCCACGACGTCACCTTTGCGGGCTCGGGGGAGCACTTCTACCGGCTGATCTTCACGGCAGGGCCGCACGTCGACTACGTGCTGCCGCCGGCCGGAGCGCCCGGCGCGAAGACCAAGCTCACCCTCTACGGCCGCAACCTGCCCGGCGGGCAGCCCGCCGCGGGGGTCGAGATCGGCGGGAAGCCGCTGGTGGCGCTTCCCGTGGAGGTCGATTTCCCCGGAGACCCGCCGGCGTCGTCCCTCGCCGCGGCCGTTCTCGTCGAGCCGCCCGAGAGCGGGCTCGACGGCTTCGCCTACAGGCACCCCGGGATCCCCGAGCCCGTGGGGCTCGGCATCGCCACGGCGCCGGTCGTGCTCGAGGCGGAGCCGAACAGCGAGCCGGCCCAGGCGCAGGTCGTCCAGGCGCCTTGCGAGGTGGCCGGGCAGTTCTACCCGAAGGCGGACCAGGACTGGCTGCGGTTCGAAGCGAAGAAGGGCGACGTCTTCTGGATCGAGGTCTTCGCGCACCGCCTCGGCGAGCCCGTGGATCCCTTCCTCCTCGTCCAGCACGTGACGAAGAACGAGAAGGGCGAGGAATCCGCGCAGGACCTCCACGCCTCGGACGACCTGGGGGCGAACGCCGGCGGGGCCGCCTTCGACACCGGCACCGATGACCCGGCCCAGCGCTACGTGGCTCCCTCGGACGGCGCCTGCCGCATCCAGGTGCGCGACCTCTACTCGACGACGGCCGCGGACCCGCGGAACGTCTACAGGATCTCGATCCGCCGCGAGGCTCCCGACCTCCGCCTGGTCGCGATCCCGCGCTTCCAGGGCGCGAACGCGGACCCGAACCAGAACCCGCCGCAGGTCTGGAACCCCTTCCTGCGCCGCGGCGGCACGGAGCTCATCGACGTCCTCGCCCTGCGCCGCGACGGCTTCTCCGGCGAGGTCCGCGTGTCGATCGAGGGGCTGCCGAAGGGCGTGACCTGCGCGGGCGCCGTGATCGGCGCGGGGCTGAGCTCGGCGACGCTCGTGCTCTCGGCCGCCGACGACGCGCCGGCCTGGGTCGGCGCCGTGCGGATCGCGGGCACGGCGTCCATCGGCGGGGCCGACGTGACGCGCGCGGCTCGGCCCGCGAGCATGGTCTGGCCCGGCGCCGACAACCAGTTCGGGCCGCGCTCGAGGGTCGCGCGCGAGGTCGTCCTCGCCGTCAGCGGCGTCGAGTCCGCGCCGTACGTCGTCGAGGCGGCGGGGGGCGCTGCGGTCGAGATGTGCAAGGCGGGGGCGCTCAAGGTCCCGGTCAAGGTCACACGCCGGGGCGACTTCAAGGGCCCCGTGGCCCTCGCCGCGATCGGAGCCCCGCCGGGTACGCAGCCGAAGCCGCTCGCGCTCGACGGCAACACCGCCGAGGGGTCCTTCGAGCTCGCGATCCAGGAGGGCGCGCCGCTCGGGACGTTCACCTTCTACCTGCAGGCCACGTCGCAGGTCCCCTACAGCCGGAACCCCGAGGCCGCCGCCCGCGCCGCCGAGCGGAAGGCGGAGATCGACAAGCTCCTCGCCGATCTCCAGACGAAGGCGAAGCCCGCCGGCGACGCGAAGGCCGAGGCCGACAAGGCCGCCGAGCAGGCGGCCCAGGCCGCGAAGAAGGCCGCCGACGCCCAGGCGAAGGCCGCGGCCGAGGTGAAGCCCGTGGCGGACGAGGTGAAGGCCGCCGCCGACGAGGTGAAGCGGATCGTGGACGGCATCAAGGCCGCCGCCGACAAGGCGTTCCAGGAGGCCGACGGGCGCGCCAAGGCCGCAACGGAGGCTCAGGCGGCCGCGGCGAAGCTCTCGACCGACGCGGCGAACGCCGCGAAGCCCCAGAACCTGAACGCCGGCGCCGGCTCGACCCCGGTGACCTTGAAGATCACGCCCGCGCCCATCACGCTCTCGGCGGCCGCGCCCGCGGGGCCCCTGAAGCAGGGCGCCAAGCTCGAGGTCGCCGTCACGATCGCGCGCCTCTACGGCTACGCCGAGGCCGTGCAGGTCGCGGCGGCGTTCCCCGGCGGCGTCTCGGGCTTGAACGCGCCGGCCGTGACGATCCCCCAAGGCCAGACGTCGGTGCCCCTCGTGATCGAGGCGGCCGCCGGAGCCACGCTCGGGACTCACGCGGTGACCCTCACGGCCACCGCGAAGCTCAACAACGCCAACTTGCAGGCGACGACCACCTTTCCCTTGACCGTGGAGAAACCATGACAAGCGTCTCCGTCCTCGTGGCCTTCGCGTCCGTCCTGGCGCAGGAGCAGGCCCCGGCCGAGTCGGCCGCCGAGTCGCCCGCGGACTCGGCCCCGATCACCATCGCCGAGGTCCGGCGCCCGGAGCCCGTCGACTTCCACAAGGAGATCCTGCCCTACCTCCGCGTGAAGTGCATCGCCTGCCACTCGAAGACCGAGCACAAGGCGGACCTGGTCCTCGAGACTCCCGAGGCGATCCTCGAGGGCGGGAAGAGCGGCCCCGCGGCGGTGCCGGGGAAGGGCGCGGAGAGCCTCATCGTGAAGGTGGCATCGCGCGTGGAGAAGCCCTTCATGCCGCCCAGGAACAACAAGGTCGGCGCCCACGCGCTGACCTCGGAGGAGCTGGGGCTCCTCCGCCTCTGGATCGACCAGGGCGCGAAGTGTGGGTCGGGGGCGGCGGCCGCGGCGATCCGCTGGCACCCGCTGCCGCCGGGGGTGAACCCGATCTACGCCGTGGCGGTGACCACCAACGGCCGCCTCGCCGCCGCGAGCCGCGCGAACCAGGTCTTCCTCTACAACCTCGCGGCCGGGACGCTCTCGACGCGCCTCACGGACCCGGCGCTCCTCCAGAGCGGGCTCTACGTGGAGCCGGGGGTGGCGGACGTGGACGGCGTCCAGTCCCTGGCCTTCGCGCCCGGAGGGGACGTCCTCGCGTCGGGGGGCTTCCGCACGGTGAAGGTCTGGCGGCGCGAGGCGAGCCCGAAGAGGCTCGCGCTCCCCGGGATCGGCGCTCCGCTCACGGCCCTCGCCGCCTCCGGCGACGGGGCGCGCCTCGCGGGCGGCACGGCCGACGGCCGCGTCGTCGTCTGGACCGTCGCCGACGGCAAGGCGGCCCGCCCCCTCGCGGCCCACGCCGGCGCGGTGACGGGCCTCGAGCTCTCCGCCGACGGCGCCATCCTCGTATCGGGGTCCCTCGACGGCTCCGTCGCGGCCTGGAGCGCCGCCGACGGCTTCCCTCTCGGGCGCCTCGCGGCCGGCGGGCCGGTCCACTCGCTCGCCCTGGCCGCGAACGGCCAGGTCGCGGCGGGCTGTGCCGACGGCGCCGTCCGCGCATGGCCCCTGCCCAAGGACGGCGCCTCACCCGCGCCGCCCGCCCCGGCCGCGGTCCTCACGGGCCACGCGAAGCCCGTGACGTGCCTCGAGGCCGTGCCGGGCCAGGCGCCTCTCGTCGTCTCGGGGAGCGAGGACGGCACCGTGCGCTGGTGGGACCTCGCCGCCGCGAAGGAGGTCAAGCAGGTGAGCCACGGGGGCCCCGTCCTCGCCGTCGCGGCGCGGCCCGATGCCAAGGCCTTCGCCTCGGCGGGCGCCGACAAGGCTGCGCGGCTCTGGAACGCCGAGTCGAACCAGCAGATCGCCGAGCTCAAGGGCGACCCCGCGGCGCGGCATGCCGCCGACCTCCGCTCGCGCGAGTCCGCCTACCTCGCGGGCATCGCCGGCGGGGCGAAGAACGCCCTGGCCGAGGCGGAGAAGCGCGCCGGCGAGGCCGGGAAGAAGGCATCGGACCTGAAATCGGCCCTCGAGAAGCTCGTCGCGGACCAGGCGGCGGCCGCGGCCAAGCCCGAGGCCGCCGCGAAGTCGCCCGCCGACAAGGAGAAGGCCGCGAAGGAGGCCGAGGCGGCGAAGGTGAAGGCCGATGACGACCTGAAGGCCGCCGAGGAGGCCTCCAAGGACGCGCAGGGCGGCGTCGCGAGGGCCAAGGCGGCCTTCGAGGGCGCCGAGGGGGCCTCGAAGGCCGCCCAGGCGGCCTTCGAGGCGGCCCAGAAGGCGTCGGCGGAGCGGGAGCACGCCGCCCGTGCCGTCGCCTTCTCGGCGGACGGCCTCCTCGCCGCCGTCGCGGGCGAAGGGCCGGCGCTCCACGTCTACAACGCGAAGACCGGCGCCCTCGTCGAGACCTTCGGCGGGAGCGCGAGCCCGGTGGCGGCCCTCGTCCACGTGCCCGGCGCGGGCTTCGCCTCGGCGTCGGCGGACGGGAGCGCCGTCCTCTGGAAGGCCCAGGCCGACTGGACCCTCGAGCGCACGATCGGCTCCCCCGACGGCATCGAGGCCTTCGCGGACCGCGTGACCGCCCTCGACTTCAGCCCCGCCGCCGAGCTCCTCGCGACAGGGAGCGGCGAGCCGAGCCGCTCGGGCCAGCTCAAGCTCTGGAAGGTCGAGGACGGGAGCCTCGTCCGCGAGGTCCCGAACGCCCACTCCGACGTCGTCTTCTCGGTCGAGATCTCGCCGGACGGCAAGCTCCTCGCCTCCGCCGGCGCGGACAAGTTCGTGCGCGTCTTCGAGGTCGCGACGGGGAAGCTCGTCCACTCCTTCGAGGGGCACACGCACCACGTGCTGGGCGTGAGCTGGCGGTCCGACGGCAAGGTGGTCGCGAGCGCCGGCGCCGACAGCGTGGTGAAGGTCTGGAGCCTCGAGACGGGCGAGCAGATCCGCACGATCGGCGGCTTCGGGAAGCAGGTGACGGCGGTGGAGTTTGTGAAGTTCACGCCGCTCGCGGTGGCCTCGAGCGGCGACGCGAGCGTGCGCCTCCACGACACGAACAACGGGAACCAGGCCCGCGCCTTCGGCGGCGCGGCGGACTACGTGTACTCCGTCGCCGCCACCCCCGACGGCCGCCTCGTGGCCGCCGGCGGCTTCTCGAGCACCCTCCACGTCTGGGACGGCACCTCGGGCCAGGCCGCGGCGACGTTCCCGGCGCCGGAGGGGAAGTAGGGGCTCAACCCACGAGGACGAGCACCCCGACCCCCGCCACGACGGTGAGGGCCGTGACCGGGATCCCGTACCGCGCGTAGTCCCAGAACCCGACCTCGACGTGGCCCCGGGCAGACTCCACGACGATGATGTTCGCCACCGAGCCGAGGATCGTCAGGTTCCCCGCGAAGGTCGTCGCCAGGGCCAGGACCTTCCAGGCGAGCTCCGGCTCTGCGAAGTTCTGCGGAGTGATCCACTTCCCCGCGACGAGGACGAAGGGGACGTTCGAGAACACGTTGGAGCCCGCGACGGAGAACCACGACAGGTTCCACGCCTGCGACGCCGCGGTCCCGCCGAAGACCCTGCCCACCACGCCGTAGATCCTCCCGGGCAGGCCCGTGCCGTTGAGCCCCTCGACGACGACGAAGAGGGCCGCGAAGAAGACCAGGAGGTGCCAGTCCACGTGCTTGAGGACCTGGTGCGTGTCGCGGCGGGCGAGCACCATGATCAGGGCCGCGCCGCCCAGGGCTGTCCAGGAGAGGTTGAAGCCGGCGAGGAACCCGGCGAAGACCAGGGCGAGGACGGCGGCGGTGAGTCGCAGGAGCCGCCGGTCGACGGGGCTCCCCGGCGCCTCGCTCCTCCGGATCGCCGCGCTCCCGAGGACCCTCCGGAAGCCGATCCTCAGCACCCCGTAGGTGATCGCGAGGCCGAGCGCGGCCGCGGGCAGGAGGGCCGCCGAGAAGCGGAGGAACGGGATCCCGGACATGTTCCCGACGATCATGTTCTGCGGATTTCCGACCAGGGTCGCGACGCTCCCCACGTTCGCGCTCATCGCGAGCGCCAGGAGGTAGGGGACGAGGGGCAGGCCGCCGCGGACGATCACGGCGACCACGAGCGGCGTGAGCATGAGGCAGACCGTGTCGTTGACGAGGAGCGCCGAGAGGATCCCCGAGGTCAGGATCAGGTAGAGGAGGAGGCGCGCGGGGGTGCTCGATACCCGGAGGACCCAGTCCGCGGCCCACTCGAAGAAGCCCCCGAGGTAGAGGTACGCGGAGATGAGCATCATGCCGAGGAGGAGCACGATGGTGTCGTAGTCGACGGCGCGGTAGGCCTCCTCCCGCGTCATGACGCCGGTCGTGACCATGAGGACGGCGCCGAGGATCGCCGCCGCCGGCCGGTTGAGGGGGAGGACCTTGAGGCGCCGCCCGCTGATCAGGACGTACGTCACCGCGAAGATCAGGATCGCAAGGAGCTCCTTGTCGATGTGCAAGCTGGCCTCCCCGGCCGCGCCCGGCAACGCCAGGCCGTGAGACGCGGACCCCGGGCCTCGAGCCTCGAGCACGCGGGCCGGCGCGCGGCGCGTAGGACGGGCATGGTCGGCAAGGGCCGCGCCGGGATCAAGACAAAAGCGGCCGGGCCGGCGGTGGCGGAGACCCCGCGACGACCCCGCCGATGACCACGCTCACGACCATTGACTCGTCGAGGCCGGCGGTCTATCGTCGCGTGGAACGGTTCGATTTCGCCCGAGCAACTTCCACGCCTCGCCGATGCAGGAGGCTCCCCCATGACCGCAGCGTTCACCGACCGCGTCGCCCTCGTCACCGGAGGCTCGCGGGGCATCGGCAGGGCCGTGGCCCTCCGTCTGGCCCTGGAGGGGGCCGACGTCGCCTTGAGCTACGTCGCGCGCCGGGAGGAGGCCGAGGCCACGGCCGCCGAGGTCCGCCGCTCCGGCCGGCGCGCCCTCGCCGCCCGCTGCAACGTCGCGGAGCCGTCCGACGTCCAGGAGCTCGTCCGCAGGACCCGCGAGGAGCTCGGGCCCGTGAGCTTCCTGGTCCACTGCGGGGCGATCAGCAACCTCGCGGACCACACGGAGCTCACCTACGAGCGCTGGCGCGAGACGATCGAGGTGAACTTGAACGGGACGTTCTTGACCGTCTTCGCCGTGAAAGACGAGATGATCCGGCGGCGCTTCGGAAGGATCGTGACGCTCTCCTCCATCGCGGCGCTCCTGCCGCGCAAGCTCCAGATGCACTACTCGGCGTCGAAGGCAGGGGTCGCGGCCTTGACGCGCTGCTGCGCGGAGGCCTTCGCGCCCTACGGCGTGCGCGTGAACTGCATCGCCCCGGGCCTGATCGACACGGAGATGGCGGGGATCCTCCCCGAAGCTCGCCGGCAGGAGATCATCGCCTCCACGCCCTTGGGCCGCATCGGCCGGCCCGAGGAGATCGCTTCGGTGGCGCGCTTCCTCCTGAGCGACGAGTCGAGCTTCATGACGGGTCAGACCATCCTCGTCTCGGGCGGGCGGATGATGATGGGATGAGCCTGGCGCTGCTGGCTGCCGAGTCCACGAGGATGGTCCACGAGGATGGTATTCGCCACGGAGCCGAGGATCGCCAGGCTCCACGCTCGCGACGCCGCGGCTCCTGGCAAGAGTAGGATGTTGTCCCGCGGCCTTGAATGCTCTCCGGATTGCCTCGATGATGGAGGCGACGATTGGTCGAGGGACGGGCGGTGGGGTCGCAGAGCGCACGATGAGGACCAGGACCGAGACCGATACCATGGGTGGCGTGGAGGTCCCTGCCGACCGGTACTGGGGAGCGCAGACCCAGCGCGCTTTGGAGAACTTCGGAATCGGCCAGATCCGGTTCACCCGGCCGTTCATTCGCGCCTATGGCATCATCAAACATGCGGCGGCCGTGACCAACGCGGAGCTGCAGCTCCTGAGCGAGGAGAAGCGGAAGTGGATCTGCGATGCGGCCCAAGAGGTCATCGA
>JACQVW010000149.1 GCA_016209535.1 Planctomycetota bacterium | reverse complement strand
CCCACCAGAGGTGCAGCGTCGAAGGGTGGCCGTGCCGGATCGACTTCTCCCGCACCGACGCCTTGTTGATGGCGTCGAGCGGCAGGGCGACCTCGATGAGCTTCTTCCTCATGCCTCGCCTCCGCCTGCATGCGGGCTCGCGCGTCGGACCGCCTCGGCAATGCGATCGAGCTTCTCGCGCACCTCGGGATCGAGCTCGCCCTCCGCCACGAACGGGGCGAGCGTGTGGTAGTCCGTCTTGCACATGAGGTTCGGGAGCTTGAGCTTCTCGTAAAACTTCTTGAAGAGCGGATCGAGGAACTCGTCGCTGGCCTTGATCTCACCGGTCCACGGATCGGGCTTACCCAGGGCGGCGAGCGCCGCGGCGATCTCGGCGATCGCTTCTTCCATCGTCGCTCGCCACCCCGGTGCAAAAAGGTCGCCATACTGCCCGCGGCCCTGCGCTTCGGCGAACGCCAGGATGGTCGAGCGCTGGCACAAGTAGTTCTCGATCTCTCGGCGCCCCCACATCTCCTCCTGAGCGAGGTTCGGGTCGGGCTGCAACCCCGCGTCCAGCCGGTCGTAGATCGCCAGCCCGACGAGGTTGGGCTTGGCCTCGCGCAATCCATGGAAGTGGTGGCGGGCCTGCGCCGGCTGGTTGGCCACGTAATGCACGAAGGGGCGCGCGAGGGCGGTTCGGGCAGGATGTTCGAGCTCCTTGGCGAACGCGCGCAGGATGGCCAGGTCGGTCGAGCCTTCCAGGTACAGGACCCAGCCCGTCTCCTCTGCCTGGACGTAGTGTTCGAAGCCAATCTCCTTGAGTGCCTTGAGCACCTGACTCCGGCGATCATCGATGCGGTGCGGCTTGCCGATGAAGGCGACGACAGTGTCTCGGTCCGCCGCTTCGTTGAGGATCACCTCGGAGTGGCTCGCGGCGATGATCTGGCTCCTGGTCTCCGCGGCCGTCTCCGTCAGCACCTGGTAGATCTGCCGTTGCCGAAGGATCTCGAGATGGGCATCGGGTTCGTCGAGGAGCAGCACGGCGCCCGGGTTCGCCGACATGTGCGCCAACAGGAGGAGCGTCTGCTGCTGGCCGCGCCCACAGGAGGAGAGGTCGAGACGGACGTCGCGAGCGGTGCGGAAGGACATCACGACTTCCCCGCGCTCCTTTACGTACTCAGGCTCCTCGATCTGCACACCGAAGAGCGCTGTCATCCGCGCTGCAAGTCGGTCCCACATGGCCTTGCCGTCCTCCCGCTGGAGAACCTGCCAGCACAGGTTGCGCAGCACCTCGGCGGTCCGGCCTTCGCCGAGGCGCACGTTGATCGCGCCCTCGTCCAGCCGCGTTTCGCTGGCCGCGAGGCCTGACATCGGCGGCAGGTAGGCGAGCCGTAACTCGGTCGCCTCGCCCGGCACTTCCATCCGACCCCCTTCGGGACGACTCTTCGAGCGGCAGTAGAACGACTCCTCGTTCGCGTAGTAGAGCTCGAGGGCGCTTCTCCACGGCTTGCCGGCGGAGACGCCCTCGACCTCGATTTCCATGTAGACCTTGTCGGTTCCGCCGCCTTGCCTGGGCTGCTGGGTGTGCAGGTCGCGCCAGAGGAGGTTCGCCGCCGGTACCGGGACGGCGATCAGGTCACGGCGGTTGATGGTGATCCCCGGTCGCTTCTCGGGAACCTCGCCCGATCCCCGTTTCTCGAACCAGCGTTTGGCGCCGAAATCCCACAGAGCGAGCGCCTGCAGAGCGGAGGTCTTGCCGGAGTTGTTCGGTCCGACGAAAACCACCCGCTCGCCGAGCTCGATCTCGACCTCGTCGAAGAGCTTGAAGTTGCGAATCACGAGATTGGTCAGCATCGCGGTACTCTCCTCCGTGCAGCGGGATAGCTGTGCAACGGGTCGTCCACCATCTGCGCGAAGATCACCGCCCGCGCCGCCGCCAGCGGCCGGCGCGCCCACCAGAGGTGCAGCGTCGAAGGGTGGCCGTGGCGGATCGACTTCTCCCGCGCCGAGGCTTTGTTGATGGCCTCCAGTGGGAGCGCGACCTCGATGAGCTTCCTCTTGGTCTTCACTCCAGGTCCTTGTCGTCGGCTTCGAGATCCGCGGCCACCGTCGCACCGGTGACGCGCTGGATCTCCTGCCAGAGCCGATCTTGCCGCCATACCAAGAACGCCTCGTATTCGTCGCGTAGGAGCGGCGAGTCGGCGCACGCGGGCAGACCGTGCGTGGTCAGCACCGTCTCGAAGGGGAAGTCGGGCGTGTTGCGGATCTCGGCCAGGTAGTCGGACGGCGCACGGTCGCCGATCATCTGGTTCGTCGTGCGGTCGATGAGCGTGCGGTTGATGACGCAGTCGCGCAGGCGGGCCGGGACGACACCGCGGCGCTCGAGATACGCGGCCGGGAAGACATGGTGGTCGTCGATCCCCTCCTCGGCCATGAGTTTGCCGGTGATCACCGCCTGGGTGTGGAAGTCGCGCGTGCCACTGCCGAGGATCAGGCAGATCGCGCCACGGTAGATCGAACGCTGGCGCGGCGTCACGTCGCGCAGTGCCCGCGGGTCGAAGCGGAACGACGCGACCGTCTCAGGCGGATCCCCGCCGGCGAGCCACGGCAAGATCCCGGTTACGTCCTTCGCCGACTTGCTGTTCGGCGCGCTCTCGTAGGCCTGGCCGAAGACCGCGCACCAGAACCAGCGCTTGAGCTTCTCGCGCTGCCCGCCGGCCTCGGCGGTCGTCGGGCTGCCCGCCCGGGCCAGCACCGCCGCGAGCGGCGGCAGCATTGTCTGGTAGGGCAGCCACTTGGGCAGCATCACTTTGCAGTCGTCGCGCAGGATTTCGAGCCCGGTGGCGAGCCCGAGCACGACCTTGTCCCACCAGTCGGTGATGTCGGACGCGGCCAGGTTCAGCACGTCGCCGCGCTTGCACGAGGGCGCCTTCCGGCTCGCAAGCGAGATGCCTTGCAGGACGTAGTAGGGATCGACCTCGAAGTCCGCGATCACCGGATGATCGGTCAGCGCCTTGTCCCACAGCGCACGCAGGTTGATGGTCTGCTGCCAGAAACGAGCGGTTAAGAGCTCGAAGACGCTGAGCTTGACGCCGGTGCGGTTCAAGGTCTCAAAGATCGTGCAGAGCGCGTCGGGCTCGGTCTCATCCGAGAGCGTCACCACCGGGAAGTGGTAGTCGTCGATAGTCTTGATCCAGAGCTCGTTGAGCCGGGTCAGCGCGTCGAGCCTCCGGGTGCGCTCGTGCGTGGGCATCGGGTTTGTGACCTGGAGGAGCCATTGCAGGAAGCCGCCGGCGCCGCCCTTCAGCACCGAGAGCGGCAGCAGCAAATCCCTGGCCTGGAGCGCGAAGTCCTCGCGAGCCTTGGCCCATTTGGTGGCGGCGCGCACGTGGAAGATTGCCTCCTCGAAGTCCGCTCCGTCGATGAGCTTCCCGAGGTTGAGGTAGTAACGGTGCTCGCCCACACCATAGAAGGCCTGGTAGAGCGAGGTCAGCCGCTGCTGGCCGTCGAGCACGAGGAATGTGTGCTTGGCGCCGTCGAGCGGCGGCGCGCCCTCGAACTCGCGGGCCGCGAACACTCGCTTGGCGTCGCGCACACGCAGGATGCTCCCCGCAGGGTAGTTGTTGGCGATCGAGACGATGAGCTCCTGCGTCGCGCCCGGCTCCCAGACGAAGTCACGCTGGAAGTCCGGCAGGGCCGTCGTCCGGTTGTGGATCTCGGCCAGGAGGTCCTTGAGCGCGCGGGGGTTGGTGTCTTCGAAGAGGTTCATGATGGTTCTCCTGCCCGCGCGAGCAGCTCCCCGAAGTCGTAGTTCACGCTGGTCACCCCGAAGTCGGGCTCGCGCTGGAAGGGACGGCGCAGGTACTTGACGCGGTGCCCCCCGCCGTCGAGGAGCTCGACCAGGGCGAGGATGAAGTCAAATCCTTCGGGCTCGTTGAGTCTGGTGAGGGCCTCGTTCGCCTCGGACAGCAGGGCGGCCTCGGTGAGCCTCTTCCCGCGTGTCATGGGGCGGATCCTATCCGGTTGACCCGACAACGAGCGATACGCAGGTCCTTGGGCACCAGGCACTTGCCGTGAAGATTGCGTCGGAATTGCGTTTTCATTGCGTCGGATTGGGTTTTGCCGCGCCGTCGGCGTCCTCGGCCAACGGCACGCAGTCCTTGCTCGACCCGTTCGTCGAGGCGGAAGCCACCCGAGGCCAACTTGAACCTGACGCGTGTGCCCTCCAGCTTCTCGAGCCCGCGGTCGGTCGGCTCGAACCCCGAGCTCGAGAAGGCGCCGTCTCCCTCACGGTGGCGCGCGCTCCCACAAGCGGCCGCCGCCCCTTCCACAGACCGAGCGTTGAGCGGTAGCCCTTGGCGGATCGACTTCTCCCGAGCCGCGGCCGTGTTGATCGCGTCGAGCGGCAGGGCCACCTCGGTGAGCTTCTTGCGAGGCCTGATCACGCCAGCCGCCTTTCAGGGGAAGGGAAGGGCTTGCGGTTTGACGTCTTGGAGATCGGGATTGGGGCATATCGATTCATGTAAGTCCAATCTTATCAATGGTTCGCTGGGTTATGGCGCAGGAGTTATGGAGGATTCGTTGCTCTTCGCGCGCCATATCAACCCGGTTGGGTCTGTCCGGCCGATCCTTCCGGAAACCAAGGCCACGGCGTTTCCTCTCTCTACACGCTGGGCCGAGCTCCTGCTTTGCTTCGCGCCGCGCATTGGAGAAGCAAACAGTCGCGTTCATGGATCCTATGACCTGACAATACGTTAGGTGCATCCCGGGGATCGCCTTTGCTTCAGCTTTGCTTCGCATCGCTCGGCTTCGAGCACGGAAACCACCGCGCCACCCTCCTCTGGCCCCAAACCCGGATGTTCCCCTCGTCCCGAAGCTCGCGAAACAGGCGCTGGATCGTGGATCGCGGCACGGCGGGCAGGACCAGCGACAGCCCTTGTTGCTCGCCTCGAGCGGGAGGGCGACCTCGATGAGCTTCTTTGCGTGCTTCATGCCGCGCCTTCGCCTCGATTGCCCCCGGATCGCGTCCAATGGAAGTCCTTGAGGGACAGGCGCTTGCCGCCGGGATTGGGTCGGAATTGGGTTTTCATTGGGTCGAATTAGGTTTTGGGCCGGCGAGGAACCAACGCCCAGCCTTCGTTGCACCCCGTACCTCGATTCGCCCTGCTCGCTTCAATTCCCGCAGCAGCGTCCGGACCTGGTCCCGGCTGAGATTCGGCAGCACCTGCTGGAGCTCTCCGAGCGTAGTCCCGGCGGGGGTCGAGTCCTCGATGTGCCGCAACAAGAGGGCCTTGTTCGTCTCCCGGTCGAGCCCTCGCCGCCGCGTGTAGGCGCCGCCCTTCCCGAGGAACCGATAGAAGCGGCGCGACAGCAGGTGGCGCGTTCCTCGACCACGGCCCACCCTCTCGATCACCCCCTGCTCGCGGAGCACCGGGAGGCGCGGGGCGAGGTAGCGGGGGACCGGCTGCTCGCGGTGGACGAGGTCGATGACGAGGAAGTCCTCCGTGGTGAAGGAGGCCTGTCGCTCCCGGCCGATCTCCTCCAGGAAGCGCAGGAACTCGGGATCCTGGATCTCGCCGTGCAGGGTCACCCACACGGAGTGCTCGCTCGTGCGCGAGAAGTCGGGCAGCGGCTTGCTCTGCCGGATGCACTCGCGGTACATG
>JACQVW010000113.1 GCA_016209535.1 Planctomycetota bacterium | reverse complement strand
TGCGGCAGTCGGGGCAGCGCTGGTAGAGGACCGTGTAGGCCGGCTCCTCCCGCGGCTTGCGCCCCGCCGAGCCCTGCGGCGCGCCCTCCGGGGAACCCTGCGGCTCCGTCTCGAGCACCGAGCGCGCGAGCTCGAGGAGCGCATCCTTGGGCTCCAGGCGCTCCCTCCCCGTCCGCTCCCGCGCCTCGAAGGCCGTCTTCCTCAGCGCCTTCTCCAGGAGGTCATGCTCCTCGGGCAGGAGCTCGAAGGCCACGCGCACCGCGAGCCTCGGGAGCCCCTCCCCCTTCCTGCGGGGGCGCCGCCGGCCCTTCAAGGCGGCGTCCCGCACCTCGAGCTCGAGAGCCCTGGGGCCCCGCGACCCCGCGAGCTCGATCCACTCGAGCTCGGTCTCGGCCGAGGCCACCCGCGTCACGAGGCTCACGGCCTCGTAGGAGAGCCTCCCCTCGGCGAACGCCCGCTCCAGGCCCGGCAGCCCCGGGAGGGCCCTCGCCACCCGGAGGAAGTCGTAGGTGCGGCTCCGGCCGTAGCCGAACTGCCGCTCGGCGTAGTGGGCCGTGCTCGAGAAGCCGAGCTTGAGGTAGAGCCGCGTCTGGTCCAGGGCGAAGAGGGCCCTCAGGAACTTGAGCTGGGCCCGGTTCCCGAGGAGGAAGCACTTCACGAGGACCTCGTGGAGCTCCCGGGCCGAGAGGCTGGGGGGGTTCGAGGGCGCGGGAGCCTCGGTCGAGTCGGCGCTCAGGGACAGGGCAGGCTCGACGGACAGGGAGAGGGCAGGCTCGACGGGCAGGGAGACGCAAGGGTCGGCGGAAGCGGGAAGGGCGGCGGCGTGGGCCATGGATCTCCTCGGGGTTCTCTTCGTTTTCCACAGGGCCGGGTACGGATCGACGGAGTGTATTGTACTTACCAGACATACCGAGTCAACAGAAAGTTGCCAACTATTTAATAACCTTCTTGAACGCCACGGTGCCCTGCCCGGTCCTCCCCCCAACCCCGGCCGTCCAGGTCCCTGGACCCGGCGTCCAGGTCCCTGGACGGCGCCCCCGGGGCATCCCCCGCCCGAGCTCCGCCGCCGCGAGAGCAGGGACCTCAGGCCCCTCGCTCACCGTCGCGCAGGAGCCTCGCCCCGCACCGCGGGCACGCCGGGCCCGCGCTCGCCGTCAGGTCCGCGCGGCAGTCGAAGCAGCGGGCGGGCCGCACGAGCGGGTCGCGGAGCGCCTTCTCCGCGGCCTCCTCGCTGAGGCGGTCCCGGTCCTCGAACGGCACGTTCGCGACCTGAGGGAGCTCCCGCAAGCCCTGCGCCCAGCGTGCCGCAAGCGCCCGGTAGGAGATCTCCCTCCCGCGCCCCACGAGCACGGCCCGGTAGTCCCTCGCAAGGTCGAGCCATGCGGGCTCCGGGACGGCGCCCGCTGCCGGATGGTCCCCGGGCCCTCCCTCGCGGCGGGCAAGGGCCCCTTCCACGAGGCGCCGGACGCGAAGGCGCTTCTCGGCCATGAGCAGGACGGCCAGGAGGAGGATCGCCCCACCCAGGGCCGCGACCCAGAAGTAGGACTCCATCCACCTCGCGAAACCCAGCCCCAAGACGATCGTACCGCTCATGCCCGCGATGAACCCCAGCAGGCACAGGATCGTCAGTACCTCGTTGAAGAGGAGCCGCCCCGAGACGCCTCGCGCCAGCCCCGCCACCACCTCGGCCGCGACGGCATCCCGCGCCTCCTGCGGGAGGTCTCGCAGCTCCGGCCGCCGCGCGACGCACCGGAACCACTCGGCCGCCTTCCGGCGGGACCAGAAGCCGTCGGTGGGTCTCATGCGGGCACGAGGACCCCCTGAACCCGTCAGGTGCTCCTCCGCCCCGCGCCCCCCTCGCGCTCGAGGCGGGCGCGAAGGTTGCGGGCCGCCCGGAGGGCCTCGGCGGCGAGGCGCGGATCGCTCTGGCGCTGCGAAAACGCCTCGAGGATGCCCGCCGCGTCCGGATCGCGGATGCTCGAGAGGGTTCCGATGGCCTCGCGCGCCAGGGGCGGCGCGGCGCGCTCGAGGAAGCGGCCGAGGTCCCGCAGGCTGCGGGGGTCGCCGAGCCTCCGCAGCTCGCCGAGGGCGGCGCGGACGTAGGCTTCGGGCGCCGAGCGGAGGAGGCTCTCGGAGATGAGCGGCGCCGCGTCGGGGTCGCGGATCTCCCGCAGGGCCCCGAGCGCGGGCCCCGTCGGCTCGCGGGCGGCGAAGTCCAGCAGGGCGCCGATGGCCTCGGGCCCGCCGATCCGGGCGAGGGCCCTCGCGCAAGGCGCCGCCGCCCGCGGGTCCTCGAGCCTCGCGAGCGATTCGCGCAGGACCGGGACGCCCCGCGGGTCGCCGATCTCGCCGAGAGCCTGAGCCGCCCCCGCGTGGAGCTTCGGCCGCCCCGGGTCGCGCAGGAGGTCCGCGAGGCCGCCCACCGCCCCCGGGTCCTTGAGGCGCACAAGCTGCCGGAAAGCGTCCTCGGCGTGGTCGGGCCGCGGTGAGCTCGCCAGGTACTCGAGGTACGCCGACGTCTTCGCCTCCGCCGGCGCCTCGAGCCGCTCGAGGTGCGCCAGGAGGAGCTTCTGGAGGCCGTGGTCCTCCACGTGGAGCAGCGCCTCCTGGAGGAGCGGCAGGTCCTCCGCCGCGAGCTTCGTCCCCTTCAAGGTCAAGCTCGAGATAAGGAGGCCCTGCAGGGCGCCGAGCTCACCCTCCTCGAAGGCGCCGGCGAGGGCCTCCGTGAGGGCCTCGCCCTCGAGGAGCTGCGCCGGCCCGCTTGCCGGCTCGCGCTCGCCGGACTCGCCGCTCGCCGGCCCCTCGTCCCGTCCCCTCGCCGCGCCGCCACCGCCCGCGCCACCGGCTGCCCGCGCGAGCCCGTCCCGTGCTCCCCCGCCAGGCCCGGCAGCCGGGGCCCTCTCGCGAGGCGCGGCCGAGGCCGGCGAATCGCCCCCGTCCGGCGCCCTGCGCACGGGATCCGCCTCGAGCCCCGCGCTCTCGCCGCGCCGCGCCGCCACCGCCGTCCCGGCGCCGCCCGGATCGGCGGCCCCGTCCTCCCGGCTCGCGCGCACGAGCAGGGCCAGCCCGGCCCCGAAAAGGAGCGGCGCCCCGGCCAGGGCGATCGCGACGGCGCGCGTCATGCCGTCCTGTGTACCGCCGGGGCCGCGGCGAGGCAAGGACATCCTCCGCAACCCCAGTCTCGCCGCTTCACCCTCACCGCTGGAGCCTCTGGACCAGCTTCCGCGCCTCGGCGTGCACGTCGCCGAAGCGCGGGTGCCACGACTCGCGAAGGACGCGCTCGAGGGCCTCGCGCGCCTCGGCGGGACGGCCCGCCCCGAGGAGCGCCCGGCCGAGGCCCACGTACCCGCCGGGCTCCCGCGACCGCACGCGCACGACCTGGCGCCACTCGGCGGCGGCCTCGCCGAAGCGGGCCTGGCCCTCCCGCAGCTCGGCGAGGAGCGCCCGGCCCTCGGACTCGTTGGCCGACAGCTCGGCGAGCGCGCAGTACGCGCGCTCGGCGTCAGTGGCCTTGCCCTGGGCCGCGAGCCGGTCCCCCAGCTCCTTGAAGAGGCCGAAGTCGCGCTCCTTCTTCCCGGCGAGGGCCAGGACGCGCGCCGAGGCGCGGGCCGGGTCGCCGAGCCCGTCGAAGGCCTCGATGAGCTTCCGCTCCGCCTCGGGATCGGCGGGACCGTGCTCCACGGCGGCCTCGAGGTGCCTCGCGGCCCTCGCGAAGCTCTTGCGCTCGAGATGGACGCGCCCGAGGGCCTTCCGGATCGTCGGGTTCTCGAGGCGCGCCGCCGCGACCTCCGCCTCGAAGGACGCCTCGTAAGCGCCGAGGTCCTTCGCCGCGCGGAGGACCTGGAGCAGCGACTCGAGGGCCTGGGCGCGCCCATCGGCGCGGCGGCCCCAGCTCACGACGGCCCCCGCCGCGGCGTCGACGGCCTCCTTCGTGCGGCCGAGGCCCGAGAGGGCCTGGGCGAGCGAGACGTAGTAGCTCGAGAGGACGCCGTCCCCCACGCCCCGGTTCGGGGCCGACTTCTCGTGCATGCGCGCGGCCTCACGGAGGTACTCCACCGCCCGATCGGGATGCGCCACCTCGAGGCAGAGGTTGCCGAGCCCCGCCGCGTGGCCCTCGTGCCAGAGGCCCTCGGCGCGGAAGTGCTCGTCGGCCGCGTCGAGGGCCGCCGCGAGCTTCTCGCGCTGCGCGAGCTTGTGGTACGCGCGGCAGAGGGCGGCGCGGTGCTCGAGGCTCTCAGGGTGCCGGGCGATCAGGCCCTCGAGGAGAGGCACCGCCTCGGCGTGCCGCCCCGCCTCGGCGAGGTACCCCGCGAGCTGCCACTGCCCGCCATCGCCGAGGCCGCGGGCGCGGTAGAAGCGCGCGAGGGCGTCGATGGAGTCGGACCGCCGCTCGAGGCCGCGGAAGAGGTACTCGGCGATGTGCATCGAGCCCGCCTCGGACTGGCGCCGCGCCTCGAGGGCCTCGAGGGCCGCGCGGCGGAAGTCCTCGGCCTTCTCGGGCCAGAAGCGCCCGTGGCGCTTGTCGTAGAGGACGCGGGTCCGCGCCTCGCCCTCCAGGAGGTCCTCCCGGAGCGCCGCGAGGGCGATGGCCAGGACGCGCGGCTCGAGCTCGCCGAGCCTCCCCTTCACCTCCAGGGCCCATTCGCCGAGCCGGTAGGCGTGCTGGGGCCAGAAGTCCTGGCCCTGGCGCTCGAGCCACCGCGGCTCCCCCTCGGCTCTCGCCACGAGGAAGGCCACGGCCTCCCTCCGTCCGAGCACGTCCCGCACGGCGTGCGCCACATTCGAGACGAGGCCCTGGCCGTTCCTGTAGGCGTAGGTCCGCAGCACCCGGGGCACGTCCTGGAAGGCGAAGACGCGGAGGTCGTCGCCGGCTCCGGCCACCTTCTTCGCGTGCGCCGCCCGGAAGAGCCCCCGGATGTGGCTCGACACGCTCTGGGCGTGCCCCTCGCCGCCGGAGCGCTCGAGGGCCTCGAGCATCTCGCGCCGCGCGGCGGCGTAGAGGTCCGCCCCGCGGCCCGAGGAGAGGGCCTGGCCGCGCTCGACGGCCTGGACCATGAGCTCGAAGAGCTCGAGCTCGAGCCAGCGCTTCAAGTCGAGGTTGTGTCCCAGGGTCAGCTCGCGCCGGAGGATCCTCTCGGCGGCGCGGAGCTCCCCCCCCTCGGTGAGGTAGCCGACGTACGTCTCGAGGGCGCCGCTCGCGGTCGGCGGGAGCAGGCCTCCGCGGGCCTGCGCGTGCTCGCCGAGGGCGCCGCCGAGGACCTGCACGGCGTCCTCCCGCTGCCCGCCGGCGTGGAGCGCTGCGGCCCGGTGCCGGGCCACGGCGAACCGCTCTTCGCTCCCCGCCGCCGCCAGGTCGTGGAGCAACCGGAGCTCCCGGATCTGCTCCGAGCGGAGGGGCTCGACGACCTTCCCGAGCTGTGCCAGGAAGCCCGCCATGAGGGCCAGCTCGCCCTCGCGCCATGCCTCCTGAAAGGCGGAGCGCATCGCCTCGAGCGCCGCCTGCGCGTGGGGGCCGCCGCCGTTCTGCTGGTCCGCGGCGCGCCTCTCCACGAGGAGATCGAGGAGCCGGAGGGCGCGCCGGTCCGCCGGGGTCGCCGTGGGGACGAGCTCCCCGAGCCGCCTCACGAGGCGGTCGCACGTGGCCTCGTCCCCCACGAGCTCGAGGACCTGGCCGAGGCCCTGCAGGCACCCGTAGACCTTCTCCGTGGTCTGGCCCACGACGGCGTCGGCGGTCGACTCGAGGAGCCGGAAGTCCTTCGTCGCCTCGTAGTAGGCGCGGAGGATCCAGAGGTGGTGCCCGGGGCTCGTGGCCTTGCGGAAGAGCGCGGCCAGGCGGAGGAAAACATCCTCGTCGAGCTCCTCGGGCACCGCGTCGCCGCGGCGCTGGTAGCGGTGGAGGTCTCGCTGGAGGGCGTTGTGCACCTGCCACTCGCCCTCGGCCTCGTGGGCGCGCACCCGGGCGTCGCGGTGCTTCGCCTTGTCCCCGAGGGCGAGGTGCCAGCCGGCGAGGGCCCTCCAGTCGGCGGCGCCCAGGGCGTCGCGCGCAGCGACCGCCTCGAAGGCCCGGACCGCATCGGCCAGGCTGCCCAGCTCGGCGAGGACGTGGCCCCGGGCGACGCGGAAGCGGTCGCCGGCGGCGTCGCCCGCCTCGGCGGCCCAGGCCTCGAGCGCGGCCTCGAGGTCCGCGGGCCGGTCCAGGGCCACGAGGAGGTCGCGCTTCTCCTCCCGCGCGTCGATCCGCGCCTCCTCCTCGGCCTCGCGGCGCGCGATGAGGCCGACGAGGAGCTCGAGGAGAGCGCCCGCGAGGCTCGCCTCGGAGCCCGGGAGCGTGGCGACGTAGGCCGCCGTGACGAGGGCGCGCCGGGCCAGCGCGTCGCGCGCTCCGTCCAGTGGATCCTCGACGTTCCGCATCGGGACCCCCTCGAAGAGCTCGCGCAGATCCTTCGAGACGCGGGCCGGCTCCTTCGGCCGGCGCGCCTCGAGGGTCAAGCGCTCGACCTTGACGAACGGCACGACCGCGAGGGCGAGGCCCGACGCCTCGAGCTTCCTCAGGGTCTCGACCGCCGCCTCGCGCGCCCTCCGGCGCGCCGCTGCCTCGAGCGGCCGGAGCTGGCGGCGCGGGAGCTTCGAGCGGTCCGGGATGGCCTCCACCTCCCTCGCGCCCCGCGACTCGCTCGCGTAGACGGCGAGGACGGGCGCCGCGGCGGCCTGGAGCTGGGGGCTCCCGAGGCGATCGAAGAGCCCCAGGACCTCCGCCTCGGCCTCGGCGCTCCAGGGTCGAGAGCCCAGGAGGTGGAAGAGGTTCCATGCGGCCCGGGCCTTCTCCTCCGGGCCCGTCGCGTGCTCGAGCTCGAGGCGCCGGAGGGCGAGGAGCAGCTTGGGGCCGCCCGACCCGGCGATGGCCTGGCCCAGGAGGGCCCTCGACCCCGGGTCGACCTCGCGCTCCCAGCGGGCGAGGAGCTTCCGGGCGATGTCCTCCCGCGAGGGCTCGCCCTCGCGCGGCGCGCGGCCCGCCGTCCACTCGAGGATGCTCACGACGGCCTGCGGCGCCAGCGAGTCCGCCTCCGCCGCCAGGATCCCGTGGAGCCTCGCCATCGCCTCGCGGCCCTCGTCGGTCCGGTGGAAGCGGTGGTCGCCCACGATGCTCCCGGGGATCCAGCCGAGGGCCGGGTCCCGGGCGCAGGCGAGGACGAGCTCCGCGAGCCTCGGCCTCCACCTCGGGTCGATGCGGCGCGCGTGGAGCTCGTGGCCCGAGCCGAGCGCGTGGTGGAGCGCGGCCTGGAAGCGCGCGCCGTCCGCCGACGTCCGGTTCCAGCGGGCGCCCAGGCCCGGCTCGGGCCCCCTCGAGAGCCAGGCCTCGATGAGCCGGTCCGCGTCGGCCTCGCGGTCGAGGAGCACGTGGGCCGAGAGGAGCCGGCTCGCGACGTCATCTCCGACGTGGGACGGCCCTTCATCGAGCCAGCGGCCGGCGCGGTCCAGGTACTCGGGCAGCCTCCGGCGGTCGTAGAGCAGGAACGCCGCCGTGGAGCGGAGCCGCGCCTCCTCCTCGGGCGTCCAGGGGCCGGACCTCGCGAGGGCCCCGTCGAGGTGCGCCACGGCGCGGTCCGTCTCGCCCCGGCCCTCGAGATCCCGGGCCCACTCGATCTGGAGCTCGAGGTCATCGGCGCTGCGCAGGGCGAGCTCCTCGAGGAGGCGCCGCGCGTCCTCGTGCCGGCCGAGGCCGCGGAGGACGTCCAGGCGCTCCCGCTCGAAGCGCTTCGGGGCCTCGAGCCCCGGGGGCTGCCGCTCGAAGACGGGCTCGAGGGCCGCGAGGAGGTCCTGCCGCTCGCTCGGGCCCAGGGAGCCGCTCGCGGCCCCGAGGAGCGCCAGGGCGAGGGCGAGGTCGCCGGGCCTCGAGCCCGCCGCAACGCCGCTCGAGAGGTCGAGGACCACCGCCTTCGCCTCCTCGAGCCGCCTCGAGGCCTGGAGGAAGGAGAGCCGCACCCAGGCGAGCCCTCTCCTCTGGGCCGCCAGGGCCTCGAAGCTCCGGAGCTCCTCGGCCGCGCGGTCCCAGCGCTGGGTCGCGGCGAAGTGGTTCAGGAGGACCCAGCGATCTGCGAGCGCCGCCTTGCCGTCGAGGGCGCGCTGGCGCGCGTCGACGAGCCCGGGGAGGGGCAGCTCGAGCATCGTGGCCTCGGCGGCGGGCGCCAGGGCGCGGTCCAGCGCGGCGGCGAAGGCCTCGGGGGCGAGCGCCTCGTGGGCGAGCTTCACGGCCCGGAGGAGCTTGCCCTCGCCGTCGCGGGTCTCGAGCCTCGAGGGCCACCAGGCGCCGAGGACCTGGACGTGGTCCAGGAACGTCGTGCGCGAGCGAAGCTTCCCGTCCTGGAGCGCCGAGACCTCGAGGACGGCGCGCCTCTCGAGGTCCACGACGACCTCGGCGGTGCTCCCCGGGTCGTCCTTCGCGACGAGCCTCAGGACCGCCCGCGCCCCGCCGCGGGTCACGCTCGGCACGTAGTGCCCGTAGCCCGCCTCGAGGTCCGCGAAGTGGAGGTCGTACGGCGCCGGGAAGTCGGTCCGGTCCGCTTCGGCGCCGGCGCGGCTCGAGCCCAGGCCCCGCGCCGGGTCCAGGGCCCCGCGCCGGCCCGCCCGCGTCCACTCGAGGCGCGGCGCCGACTCGGGCGAGCTCTGGACGGCCGCGGCCCAGGCCTCGCGCGAGAGCAGGTGCTCCGCCGCCGACGCGGGCCGCGCGCGGCCCCGGCGGCCGGTCGACTCGGCCTCCACGGTGACCTTGAGGCCCCCCGCGAGGCCCGCGATCACCGCCCGCCGGTCCAGGAGGCCCGTCACCTCGCGGACCTCGGCAGGCCAGGCGGGCTCCCGAGGCGGGGTCGGGCTCCCGGGCTCGAGGAAAAGGCCGCCGAAGGGCGGCGACGGCCTCGGCCGCAGCCCGGCGCCGTAGAAGAGGGCGCCCAGCTCCGGCACGTCTCCGAACGCGAGCCGCGCGTCCAGCCGCCGGCCGAGCCTCTCTTGCCGCAAGGCTCTCGTGTCCGCCAGGGCGTTCCTCAGGCGGAGCTGCGCCGGAGCCTCGGCCGCCTTCGCCATCTCCGCGAAGGGCTGGGCGGCCGCGTCCTCCTTCCCGAAGTACTCCTCAGCGCCGTCCGGCGGCTTCTCGTCTTGGTCGGCCTCAGCCTCCTCCGCCCCCGCCGTTGCGACCTCGTCGAAGGCCAGCGCGTCAGAATTCAGGTCCCCAGGAGCGACGGTGGCCGGCGCCGCCGTGCCCGGCGTGAGATCGTCCAGGGCCACCCGCAACTTCGTGCCCTCGCGCTCGAGCGCCGTCGCCGCCCAGCGCTGCGCGCCGGCCCCGCGGGCCTTGTAGAAGAAGGCCGGCACGACCTCCCGTTCCGGCTCGATCCCCAGCCGCGCGTAGCGCTCGAGCACGCGGCGCCGCAGGTCCTGCCTCCAGCGCCGCGCGAGCTGGGACTGCTCGCGCGCGAGGTCGAGCTGCGCGCCCGCCCGACCCTCGGCGAAGAACTCCTCGCCGCCCCGCATGCGGAAGCCCTTCCGCACCTGGAAGCGCTCGCGGTCGGCGTCGGACTCGAGGACGAGGAGCGAGGTGTAGGGCGTGATGATCTGGAGCTCCTCGGACAGGGCGATGACCCGGTCTTTGACCTCGGGGGTCTGGGCCTGCTCCAGGAGATGGTCGAGGTGGAGGCGCGCCCAGAGGCGCGGCACGAACGAGTTCCCCTCCCCCTCGCCGGCGAAGGCGGCGGGGACTTCGGCCGCGATGGGCAACACGCCGAGCGACGCCCTCACCACGAGCGTCCCCCGAGTCTCCCCCGGCTCGGGCAGGTACCGGCCGAGGACCACCTGCTGCCCTCCCGCCGGCAGGTTGGGCAGCTCCTCGGGGTAGACGCGCGCCACGCGCACGCCGCGCCACTCGAGGCGCAGGTCCACGAGCGCGCTCGAGGTCATCTCGCGCAGGAGGTCTCCGGCGGCCTCGCCAGCGTCCTTCCCGCCGCCCACGCGGTGCAGGGAGCCCCCGCCGAGGGACGCGATCGATTTCAGGACCAGGCTCTCGAAGGTGCTCCCCGGGGCCACGGCGTGGCACGTCCCGCGCCCGGCGTGGAGCCCCTTCAAGGCCTGGGCAAGCGCCGCCGGGTCCGCGTCGCCCTTCCCCGGGATGCCGTCCCCCACGTACACCACGTGCGAGTCCCGCGAGGCCCGCGACAGGGCCTCGCGGAAGGCGCGCTCGAGGTCCGTCCAGCCCAGGGCGCCCCGGGCCTCGAGGAACGCGAGGGCCCGGGCCGCGTTCCCGGAGCCTCCCGGGAGGGGCTCGTCCGAGAGCCACGCGGTCTCCACGTCGAAGGCGAGGAGCTGGAAGCGGTCGCGGTCCCCGAGGCTCTCGAGGAGGCTCGCGACGAAGGCCCTCTGCTCGCGGAGCTGCACGTCGCTCATGGAGGCCGACGTGTCGGCGACGATCACGAGGTCGAGGGGCCGCGCCGCCCCCGGGTCCCTCCCCGCCGCGCCGCGCTCGCGACCCATGAGGGCGTCGGCCGAGACGAGGGCCATGAAGTAGCCCTCGTCGGCGCGCCGGTGCGAGACGAGGACGGCCTTCGCCTGGGGCCGCGTCTCCACCAGGACCTCGAGGTCCCGCGAGGGCCGGTACTCCTGCGCCTCGACCTCGACCTGCGCCGCGTGCTCCGTGGCGCGCACGCGGGCCGGATGCGACGGGCAGCGGACCGAGGCGATCGGCTCCTCCGAGGCGATCTTGACCTCGATCCGCAGCTCCCGGAGCGGCTTCAGGCGCAGCATCTCGCTCTGGAGGGCGTAGGTGTAGCGGTAGGCGCTGCCCTCCTTGGGCAGGACCTGGGTGTAGGTGATCCGGATCCGCTTCTCGCCGCCCGCCGGGATCGGGTAGACGCGGGCCTTGAAGACGTTGCCGCCGGTCCACTCGAGGAGGCCCGGGTCGCGCCTCTCGGCGAGGATCGTCTCGTAGATCGCCCGGGCCCGCTCCTTCTCCACGACGTCCGCCTCGACCAGCTCGTCGCCGATCCACATGGCGAAGCCCGAGATCGACGCGTCCTGGGGCAGGGGGAAGTAGAAGACGCCCTCGAGGACCGAGTCCGTGTGGTTCTGGAACGACTCCTCGACCTGGGTGCGGCTGATCTGGTCGCGGATGTCGACCGTCACCTTGTGGTAGCCGAGCGACAGCGGCACGTCGCGCCCGTCCACGGTGGCGAGGAGGGACCCCATGGCCTCGGTGCTCGACTTCTCGCGGTAGCCCTTGAGCCAGGCGGGCTCGTCGATGGGCGCGAGCCTCCCGTCGCGGGCGCGGAGCACGCGAGCCGCCGCCACCTCTTCGCGGGCCCCGCCCGGCCCGGCCACCGCGACCTTCGAGCCGGGCGCGGGCTCCACCGAGAGCTCGCCCTCGTCGAGCCGCAGGGACCCCGGCGCCGTTAGCTCCAGGAGCCCTGCGGGCCCGAGCACGAGCCGCGTGCCGTCCGCGAGCCGCACCTCGGCGGCGTTCGCGCCGCGGGCCGCGGTCTTGAGCCAGGCTCCCGCCTCGATCGGGTCGCCCTCGCCGGCCGGAGCCCAGCGGGGCGAGAGGATGGGCCTCACGAAGACCGCGCCCTCGCGGTCGGCCAGGTGGCCCGGCGAGGGGTCGTCCGCGAGGCTCTCCTGAGCCGCAGGAGCCCTGGCCGCCGTGCCCCCCGTGCCCACCGTGCCCTCGAGAGCCGCCGCCGCCCACACGCCCGCCGCCAGGGCCGCGATCCTGCGCCGCATCGTCGCCTCCTTCTGCTTCACTTTCACTTGCCGGCCGAACATTGTACCGAAGGGAAGGGCCCCTTCGACGGCCCGGCCGGCGAAAAGTTCCCGCGCCCGCCGCCCCGCCTTGCTATGATCGAGGTCCTGCCTTCCGCAAGGTCCCACGAGCCAAGGAAGTCCGCACGCATGCCGCCTCGAAGCACAGGGCCCGCCGCCGTCATCGTCTTCTGCGCCGTCTGCTGGATCGTTGCAACCTCCATGCCCGTCCCGGCCCAGGACCGGCCTCCCGTCCCGCCCGGCCACTCGGTCCACGGCGAGGCCTTCGACGAGGGTCCGCGGCAGCGCGCCGGGCGCATGGCGGGCGTGGGCGAGGTGCGGTTCCCGGTGACGACGCCGAGCCCCGACGCCCAGGCGTTCTTCGAGCAAGGCGTGGCCCAGCTCCACACTTTCTGCTACTTCGAGTCCGAGCGCTCCTTCCGCGAGGCGCTGTTCCACGACCCCGCCTGCGCCATGGCGCTCTGGGGCATGGCCATGTCGAACGCGAACAGCTCGGGGCGCGCTCGCGCCTTTCTCGCGAGGGCCCGGGAGCGCATGGAGAAGGCCACGGACCGCGAGCGAAGGCACATCGAAGCCCTCGAGGCCTACCACGCCGAGGGCAAGAGCGACGCCGACCGGCGGGCGGACTACATCCGGGGGCTCGAGGCCGTGGTCCTCGCCTACCCCGACGACATCGAGGCCAAGGCCTTCCTCGCCTGGGCCGTGATCGGCGGGAGCTGGTCGGGCGACAAGATCTCGAGCCACGTGGCCCTGGACGCGCTCATCGAGGAGGTGCTGCGGAAGTCGCCCATGCATCCCGGGGCGCACCACTACCGCATCCACCTCTGGGACCACCGGGACCCGGCCCAGGCCGTGAGGTCCGCCGAGCTCTACCACAAGGCGGCCCCGGGGATCGCCCACGCCTGGCACATGCCGGGGCACATCTACAACGGCCTCTCGCGCTGGCACGACGCCGTCTACCAGCAGGAGGGATCGGCCCGCGTCGACCACGCCCACATGCTCGAGCACCGGGTCTTGCCGTTCCAGATCCACAACTACGCGCACAACCAGCACTACCTCATCGCCAACATCGCGCACACGGGCGCCGTCTCGGACGGGATCGCCTTCTCGCGGAACCTCGTCGAGACGCCGCGCGATCCCGGAAACGACGGCGCCCAGAGGCTCGGGCGCATCTCGCTCCTCCGCGTGCTCCTCCGCTACGAGCGCTGGGACGAGATCCTCGGCGGGGAGCACCTCGAGTGGTCCGATGGGCCCGAGGAGGCGGCGTGGGCCGCCTACGGCCGGGGCTTCGCTCACCTCGGGAAGGGGGATCGGGCCAGGGCCGCCGGGGAGGCGGCGAGGCTCGACGCGCTGGCCGGCGAGGCCGCGAAGAAGGCCGGCGGCGCGCCGGACCTGATCGAGACGGCGCGGCTCGAGCTCAAGGGCAGGCTCGCGGTGTCCGAGGGGAGGCTCCTCGAGGGCTTCGACCTCCTCGCGAAGGGCGCGAAGCTCCAGGTCGAGAAGCTCCGGCACGACCTCGCCGGGTACCCGCGGCCCTTCCTCGAGTCCGTCGGGCTCGCGCACCTCGAGGCGCGGGACTGGGGCCTCGCCGAGGCTTGCTTCCGGGGGCTCCTCGAGGTCCGCCACGACACGCTGCCGTCCCTCGCCGGGCTCGTCGAGGCCTGCTGGCGCGGCGGGAAGGCGGCCGAGGCGGTCGAGGCCTACGCCCGGTTCCACGCGGCCGCGGCGCGCGCCGACCGGGACCTCGCCTGCCGGAGGCGCCTCGAGGCGCTGGGCATCAACGTCGTCTCGCGCGAGCCCCCGGCGCGGGCCGCCCTCCTCGTGAGCGCGGCGGGCCTCCTCCAGGGCTCGGGCGGCGGCGCGTCCGCCGGCCCCGCGGTGCTCTCCGAAGACGCCGGGCGCCTCCTGCCCTCGGGCCCGCGCTTCTGGGCCCCGAGCCCGGCCCCCGACTTCGACCTCGCGGCCCAGGACGGCTTCCGGGTGAGGCTCTCGAGCCTCCGCGGGAAGCGCCTCGTCATCGCGTTCTTCCTCGGCGGAGCCTGCGCGCACTGCGTGGACCAGCTCGTCCTGCTCGGGAAGGAGAAGGAGGCCTTCGAGAAGCTCGAGGTCCAGGTCCTCGCCGTCTCCGAGGACCCGCCCGAGAAGGCCCGCGAGCTCCGCGCGAGCCCGAAGGGGGCCGCGATCTACTACCCGCTCCTCCAGGACCCGGGCCGCGCGGTCGCGAAGGCCTACGGCGCCCACGACACGTTCGAGGACCTGGCCCTCCACGGCCTCTTCTTCATCGACCGCGACGGCGGGATCCGCTGGAGCCGCGCGAGCGCCCAGCCTTTCACGGACATGGCTTTCCTCAAGGGCGAGATCGAGCGGGTCGGGAGGCTGACGGGGAGGTGAGCCCGTGAGCGGCCGATGGTGCGCCGCTCAGGCCCCGGCGTCGCCGTCGCGCTTGGCAAGCTCCTCGGCCAGCGCGCGCAGGTAGGCCCGGCGCGCCTCCCGCACCCTCGGGGCATCGAGGACGGCGACGATCTCGTCCCAGTGCTCGTCGAGGAGCTTCTCGTACAGGGCGTCGCTCATGGCCCGGTGAGCGGTCAGCTCGAGGAGCCATGGCCTTCTCTCGCGCTTGGCCATGCGAGCATGTTACGTCTGGAAACCTAGTTGTGCAACGGGTACGCCCCCATCGAGCTCACGCTCTCCCCCCGCTCACTCTCCGAACACATAGCCCAGCGCGAAGCTCAGCGCATAGTCGCACGACGAGCGCGGCAGGAGCCCCGTCCCGCCGCCGGCCTCGAGGAAGAAGCCGCCGAGCATCCAGCGCAGGCCCGCGAAGGCCGTCAGGGGCCCGTCCTCGAGCATCTCCACGTCCCCGAAGGCGCTCGTGTTGCCCTCGAGCTGCGCCACGAGGGCCAGTCCGTCGACGAGGCACCAGTTGGCGGCGAGGCCGCCGTGGTAGAACGGCTCCAGGTCCACATGCGCCGCGTCCACGAAGATCTGCTGGCCGCCGAGCGGGATCCCCACGCCCGAGCTCGCGTGGAGGGTCACGCGGCCGAGGGGCAGCGACGCGAGCAGGCTGAAGGCGAGGTCCGTGGTGCCGGCATGGGACAGATCGTCGTGCCGCGCCGCGGGGAGCTTCACGGCTCCGGCGATCGCCACGTCCAGGCCGAAGCGCTCCCGCGCGAGGAGGAGCCCCTTCGCGCCGAGGACCACGTCGGAGAGGTTGTCGTGGCGGCCGCTCGCGCCCGTCTTCAGGACAACCCCTTCCTCGTCGTGGACGATGGGGTTCCCGGCGCGGTCGAGGATGAAGAAGGTGTCCAGCTCCTCGTCCCAGCCGGCCAGCCCTGCGCGGGCCTGGAGCTCCAGGCCCGGCAGGACCCCCGCGGCGAGCCTCAGGACCCCCCACTCGTGGAAGAGCCCGTCGAAGTGCTGGTCGAAGCCGTCCACTCGCCGCGTGTCCACGCTGCGCGCGTGGCTCGTCTCGACCCGCACGAGGAAGTCCCCGGGCCCGAGCGTGCGCGCCGGCTCGAGGGCCGGCACCTCCAAGGCGGCGTGGAAGAAGCTCGCCCGCGGCGCCGGGAGCGGGGCCGTGAGGACGATCTCGCGCGGCCCAAGGCCTTCCGGGCCTTCGCCTCCGAGGGCCTGCGCGGCCAGGCCCAGGGTGACCGCGAGGCGGCTCAGGTGCGGCCCCTTCCTGTACGTGCCGTACATGGCCGCGCTTTCCGCAAAACTCGTACCCCCGGGCGGGGTCCGGCCCGGCGCAGCCCTCGGGCCGCCGGCCCTTGCAGCACCTGTAAAAGGCCGTCAGGCCCCTTGTAAAACTCTCAGTCCTCCCCGATCCGCTCGATGACTCCCGCCGCGCCCATGCCGCCCCCCACGCACATGGTGACGAGGGCGTAGCGCGCTCTTCGCCGCTCGAGCTCGGCGAGGGCGGTGACGGTGAGGCGGGCCCCCGTGGCGCCCAGGGGGTGGCCGAGGGCGACGGCGCCGCCGTTCAAGTTCAGCTTCTCCGCCGGCAGGCCCAGCTCCTTCACGACGCTCAGGGCCTGCACGGCGAAGGCCTCGTTCAGCTCGATCAGGTCCATCTGGTCGAGGGTCAGGCCGGCCTGCTTCAAGGCCTTCGGCACGGCCGCGACGGGCCCGATCCCCATGATCTCGGGGGGCACTCCGGCCACGGCGTAGGAGCGCAGGCGCGCCAGGGGCCGGAGGCCGAGGCTCCGCGCCCTCTCGAGGGTCATGAGGACGAGGGCGGCCGCGCCGTCGGAGACCTGCGACGCGTTCCCAGCCGTCACGGTCCCCTTGACGGCGAATACCGGCTTCAGCTTCGCCAGGCCCTCGAGGGTCGTGTCCGCGCGCGGGCACTCGTCGACCGCGAAGACGAGCTTCTCCGCGGTCACCTTGCCGTTCGAGGGCTTGCGCAGCTCCACCTCGAAGGGCACGATCTCCCCCTCGAACTTGCCCCCGCCGATGGCCTGCACCGCCTTCCGCTGGCTCTCGAAGGCGAAGCGGTCCGAGTCCTCGCGAGAGATCCCGAAGCGCCTGGCGAGGTTCTCCGCCGTGAGCCCCATGCCGAGGTACACGTCGGGCCAAGCATCGGCGAACGCCGGGTTAGGGTATGCGCGGCCGAGCATGCCCACGCGGCTCATGCTCTCGGTCCCGCCGGCGACGACCACGTCGGCCCGGCCCGCACTGATCTCGTCCGAGGCCATGGCGATCGTCTGGAGCCCCGAGGAGCAGAAGCGGTTGATCGTCGCCGCGGGCACCGACGGCGGGAGGCCCGCCTTCAAGCTCGAGATCCTCGCCACGTTCATGCCCTGCTCCCCCTCGGGGAAGGCGCAGCCCAGGAGGACGTCGTCGACGTCCGAGGGCTCGAGCCCCTTCGCCCGCCTCACGGCCTCACGGACCACCGCGGCCGCGAGGTCGTCGGGCCTCACGGTCCGCAGCGTCCCCTTCCTGCCCTTCCCCATGGCGGTGCGCACACCGCTCACGATCACGGCGTCTCTCATGGCTCCTCTCCTCCCGCGTCTCAGTTCCTCAGGGGCTTGCCCGTCTTCAGCGTGTGGGCGATGCGCTCGAGCGTCTTCGGCTCGCCGCAGAGGCTCAGGAACACCTCGCGCTCGAGGTCCAGGAGGTGCTCCTCGGTCACGGGGAGCTCCGGGTCGATGTCGCCTCCGCACAAGGCGCCGGCGAACTTCCCCGCGACGTGCACGTCATGCTCCGAGGCGTAGCCCGCCTCGCGGTACTGGTGGAGGAGGACCTTGAGCT
Organism: Planctomycetota bacterium; assembly: GCA_016209535.1. Classification (GTDB taxonomy): domain Bacteria; phylum Planctomycetota; class UBA8108; order UBA8108; family SXIK01; genus JACQVW01. Next base: position 16,286 of record JACQVW010000113.1, on the reverse strand, counting down.
CACTGATCCCGGGCCGGCCCGACACGCGCACCTCGCGGCGCGGCCGCGGCGGCCGGTGGCCGCCCTCGGCGAGCGCCAGGACCACGCGCTTCGCGTCGGCGAGGACGCGATCCCGGTTCATGCTGACCGCGTCGCCGTCGCGCAGGAACCCGAGGGCGCGCGCCTCGGCGGCGCTCTGCGAAGTCTTCGCCTGCGCCACGGTCTCGAAGGAGGCCCTCACCCAGGGGAAGAAGTCGGCCGCCACCCCCGCCGGCACGGCCTCCCAGGCGCGGCAGGCGAGCTCCCGCGTCCCCCCCCCGGCCGGGATTAGCCCCACGCCGAGCTCGACGAGGCCCATGTTCACCTCGGCGGCGGCCTGCACCCGTGCCGCCGCCAGGGCCAGCTCGCACCCGCCGCCCAGCGTGAGGCCCTGGACCGCGGTGACCACGGGCTTTCCGGCATAGCGCATGCGGAGCACGGTCCGGTGGAAGTCGCGGATCATGGCGTCGATCGCGTCGAAGCGCCGCTCCTTCGCGGCCTCCGCGAGGCCCACGAGGTTCGCGCCGGCCGAGAAGGCCGGCGCCTGGTTCCCGATGACGAGCCCCGCCCAGGATCCCCTCTCCGCCTCATCGACGCCATCCCGGACCATGGCGAGGGTCTCGCCCGAGATGGTGTTCATCTTCGAGTGGAACTCGACGAGTAGGACCCCGTCGCCCAGGTCCCAGAGGCTCGCCCAGGCGTTCGAGCGGATCGGCCGCCTCCCCTCGCGGAGGTCGTCGAGGATCACGAGCCCCGGCCGCTCCGGGACGGGCGCGTGCCGCCCGGCCCCGAGGTCGAAGAAGGCCCGGCGGCGCTCCCCCTGCGCCTCGAGGCGCGCGTAGAAGCTCTTCTCGCGGGTGGCGAGGACCTTCTCAGCGAGCGGCGGCATCTTCTTCCCCTCCCGCCGCAGGCGCTCGCAGGACTCGGCCACCCCGATCGCGTCCCAGGCCTCGAACGGCCCGAGGTCCCAGTTGAAGCCCCACTTGAGGGCCCGGTCGACGCCCACGATGTCGTCCGAGATCTCCGGGACCCGCCGTGCCGCGTAGAGGAGCGTCTCCGAGAGGAGCCTCCAGGCGTAGCGCGCGGCCCCGTCGCTGCCGTTCACGAGGGCCTTGAGCCGCGCCCCGGAGCCCTTCTCCTTCATCGCCGCCTCGACGCTCTCGAACCGGACGGGCTTCGGCGGGCGGTAGTCGAAGGTCCCGAGGTCGAGGACGAGGATGTCGCCCTTGACCTTCTTGTAGAAGCCCGCCCCCGTCTTCCTCCCGAGCCGGCCCTCCCGCACCATGCGCCGCAGGAGCTCGGGCGGCTCGAAGAGGTCGCGGCTCTCGTCCTGCTGCAGGAGCCGGCGCGCGTTGTCCATGACCATGACGGCCACGTCGATCCCCACGAGGTCGTGGAGCCGGAAGCTCGCGGTCTTGGGCCTCCCCATGGCGGGGCCCGTGATCTCGTCGACCTCCTCCACCGTGAGGCCCTCCTCGAGCAGGATCTTCAACGCCGCGCCCATGCAGAAGACGCCGATGCGGTTCGCGATGAAGTTCGGGGTGTCCTTCGCGCGGACGATGCCCTTCCCGAGGCGGAGGTCCGAGAACCGCTCGATCTCCGCGGCCACCTCGGGAAGGGTCTCGGGGCCCCGCACGACCTCGAGGAGGTACATGTACCGGGGCGGGTTGAAGAAGTGCGTCACGAGGAAATGCCTCCGGAAGCCCTCGTCGAGCCCCTCCGTGAGCAGGCTCAACGCGAGGCCCGACGTGTTCGAGGAGACGATCGCGTCGGGCTTGCGGTGCCGGGCGACCTTCCGGTAAAGGCTCCGCTTCACCTCGAGGTCCTCGCTCACGGCCTCGACGATCCAGTCGCAGCCCGCGATGCGCTCCAGGTTGTCCTCGATGTTCCCGGGCTCGATGAGGGCCCGGTCCGCCGAGTCCATGAGCGCCGGCGGGCTGCCCGCCGCCGCCCGCTCCAGGGCCTCCAGGGCCAGCCGCGAGCGGCTCCGCGCATCGCTCCCGGCGCCCTGCGGCACCACGTCGAGGAGCACGCAAGGCACCCCCGCGTTCGCGAGCTGCCCCGCGATGCCCGTGCCCATGGTCCCCGCCCCGATCACCGCTCCACTCTTGATGGTCATTCAGCCTCCTCGAGGGGTCACGCCCCTCCAGACCCTGTATCGGCAGGTCCCGGCCGGCCGGCCGACGCGGAATCTTCCTCTGTCTTCTCCTGCCGGGCGCGCAGCCGCAGCACGCGCTCTCGTACCTTGGCCTCGTGCCCGAGCTCGCCCGGCTGGTAGAAGAACCTCCCCTGGAGGTGGTCCGGCAGGTACTGCTGGACCACCCAGTGCTCACGGAATGCATGGGGGTACTTGTAGCCCTTCCCGTGACCGAGGCCCTTCCGGTCGCGGCTCGGGTCCTTCAGGTGGTCCGGCACCTCGTCCCGCGCGGCATCCTCCTCGATGCACCGGAGCGCGTCGAAGTACCCCATGGTGCTGTTGGACTTCGGGGCCGTGGCGAGGTGGATGCACGCCTGGGCCAGGTTGAACTGGCACTCCGGGAGCCCCACGTACTCGACCGCGTGGGCCGCCGCCGTGGCCACGAGGAGCGACAGGGGGTCCGCCATGCCGGCGTCCTCGCTCGCGAAGATGACCATGCGCCGCGCCACGAAACGCGGGTCCTCGCCGGCGGCGATCATCTTGGCCATCCAGAAGAGCGCCGCGTCGGGGTCCGAGCCCCGGAGGCTCTTGATGAAGGCGCTGATCGTGTCGTAGTGCGCGTCGCCGTCCTTGTCGTAGAGGAGGGCGCGCCGCTGGATCGACTCCTGGGCCACGGTCCGGTCGATGACGATCCGCCCCGACGAGCCGGGCGGCGTCGTCTCCACGGCCAGCTCGAGCGCGTTGAGCGCGTTGCGCGCGTCCCCCTGGGCCGTGCGGGCGATGTGCCGCAGCGCATCCTCCTGGGCCTCCACGTCCCGGAGGCCGTAGCCGCTCTCGGGGTCGGCCAGGGCGCTCCTCAAGATCCTCAGGACCTCGTCCTCGCCGAGGCGGCGCAGCTCGAAGATCCTCGAGCGGCTCACGAGGGCCTTGATCACCTCGAAATAAGGGTTTTCCGTGGTCGCGCCGATGAACGTGATGGTGCCGTTCTCGACGTGCGGCAGGAGCGCGTCCTGCTGCGCCTTGTTGAAACGGTGCACTTCGTCGACGAAGAGGATGGTCCTGCGCGGGAGCTGGAGCAGCGCCGGGGCGAGCCGCTCTCGCGCCCGCTCGATCGTCTCGCGGATGTCCTTCACGCCCGCGAGCACCGCGTTCAAGGTCTCGAACTCGGCGCGGGTCGCGCTCGCGATGACCCTCGCCAGGGTCGTCTTCCCGCTCCCCGGCGGCCCCCAGAAGATGATCGATCCGAGCTGGTCGGCCTGGATCGCCCGGCGCAGGAGCTTCCCCTCGCCGAGGATGTGCTCCTGTCCCACGAAGTCCTCGAGCCTGCGAGGCCGCATGCGCGCCGCGAGCGGCGCCTCCTTCTTCCACGGGAGGAAGGCGCGCTCGATCCTCCTCTCGGCTCCCTCCGGGCTCTCGGGGCTCGCCGTGCGTGCCTGCGGCTCGTCCATGGCTTCGCGTCTCGGCGGCCGATTGTACCTCCTGCCGCCGCGAAGGGTTCCTATAATTCGTCGCTCCGCCGCGCCGTGCGGGAAACACGAGTGCAACTTCTCGCGTTCCTGTGGTACCCTCATGGACGGACCGGAGACCTGAGCCCTCGGGCCTCGGCCTCTCGACGAACCCGGTGAAACGAACCCGGTGAAACGAACACGGTGAAACGAACACGGTGACACGGCACGCAAGCGATGAGCAAGAAACCAGCGGAGAAGGTGGAGGCCGGGAACGGCACGTCCCTCGCGAAGAAGCGCCTCGAAGCGATCCGCAGCGCGCTCCAGGAGAAGCGCGCTGACCTCGTGCGGCAACGCGAGAACCAGCTCAGCGAGCTCTACAACCCCGACAAGCACCACCTCGCGGACCTCGAGGAGATGGCTTCGGACACCACCGACACGGACTCGCTCTGCGCCTTCGTCGACCTGAGCTCGAGCACGGTGGAGCAGATCGACCTGGCCCTCACGAAGATCGAGGAGGGCACCTACGGGCTGTGCCAGGTCTGCGAGGAGCCCATCCACCCCGACCGTCTCGAGGTCCTGCCCTTCGCGTCGCTCTGCGTCAAGTGCCAGAGGAAGAAGGAGCTCGCGGGAACCGTCAAGGACCGGGGCGAGCCGGCGGCGGAGTAGCGGGCTCAGTCGGCCCGGAGGCCCGGAGGCCCGAGACCCTCCTCCCCTTCCACTCGACGCCGCGACCCCGGAGGTGCCTCCAGGCCGAGACGCACGTCATCCAGGCGTAGAGGGCGCTCGCGATGGGCAGCGTGAGGGCGTAGGCGGCGCGGACGCGGTGGTGGCGCACGGCGGGCAGGAAGAGAGCCGTCTGGAGGGCCCAGGCGAGGGCACCGCAGGCCGCGGCGACGCGGTCTCCAAGGACCGCCCCGAGGAGGGCCAGGGCCGGCGGCGCGACGAAGAGGAGACCCAGGAACGCGATGGTGCCAGCGAGGACCGAGTAGCGGTAGCCGAGCTGGTGGAAGGCGGTCCTCGAGACCATGCGCGTGACCTCGGCGAGGCTCCCGTAGCCGCGCAGGGAGACCATCTCCGGGTCAAGGCCAAGCCAGATTCGCCCGCCGGCGGCCTTGACGCCGCGGGCCAGGGCCACGTCGTCGATGAGGGCGCCGCGGATCGCATCGATCCCCCCGGCCGCATCGAGGACCGCCCGGCGCACGAGGATGCACCCGCCGGCCGCGGCGGCGGTGCGAGCCCGCGGTTCGGCGACGAGGCGGAACGGGTAGAGGAGCTGAAAGAACCAGACGAAGGGCGGGACGAGGAGCCGTTCCCAGGAGGTCTCGGCCCGGAGGCGGACCATGACGCTCACGAGGTCCCGCCGCTCGGCGTGCGCCTTCGAGAGGAGGGCGCGGAGCGAGCCCGGCGGGTGGCGGATGTCGGCGTCGGTGAAGAGGATCCAGGCAGGCTCGGCCTGGCCGCCGGCCCTCGCGGCCTCGAGGCCGGCCCGAAGCCCCGTCGCGAGGGCGTGCAGCTTGCCCGTCCAGCCCCCGGGCGGAGGCTCGCCGGCCACGACGAGAACCTTGTCGGGCTCCGCGCACCGCGCCGCGGTCTCTCGCGCCACGCTCCCCGTGCCGTCGGCCGAACGGTCGTCGACGAGGACGAGGCGCGAGAAGCTCCGCGACTGGGAGAGCAGGGCCGGCAGCGTCTCCCGGAGCGCCTCGGCCTCGTCGCGCGCCGGGACGACGACGAGGACGGCTTCGTCGCCCCGGCCCGACCCCTCGCCGGCGGCGCCGGCCCCCGGGCGCTGGCCGGCGAGCACGATCTCGCCCGGCCAGGAGCGCCGGCGGTCGAGGGCCAGGAGCACCCAGAAGAGCAGGGCGGCGCCCGCCGCGGCCGAGGCTAGCGAGCCGAGGCCAGGCACGCCATGAGCTCCGCCTGCACCTTGCCGTTCGTCGAGATGCCGCTCTTGCCGCACACCGTGCGCCGGCCGTGCCAGTCCGTGAAGGTGCCGCCGGATCCTTCGAGGATGGGGAGGAGCGCCGCGCAGTCCCAGTCGTTCAAGATCGGGTCGAGCATGACCTCGGCGCGGCCCGTCGCCACCAGCACGTGCCCGAAGCAGTCGCCCCAGCCCCGCGCGACGCGGACGAGCTTCCTCGCCCGCTCGTAGGCCTCGTCGCGCCCGGCGTCCTCGAAGGTCTTGTGGCTCGTGTAGACGAGGCAGGAGTCGGCGAGGGCGCCCACCGCCGAGACGCGCGCCTTCCGCCCGTTCCAGGTGGTGCCCTCGCCGCGGGCCCCGGCGACGACCTCCCCCAGCGCCGGCAGGCAGACCACCCCGGCGACCGCGTCGCCGAGCGGGTCCTCGAGGCCCACCATGACGCCGTAGAGCGGCACGCCCTGGATGAAGGATTTCGTCCCGTCGATGGGGTCGACGACCCAGCGGAAGCCCGTCGTGCCGGGCCGCTCCCCGCGCTCCTCGCCCAGGAACGCGTCGCCGGGGAACTCGCGGGTGAGGATCGAGAAAAGGACCTCTTCGGCCTCGCGGTCGGCGGCCGTCACGGGGGTCCGGTCCCCCTTGAGCTCGACCGCGAGGGCCGTCTGGAAGTGGCGGAGGGTCGCCTTCCCGGCCTCCAGGGCGGCCGCCGAGGCGACGTCGAGCCTGTGCTTCAGGTTGTCCGGCATGGGGTCGGGATTCTACGGGCTCTCGCGGCCCGAGGGAACGGAGCGAGACCACGATTTTCTCGGAATCGCCCGCGCTTCCGGGCACCACCATCTTGCGCCGCCCAGCCGAAGTAGGATAGAGATCACCGGTCCCCTGCAACCCGCCCCAGGAAGCCATGCGAACCCCCCACCCGCCGTCGACGAGACTGGCGCCGCCCGCATCCCTCATCCTCTTCGCCCTGGCCGCCCCCGCCGGCGCCGGTTGCTCGGGCACGGCGATCCGCGAGGGGATCTGGGAGCTCAAGGTCCACAACCTCATGCGCATGGAGAACCGGGAGGTCCTCGAGATCCCCGTCCGGCGCGTCCGCGTGCTCGTCGAGCCCGTCGTCGATGAGCGCAAGCCCGAGCACATCGAGAACGTGGAGGTCGCCCCCCTGGCCGAGGAGCGCGACGCCTCGGGCGGGCAGGGCTCCGACCCGGACCGCCGCATCGGGAGGACCCCCTTCTACGCCGAGGTCCACCGGCGCAACGAGGGCGAGACGGTCTTCCTGGTGCTGGCGGGCAAAGACGAGTCCTGGCGCTTCCAGATGGCGGGGGTCGTCAAGGACGACACCACCATCGTCGGCCGGCGCATCTCCGCCCGGCCGCTCTTCACGAGCGACGCCACCTTCGAGGGCACCTGGACCCTGAAGTGGGTGAGCGACGAGTAGCGGGGCCGTTTCCGCCAAGGCCGTGAAGCGCCGGCTCCACACCCTCGCGATCGACGATGCGCCCTTCGACAAGTTCCGGGACCGGGAGACCTGGGCCGTCGGCGTCGTGATGGCCGGCGCGGGCCTCGTGGAGGGCGTCCTGGCCACGCGCCTCCCCGTGGACGGCGCCGGAGTGACCGGGCGCCTGGCCGACTGGATCGCCCGGTGCCGGTTCGCGAGGAGCCTGCGGGTCGTGCTCGTCGAGGGCCTCACCATCGCCGGCCTCTCGGTGATCGACCTCCCCCTCCTGGCGCGGTCGACGGGCCTCGGCGTGATCTCGGTGGACCGCAGGCTCCCCGCGCCGGGGCGGCTCGAGGCGACTCTACGGAAGCTCGGCTGGGACGACCGGGTCTCCGCCGTGGAGGCGGCCGGCCCCTTCCACCGCTTCGGCGAGCTCGTCTTCGCGTGCGCCGGCCTGGGCCCCGAGGCCGCCCGCGAGGTCCTCGAGCAGAGCCGCGGCCGCTCGAAGGTGCCCGAGGGGATCCGGATCGCCCACTTGATCGGCCAGGCCCTGGTCCTGGGTGAGAGCAAGGGGCGCGCGTGATCGAGATCGTTTGACGACACCCCTTTTTCGGGCGTGGTTCAACGCCGGGTTACACCCGGCCATGAACCACGCATTCATTCCCACGATACTGCCCCTACCAAACTGCCCCTGCTGAGCTCTTTCCTGTTACCCGAATGGAGCCTGATCTGAACCACGCCCTTTTTCGTTTCCTGCCCGGCGCCTCGCTGCCTAAACTACGGAGTTTCGCCCGCAATCCCACGCCCGAAAGCACCCACCGCGAGACATGGTCAAGCAGCTCACGATCGTCCCCGAGGAGGTCCGGAGGTCCGCGACCCTCGAGATCCGTCCCATCCCCGTCAACGCGTACCGGAAGAGCCTGTCGGACGAGCTGGCCTCGGGCCGGCTCACCCGCGACGACGCGCTCCGCCTCTACCGGGACATGCTCCTCATCCGCGAGCTCGAGGAGGCCCTCGGCGAGCTGAAGAAGCTCGGGAGCTACGGGGGGATCGCCTACGACCACAAGGGCCCGGCCCACCTCTCCGTGGGCCAGGAGGCGGCCGCCGCCGGCGAGGCTTTCCTCCTGGGGCCCGAGAGCCACATCTTCGGGAGCCACCGGAGCCACGGCGAGATCATCGCCAAAGGCTTGAGCGCCATCGAGAAGCTCGGCGACCGAGAGCTCCTCGAGATCATGGAGGGCTACCTGAGCGGGGACATCCTCCGCGTCGTCGAGCGCGAGCCGGCGGGGAGCGTGAAGGAGCTCGCCATCGACTACCTCCTCTACGGCCTCCTGGCCGAGATCTTCGGCCGCTCGACGGGGTTCAACCGCGGCCTCGGCGGCTCCATGCACGCCTTCTTCCCGCCCTTCGGGATCTACCCGAACAACGCCATCGTGGGCGGCAGCGCCGACATCGCCGCCGGCGCGGCGCTCCACAAGCGGGTCCACGGGAGGCCGGGGGTCGCGGTCGCCAACATCGGCGACGCCTCGACGGGCTGCGGGCCGGTCTGGGAGGCCATGAACTTCGCCACCATGGGGCAGCTCTGGACCCTCTGGGGGCCGGAGCACCGCGGCGGCCTTCCGGTCATCTTCGCCTTCATGAACAACTTCTACGGCATGGGCGGCCAGACGCGGGGCGAAACCATGGGCTTCGAGCGCCTCGCGGCAATCGGCGCGGGCTTGAACCGGTTCAACCTCCACGCCGAGACCGTCGACGGCAACAACCCCCTGGCCGTCATCGACGCCATGCGGCGCAAGCTCGACGCGATCGCCGCGGGCGAAGGGCCGGTCCTCCTCGAGATCATCGCCTACCGCCAGAGCGGGCACTCCCCCAGCGACGCGAGCTCCTACAGGACGCGCGAGGAGGTGGCGCTCTGGAAGGACGTCGATCCGATCCAGGAGCTCCGGGGCCGGATCCTCGACGCGCGCGCCGGGACCGAGGCGGACCTGGACAGGCTCCAGGCCTACGCGCAGGCGAAGATGCGGAAGGCCTGCAGGCTCGCCGTGGACCTCGACGCGTCGCCGCGCCTCGACGGGCCGTCCATCGCGCGGGTCATGTTCTCCCACGCGGTCAACGAAACGCCCCCGGGGATCGGGGCCGGCGACGTCCTGAAGCCGCTCCAGGAAAACGGCCGCGTGCAGGCCATCGCGAGGAAGAGCCGCTCCGGGATCGACCCCGGGACCGGCGAGAAGCTCGGCGAGAACAAGGCCGTCTCCTTCCGCGACGCCCTCTTCGAGGCCATCATCCATCGCTTCCACGAGGACCGCCGCCTCATCGCCTACGGCGAGGAGAACCGCGACTGGGACGGCGCCTTCGCCGTCTACCGTGGCATGACCGAGAGCCTGCCCTACCACAGGCTCTTCAACTCGCCCATCTCCGAGGCGGCCATCGTGGGGACCGCCGTCGGCTACGCCATGGAGGGCGGCCGCGCCCTCGTGGAGCTCATGTACTGCGACTTCATGGGCCGCGCCGGTGACGAGATCCTCAACCAGCTCTCGAAGTGGCAGGCCATGTCGGCCGGGGTCCTGCGCATGCCCGTCGTCCTGCGCGTGAGCGTGGGGAGCAAGTACGGGGCGCAGCACTCGCAGGACTGGAGCTCCATCGTCGCCCACGTCCCGGGCCTCAAGGTCGTCTTCCCCGCCACGCCCTACGACGCCAAGGGGCTCATGGCCTCGGCCCTCCGCGGGGACGACCCCGTGGTCTTCTTCGAGTCCCAGAGGGTCTACGGCGTGACGGAGCAGTTCCAGCGGGAGGTCCCCGCCGGGCAGTACACGATCCCGATCGGCCTCCCCGACGTGAAGCGGCCCGGGAAGGACCTCACGATCCTGACCATCGGTTCGACCCTCTACCGCGCGGTGGAGGCCGCGGAGCGGCTCGAGAAGGAGCACTCGGTCTCCGCCGAGGTCATCGACGCGAGGAGCCTCGTCCCCTTCGACTACGGGCCCGTCCTCGACAGCGTCCGGAAGACGGGCAGGATCGTCCTCGCCTCGGACGCCTGCGAGCGCGGGAGCTTCCTCCACACCTTCGCCTCGCGCATCCAGGAGCTCGCCTTCGACGACCTCGATGCGCCCGTCACCGTCGTGGGCGCACGGAACTGGATCACTCCGGCGGCCGAGCTGGAGGAGATCTTCTTTCCGCAGCCGTCCTGGATCCTCGACGCGGTCCACGAGCGCATCCTGCCCCTGCGCGGCTACCGGCCCGAGGCGGACGTCTCCGCCGCGGCGCTGCTTCGGGACGCCAGGGAGGGCGTCTGAGGCCATGGCCGGCGAGGCGCGCGGCGCCGGCTTCCTCGTGGACGAGGAGCCCCTCCGCCAGGCGGTCCTCAAGGCGTACCACGAGAAGCGGGGCCGCCCGGGCCCTGCCGCGAAGGTCCTCGCCGCGGTGCGCCAGTTCCTCTCGGGCGCGCCGGGCTCCAACTCGGTCGCCGGCCGCTACTGGTTCGAGGAGGACCCGGTGGGCTCGGCCGCGCGATTCGTCGAGGATCTGGAGAGGGCCGCCCCCGGCCTGGGCCGCGGCGCCGTCGAGCCCCTCCTCGTCGCCGTGCGCGACATGGAGGCGAAGCGCAGGCGCGAGCTCTCGCCCAACCTCGCGGTGTACGTGGCGTCCCTCGCCGGCCCCCTGGCGCTCAAGGCCGGCATCGACGAGACCCTCGCCGCGAGCGTGGTGGCGGCGGCCATCATCGGCCTCTCCCGCGCCGGCAGGGGCCCGTTCGAGGCGGCGGTGGCGCGCAGGGGGGGGAGCTGACGCAGGCTCCCGGAGGATCCCGGCGGGTCCCTCAGCAGACTCCGGGCCCGCTTCACAGCCGGAGCGCCGCCTTGAGCAGGTCCCCCGCTGCCGGGCTCGCACCGGCGGCGCCGAGCGCTTCCCTCGCCCGCCCCACGCGCTCGCGAGCCTCGCTCCGGCCCTCCCCGTCAGTAGATCGACTTCCCCAGCGCCGACAGGATCAGCTCCACGCCCAGCTTCGCCGTCTGGCTCCTCACGTCGAGGAAGGGGTTCGTCTCCACCACCTCGAGGCTCGTCATGACGCCCGCGTCGTGCACGAGCTCCATGACGAGGTGCGCCTCACGGTAGCTCAGGCCGCCCGGGACCGCCGTGCCGACGCCGGGGGCCGTCTGGGGGTCGACGACGTCCATGTCGAAGCTCACGTGGACTCCGTCCGCGCCGTTCGAGGCCACGTGGACCGCCTCGTCCATGACGCTCGCGATGCCGCGGCGGTCGATGTCCTTCATGGTGTAGACGTTGATGCCGAAGCGCGCGATGTTCCCGCGCTCCTCCTCGTCGAGGTTCCGGATGCCGACGAGGGCCGTCCGCGACGGGTCCACCTTTGGCGCGAAGCCCCCGAGGCGCACGAGGACCGGGATCCCGTCCCCGAGGGTCACGGCCAGCGGCATGCCATGGATGTTCCCCGAGGGCGAAGTGCGCGGGTTGTTCATGTCGCCGTGGGCGTCGACCCAGAGGAGCCCCATGCGGCCTCCGCGGGCGCGGAAGTGCCGGCTCGCGCCGGCCACGGTCCCGATGGCGATCGAGTGGTCCCCGCCCACGACGAGGGGCATCCGCCCTGCCACGAGAGCCCGCTCGACGCGCCGGGCGAGGTCCGCGCAGACGGCCCGGATCTCGGGCAGGCAGTCGTCGCCCGGCGGCCGCTTCCTCGGCGGCGGCAGCGGCACGTCGCCCTGGTCGCGCACCGCGATCCCCTCGGCCCGGAGATTCTCCGCGAGGCCCGCCAGGCGGAAGGCCGTGGGGCCCATGCCGACCCCGCGCAGGTTCGCGCCGTAGTCGATGGGCACCCCGACGAGGTCGATCGCCTTCCTCCGCGCGCTCCGCTTCGCCATGGCCTCGCCAGGCCCTCCCCGGCGCCTCAACCCTTGATCACCCCCACCGGCCGGAGCCGCGCGACCTTGATCGCGAGGTTCGCCCGGTGGACCACGTCCACGACCTCCGCCACGTCCTTGTAGGCCTGGGGGAACTCCTCGTCGATGGTGGCGCGGCTCGCCGCGGCCACGGTGATCCCCTGGGCCGCGAGCTCCTTCACGATGTTCCGGTCCCGCGTCGCCTTCACGGCTGCCTTGCGGCTCAGCCTGCGGCCGGCCCCGTGGCAGGAGCTCGCGAAGGTGTAGCCCGGCGACGCCGGGTTCCCCACGAGCACGTAGGAGTACCGGCCCATGTCGCCGGGCACCAGCACCGGCTGCCCCACGTCCCGGTACGCCTCGGGCACCGCAGGGTGCCCGGCCGGGAAGGCTCGCGTGGCCCCCTTCCGGTGCACGCACACCTTGCGGGTCTCCCCGTCGATCACGTGGGTCTCGACCTTCGCGATGTTGTGGCAGACGTCGTACACGACGCCGATGCCATGGTCCCTCGGCGTGAGGCCCCACTCCTCTTCGAAGGCCTCCCGGACGAAGTGCGTGACGAGCTGGCGGTTCGCGAAGGCGAAGTTCGCGCCGCACTTCATCGCGGCCAGGTAGCGCTTCCCCTCCTCGCTCTTCAAGGGCGCGCAGCAGAGCTGGCGGTCGGGGAGGTAGATCCCGTAACGGTCCGCGGCCTTCTGCAGGATGCGCAGGTAGTCCTCGCAGATCTGGTAGCCGAAGCCGCGGGAGCCCGTGTGGATGATCACCGTGAGGCCGTTCGGGAAGAGGCCGATCCGCTCGGCGAGCGCCGCGTCGTAGACCTCGTCCACCCAGCCCACCTCGACGAAGTGGTTCCCCGAGCCGATGGTGCCGACCTGGGAGCGGCCGCGCTCGTAGGCCCGGTCGCTCACGAGGTCGAAGTCGGCGCCCTCGAGGCAGCCGCCCTCCTCGATGTACAGGAGGTCCTCCTGGGACCCGAAGCCGCTCTCCACGGCCCACCGCGCCCCCCGCCGCGCCATCTTCGAGGAGTCCTCGCGGTTCAGCTTCAGGTCCTTCCGCGCGTGGCCCACGCCCGTGGGGATCCTGCGGAACAGGCCCTGGACGAGGTCCGGGACGCGGCCTCGCCAGTCCTCGATCTGGAGGTTCGTCGAGAGGAGCCGCACCCCGCAGTTGATGTCGTAGCCGACGCCGCCGGGGGAGATCACGCCCTCCTCCAGGTCGAACCCCGCCACGCCGCCGATGGGAAAGCCGTAGCCCCAGTGGATGTCGGGCATGCCGATCGAGTGCCCCACGATCCCCGGGAGGCAAGCCACGTTCGCGACCTGCTCGAGGCTCTTGTCCTCCTCGATGGACTTCATGAGCGCGTCGTCGGCGAAGACGATCCCGTCGACCCGCATCTTCCCCTCCCGGGGGATGCGCCAGCAGCAGTCGTTCACCTTCTGGAGCTTCATGGCCTCCCTCAGAGATCGAACACGACCTCGGCCTCGAGCCCCTCCGGCCCCCTCCGGACCTCCATGCCATGGAACGTCGTGGCCTTAACCTCGGTCTTCGCCAGGTGCCGCGCCGGGTCGAATCGCTCGCCGAGCAGCCGCCCGTCGAGGCGAGCGGGCCGGCCGAGCTCGATCCGGGAGGCCTCCAGGTCCCGCGCCAGGAATCGCGCCGTGTCGAAGAGGAAGATGAGCTCGTTCAAGTAGTCGACGAGGAGCGACTCGGCGTCCTCGGCCTCGAGCCGCACCTCGCGGGCCTCGCGCGGCTCGACGGGCGCGCTCCTCTCCTCGTCGAGGACGATCGCGAGGAGTGCTCGCATCGCGTCGCGGAACAGACCCGCCTCGTCGCGCGAGCGGAGCCGCACGGCGACGTCGGCGGTGTGGTCCAGGAACTCGAACATGAGCGGCCCACAACGATACCCGGCTCGTCGGCCAAATACACGGGGCGATGATAAAATTCCGGGCCGCCGTGAGGACCGCCGCTCACCCACGCCGCCCGCTCCCCGAAGGCCCCTTCGACCTGGCCGTGGTCGGCGGGGGCATCAACGGAGCCGCCATCGCCCGCGACGCGGCGCTCCGGGGGAAGTCGGTGATCCTCGTGGAGCGAGGCGACATCGGCGAGGGCACATCGAGCCGGACCTCGAAGATGGCCCACGGCGGCATCCGCTACCTCGAGCAGCTCCGCCTCGGTCTGGTCTTCGAGTCGCTGCGCGAGCGGGGCCTCCTCCTCAGGAACGCCCCCCACCTGGTCCGGCCCCAGGCCTTCGTCCTTCCGATCTACGCGGGGGCGAAACGCGGCCCGCGGATGGTCCGCCTCGGCCTCTTCCTCTACGACGCCCTCGCGCTCGGCCGGAGCTCCGGCCGCTGCCGGTTCCTGAGCTCGGACGAGGTCGCCTCGCGGGTGCCGCACCTCCTGCGGGACGGTCTCGTCGGCGGGGGGCTCTACTACGACGCGGTCATGGACGACGCGAGGCTCGTCCTCGCGAACGCCCTGGCGGCCCTGGAGGAGACGGGCCCGCGGGTGGACGTGATCGTCCGCAACCACGCGAGCGTGACGTCCGTCCGGCCGGGATCGCCCGCGGAGGTCGCGGTCCTCGACCGCGTGACGGGCGAGGAGGCGACGGTGCTCGCCCACCGCGTCGTGCGCGCCCTCGGCCCCTGGACGGAGCCCGAGCGCCTCGTGCCCTCCAAGGGCGTCCACATCGTTCTCCCGGCCCTGCCCATGCCCGAAGGGCTTCTCCTCACGCACTCCCGCGACGGGCGCGCCTTCTTCCTGGTCCCGTGGCTCGGGAGGACCGTCGTGGGGACCACCGAGACGCCGTTCCACGGCCCTCCCGACGCTCTCCGGGTCGAGCCCGGCGAGGTCTCCTACCTCCTCGACGAGGTGCGGAGGCTCTTCCCGGGGCTCCGGCTCGGCCCGGGGGACATCCTCGCGACCTTCGCGGGCGTGCGGCCCCTGGCGCGCGAGCGCGGGCTCTTCCGGGGCGGCGCGCCGGGAGCCGTGTCGCGGGTGCACCGGATCGAGGAGCGCGACGGGGTCCTCAGCGTCTTCGGTGGCAAGTACACGACGCACCGGGCCGTGGCCGAGGAGGTCGTCGGCAGGGCCTTCCCGGGGACCCCCTGCTCGACGCGCTCGCGCCCCCTCCCCGGCGGCGAGGCGAGGTCCTGGGATGAGCTCCGCCGGTCGCGGGGCTCGGAGCTCGCGAGGCTCGACCCCGCTCTCGGGGCCTCCCTCTTCGCGCGCCACGGGACGCGCATGCTCGATGTCCTCCGCGTCGCCGAGGAGGACCCGTCGCTCCGCGAGGCCCTGGTGCCGGGCGAGCCGGTCCTCCGGGCCGAGGTGGTCCACGCGGCGCGGCGCGAGCTCGCCTTCTACCCCGAGGACTTCATGGCGCGGCGCACGGCGCTGCGCTTCTCCGCGGACCGCGGCCGCTCGGCCTACGACGCCGTCGAGGCCCTCCTCCGCGAGCACGCCCCCGCCGTGCCGCCGGACCTGGCCCGGGCCCGGGAGCGCTACTTCGCGGAGCTGGACTGGGAGGACAGGCTGCGCGGGGCTCCGGGCGGCACGTATCCGGGCGGCACGTAGCGGTGTAGCGGTGTAGCGGTCGAGGGCCCCGCGGAAGAGCCTGTAAAGCCGCGGAGCCCGGCGTGCCGATGCGTTGAGGGTGACGCTCTCCGTCCCCCGAGCCCTCGGGCGACCCTTCACGCGGCCCCTCGCGCGGCCCGCCGTGCGCCTCGCCTGCGTCCTGGCGGCCGGGGCGGCCCTCGCCGCCGCCGCGGCGTGGCGCGTCCGCCGCTGGGCCTCGGACCCCGCCACGCCGCTCCTCATCGGCCGGGGCGGGGCCGCGTGGATCGCCGCCCCGGAGCCCTTCCACCTCTCCTGCCGCCGCCTGGGGCCCTACCAGGCCGCGTTCCGGAAAACCTTCGCGGCGCCCGGGGGAGCGCAGGGCCTCGTCCTCGAGCTGGAGGCCTTCAAGGCCGCTGCCGTGCTCGTCGACGGCCGCCTCGCAGCCGAGCCGCGCCTGGAGCTCCGGCGCTGGAAGGAGCCCCTCCGCATCGACCTCTCGGCCCTCGCGGCGCCGGGCGCCCACGAGCTCCTGGTCCACGTCTACAACGAGAACGCGCCGCCGGCCCTCCTGGCCCGCTGCGACGCGCTGGGGCTCGCGACGGGCCAGGAGGGCTGGGAGGCGAGCGCCGGAGGCGGGGCCTGGACGCCGGCGCGCCTCGCCCGAGAGCCGCGGCGGCCCGCCATCGCCGAGGCCTTCCCGGCGAGCCTCGAGGCGTTCGCCGCGCAGCTCCCCTGGGCGCTGCCCCTCTTCCTCGCCACGGCGGCGGCGAGCCTCTGGCTGGGCTCCCGCCCCCAGCGGCCCCCCTGGGCCGCGGGCCTCACGCTCACGCCGGAACGCGTCCGGTGGGGCCTCCTCTTCGCCTGGGCCCTCCTCGGCGCGAACAACATCCTCAAG
>JACQVW010000018.1 GCA_016209535.1 Planctomycetota bacterium | reverse complement strand
GGGGGGGACCGAGGGCCGCGGAGGCCCCTTCCGGTGCGGCCGGTGCGGCCGGTGCGGCCGCCCCGGCGCCGCCGGCGCAGTCCGGCCAGCCGCAGCCCGCTCCCGAGGCGAAGGGCTAGGGTGCCACGGCTCCCGGAGCCGCCGCGCCGGCTCCCGGCGGCCCGCTTGCGCCAAGAGCCGGCAGACGCTTGCGGTCAGGCCCTCGAGGCTCCATCGTGAGGGACGATGCTTCCCCCGCTGATTGAGAAGAAGCTCGAGCAGCTCTCGGCCCGCAGGAGGGAGCTCGAGGACCTCCTCTCGAAGCCCGAGACCCTCGAGCGCCCCGCCGTCTACCGGTGTCACAGCCTCGAGCTGGGGAAGGTCATGAAGGTCGTCGCCCGGTACGACGAGTACCTCCGCGCGGCGCGCGAGCTCGCCGGCAATGAGGAGCTCTCGCGTTCGAGCGTAGAGGACCCCGCCCTCCGCCAGCTCGCGAAGGAGGAGGTGGCGCTCCTCGAGCCTACCGTGCGACGCCTCTCGGAAGAGCTGATCGACAGGGTCCTCGTCGAGGACAAGGACGCCTCGAAGAACGTGATCGTGGAGATCCGGGCCGGGGTCGGGGGCGAGGAGGCTGCCCTGTTCGCCGGAGACCTCTTCCGCATGTACTCGAAGTACGCGGAGCGGCGCGGCTGGAAGATGGAGGTCATGGACTCGTCGCCCACGGACCTCGGCGGCTTCAAGGAGGTCGTCTTCAGCGTGAGCGGCGAGGACGTATACCGCGACCTGCGCTACGAGACCGGCGGGCACCGCGTCCAGCGCGTCCCCCAGACCGAGGCGAGCGGGAGGATCCACACGTCCGCGGCGACCGTGGCCGTCCTCGGCGAGCCCGAGGAGGTGGAGGTGGAGATCAAGGACGCGGACATCGAGATGGAGTTCTATCGCTCCGGCGGGCCCGGCGGGCAGAACGTCAACAAGGTCAGCTCGGCCGTCCGGATCCGGCACATCCCGTCGGGCATCGTCGTCGCGATCCAGGAGGAGTCCTCCCAGCACAAGAACCGGGCGCGTGCCCTCCGCGTCCTCCGCAGCAGGCTCTACGAGCACCACGAGAGCCAGCGCAAGGAGAAGGAGCAGTCGCTCCGCAGGAACCAGATCGGCTCCGGGGACCGGAGCCAGCGCATCCGCACCTACAACTTCCCTCAGAACCGCGTCACCGACCACAGGTTGAACGAGAACTTCAACCTCGAGCGCATCGTGCGCGAGGGAGACCTGACGGCGCTCACGGAAGCGCTCCGCGCTCACGACCGCGAGCAGCGCATGAAGGAGCTCTTGTGAAGGGGTGATCCAGCGGAGGAACGAGAGGCCGACCGTCTGGACGGTGCAGGAGCTCCTGCAGTGGACGGCGGACTACTTCCAGCGCCTCGGCCTCCCCTCCGCCAGGCTCGACGCCGAGGTGCTCCTCGCCGAGGCCCTCGGCAAGCGGCGCATCGAGCTCTACACGGGCTACCACATGCTCGTCGAGCCCGAGGAGCGGGCCAGGTTCCGCGCCTTCGTCGAGCGGAGGGCCCGGCGCGAGCCCGTCGCCTACATCACGGGCCGCCGGGAGTTCTACTCGCTCTCCTTCGAGGTCTCTCCCGCCGTCCTGGTGCCGCGGCCAGAGACGGAGCACGTCGTGGACGCGGCGCTCGCCCGGCTCAAGGCGCCGCGGCCCGAGGGCTCGGCCAGCGGTCCGCGCCGTGCCCTCGACCTCGGCACCGGGAGCGGGTGCATCGCCGTGGCGATCGCCGCGAACGCCCCGGAGGTCGAGGTCGACGCGGTGGACCTGAGCCCCGAAGCCCTCGCCGTGGCCCGCCGGAACGCCGAGGCCCACGGCGTCGCGGCGCGGGTCCGCCTCCACGAGGGCGACCTCTTCGCGGCGGTGCCCCCGGGGGCCGGGCCCCATGAGGTCATCGCCTCGAACCCCCCTTACATCTCGGCGGCCGAGTACGAGCGGCTCATGGACGACGTGCGGCTCCACGAGCCCCGCGCTGCGCTCCTCGACCTGAAGAGCCCCGCCTCGGACGGCCTCGGGTCGTATCGGGTCATCGCCGCCGAGGCGCCGGCTCGCCTCGAGCCCGGGGGACTGCTCGCCGTGGAGGTCGGCATGGGCCAGGCGGCGGCCGTACGGGCGATCCTCGTGGCGGCGGGCCTCGTCCTCGGCGAGACCCTGCGCGACTACGGCGGGATCGAACGCGTCGTGACGGCCCTGCGGCGCCCATGAAACCCGTTGGGCATCGGCCCGCCGCAAGGTACAAACGCGGGGCCTGCTGACCACCCTCTCGACCACCGCCGCCCCTCGACCATGCCCAAGGCGTTCCTGACCGGCGCGACCGGCTTCATCGGCGGGGCTCTCCTGCGGGAGCTCCTCGCGAGGGGCTGGGATGTCCGCGTCCTCGTGCGAGCGTCGTCGGATCGGCGGAACCTCGAGGGCCACACGCGGGCCTTCGAGCGCGCCTGCGGCGACCTCCGCGACGGGGAGAGCCTGCGGCGGGCGGTCGCTGGCTGCGACACGGTCTTCCACGTCGCGGCGCGCTATTCCCTCTGGAACCCGAGGCCCCGGGAGATCTACGAGGACAACGTGGACGGTACCCGCAACGTGCTCGAGGCCGCCCGCGACGCCGGCGTGCGGCGGATCGTCTACACGAGCACCGTCGGGGTCATCAAGCTCCCCGGGGAGGAGCGCGCGGGTGACGAGGACTGCCTGTCGCGGCTCGAAGACATGCGGGGCCACTACAAGCGCTCGAAGTGGCTCGCCGAGCGGTGCGCCATGGAGCTCGCGGCGAAGGGGCTGCCCGTGGTCGTCGTGAACCCCTCGACGCCCGTTGGGCCCGGCGACGTCAAGCCCACGCCGACGGGGCGCATGATCGTCGACTTCCTCCGGCGGCGCATGCCGGGATACACGGACACGGGCTTGAACCTCGTCGCGGTCGAGGACGTGGCGGCGGGCCACGTCCTCGCGGCCGAGAGGGGCGTCCCCGGGCGCAGGTACATCCTCGGGGCCGAGAACGTGTCCTTGCGCAGCGTCTTCGATATCCTCTCGGAGGTCACGGGCCTCCCCCCGCCCCGGCTGCGCGTCCCGCGGCAGCTCCTCCTGCCCATCGGGGCGTTGTCCTCGGCGTGCGCGCTCCTGACGCGTAGGGCCCCCCTGGTGCCCTGGGAAGCGGCCCGCATGGCCCAGAGCCACATGTACTTCTACTGCGAGCGGGCGCGGAGGGAGCTGGGGTTCGTGCCGGGCCCGGTCCCGGCCGCCCTCGAGCGCGCCGTGCGCTGGTTCCGCGACAACGGCTACGCGGGCCCCGGGCCGGCGCGCGTGAAGACGCGGGTGAGGGTCCCTGGGTGGACATGGCACCGCAGGGGAGGATCTCGCGCCGCGTCTTCGGGGCCATCGCCACGGCGGTCATCAGGCGCCCCTGGTGGTTCGTCGGCGCGTACGCGGTCCTCGCCGCCGCCTCGGTGGTCTACACGGCGGCGCGGCTCGAGATGAAGACGGACCAGAATGACCTCGTCTCGGCCGACTTGCCCTACAACCAGCGCTACTTGAAGTTCCTCGACGAGTTCGGCGACCTCGAGTTCCTCTACGTCGTCGTCGTCGTGGACGGCGACCGGGACCGGGCCGTGCGCGTCGTCGAGGACGTCGCTTCCGAGCTGGGGCAGCTCACGGAACATGTCGAGCGGGTCTTCCACCGCGTGCCGCCCGTTGCGCTCGGGCGGAGCGCGCTCCTCCTCGCGCCGAGGGCGGAGGTCGAGGGGCTCGCGAAGGCCATCGAGGAGAACCGCTCCAGGCTCGAGGCCTTCGAGAGGGTGGACGGTTTCTCGAGTCTCCTCACGTTCTTCGCCGAGGCCTTCGATCCCGCCTTCGCCGAGGGCAGCGAGGACCTCGCGAAGTGGGGCTTCCACGTCCTCGAGCTGTCCCTCGAGGCCCTGGCCGCGGCGGCCCGCGGCGAGGCGCCGTCCCCCTTCGCGCGGCGGATCGAGGGCGCGCTGGCCGCCGTGGAGCCGGACCCGCGCCGGCGAGGCTACCTCTTCAGCGAGAACGGTGCGCTGGCCTTCGTCGAGATCATGCCGAAGAAGGACTACGAGACGCTCGAGGTGATCCGGGAGCCCCTCGAGAAGATCCGGGCAGCCCTGGACCGAGTGCGAGCTCGCCACCCGGGCGTGGAGATGGGCCTCACGGGGCGCCCCGTCCTCCAGGCCGACGAGATGAAGACGACCAACGACGACATGACCTACTCGATGGTCCTGGCCTTCGCCGGCGTCGTGGGGCTCTTCGTCCTCTTCTTCAAGCGCCTCCGGCGGCCCATCCTCGCGGGCGCCACCCTCTGCGTGGCCATCGCCTTGACCTTCGGCCTCGTCACGCTCGCCATGGGGTACCTCACGCTCCTGTCGATCGTCTTCGCGGTGATGCTCGTGGGGATCGGCATGGGCTCGGGCGTGGTCCTCGTGGCCCGGTACCAGGAGGAGCTGCTCGCGACGGGCGACGTGGACCGCTCCTTGCGCGCGACGCTCCTCGCGACGGGCCTGGGAGTCTGGACGGGGGCCATCACCACGAGCTGCGCGTTCTTCTCCACCATGTTCGTCAGCTTCAAGGGGCTCGCCGAGCTGGGCTTCGTCGCCGGTGCCGGGGTCCTGCTGTGCGTCGCCTGTATGCTGACCCTCCTGCCATCCCTGATCCACATCACGGACCACCGCATCCAGAAGAAGCGCCAGCTCCACCCGCCGCACCCGGTGACGATCCCGTTGCTCGCCTGCGCGGCGGGCCGGCCGCGGCTCACGCTCAGTCTCTTCGGCCTCGTGACCGCCGTGGGCTTCCTGAGCTTGCGCGGGATCCCCTACGACGCGAACCTCCTCGAGCTCCAGGCGAGAGGCCTCGAGTCCGTGGAGTACGAGATGAAGATCATCGAAAAATCGGAGCGGTCCACGTGGCGCAGCGCCTTCGTCGTCCCCGGCGACCTCGCCGCCGTGGACCGGACCGCCGAGGCCCTGCGGACGGCGCGCGAGGCCGGGATCGTGGACCTCGTCGAGAGCGTGCGCGACTTCGTCCCGAGCGACCAGGAGGAGAAGGTCCGGCTCCTCGCCGCGGCCCACGGGATCCTCTCGGGGATCGGGCTCCCGGCGCCGGCGCCGGCGGTCGAGCCGGCCTCGCTGGACGCGGCGCTCGAGAAGCTCCTCGACAGGCTCTACGGCTTCCAGGACCTTGCCGCGAAGAGGGGGGGGCGCGAGGGCTCCGAGGCGATGAGGGCGCTCGAGGGCCTGATCGGCCGCGCCGAGGGCGCGAGGGACCTCCTCGAGAAGGACGCCTCCGGCGCGGCGAGTCGCCTCGCGCCCCACCAGGTCCGGTGGTTCCAGGACCTCGGGGCGTTCCTCGAGGGCCTCAAGGGCTACTTGAAGCCGCCGCTCCTCACGCCGGAGTCCCTGCCCCTGGAGCTGCGGTGCCGCTTCGTGTCGAGGGACGGGTCGAAGTACCTCGTCTACGCCTACCCGAAGAAGGACGTCTGGCAGGAGGAGCACATGGAGGACTTCGTCGAGGCCTGCCGCAAGGTGGACCCGGACGTCACGGGGGAGCCGGTTCAGGTCTTCGAGTCGGCGCGGCTCATGTACCGGGGCTTCCTGCAGGGGGCCCTCTACTCGCTCGTCATGGTCTCCGCGCTGCTCCTCCTCGATCTCCGGAGCCTGAAAGACGCCGTGCTCACCATGGTCCCCGTCCTCGTGGGCAGCCTCTGGATGCTCCAGCTCATGCCGCTCCTGGGCCTCGAGTTCAACCTGGCCAACTTCTTCGCCCTGTCCATCATGATCGGCTGCGGGGTCGATGCCGGCGTGCACATGGTGCACCGCTTCCGCGAGACGGGCTCGACGGCCGACGTGGGCCGCACGACGGGCTCCGCCGTCACCCTCGCGACCTTCTCCAACGTGATCGGCTTCTCGTCCATGGGGATCGCGCAGCACCGCGGCGTGATGAGCCTCGGGCTCGTCACGGGCCTCGGCTGCCTGACGGTGCTCGTGGCGTCGGTGATCCTCCTGCCGTGCTTCCTCGAGATCCTGAAGCCCAGGCTGCTCTCCAGGCCCGAGAGGGCTAAAGAGCTGGCGGCTCCGTAGCCGAAGGTCCTGAGACGGCACGATGAGCGACCTCCTGCATTACGCGATCGACGTCGCCCTCCACCTCGACCGCCACCTGAACGACTGGGCGGGGGCGATGGGACCGTGGCTTTACCTCCTCCTCTTCGCGGTCATCTTCTGCGAGACGGGCCTCGTCGTGACGCCGTTCCTCCCTGGCGACTCGCTCCTCTTCGCCGTGGGGGCCCTCGCGGCGACGGAGGGGTCGCCCCTGAGCCTGCCCCTCATCGGCCTCCTCCTCTTCGCGGCGGCGGTCGCGGGCGACGCCGTCAACTACTCGATCGGCTACCGGGTCGGCCCCAGGGTCTTCACCGAGGGCTCGCGGCTCTTCAAGCGCGAGCACCTCGTCAGGACGCAGCGGTTCTACGAGAAGCACGGCGGGAAGACCATCGTCATCGCTCGTTTCGTGCCCATCATCCGCACTTTCGCCCCCTTCGTGGCCGGGATCGGGCGGATGCGCTACCCCCGGTTCGCCCTCTTCAACGTGACGGGCGGCTTCGGGTGGGTCGCCGCGT
This sequence comes from Planctomycetota bacterium, assembly GCA_016209535.1. GTDB lineage: Bacteria > Planctomycetota > UBA8108 > UBA8108 > SXIK01 > JACQVW01. The sequence goes on along the minus strand of JACQVW010000018.1, from coordinate 6,107 downwards.
TCCTGCTCCTGGGCTACACGTTCGGGAACCTGCCGATCGTGAAGAAGTACTTCCAGCTCGTCGTGGTGGGGATCGTCGCGGTGTCGCTGATCCCCATCCTCGTCGAGTACCTCAAGGCGCGCGCCGAGGCCCGCGCCCGGCGGTCTGCGGACCCGCCGAAGCCGCCGGTTCCGCAGGCGTAGGGGGCCGGGGCGCGGGAGGCAGGCCTCCCTCGCGCTCTATCCCCGCACCACCGTCACGCGCCGCCCTCCCGGCGTCGCCGCCTCCTCGGCTCGCGTCCGCTCGGCGATCGGTGGCTGGCCGGGGCGCTGGTCGAAGATCACGAGCCAGCCCGTCTCGAGCCCCAGGCCGGCCAGGTAACCGTCGAGCTGCACGAGGCCCTCCGCCAGCGGGTCCGGCTCGTCGGCCCGCCAGACCTTCAGCTCGAAGGCGAAGGCGTCCGGCCCGCAGCGCACGCAGATGTCGATCCGTCCGCTGCCGATGGCGTACTCGCGCTCGATGGTGCCGCCGGCATTCGCCAGCCGGTGCAGGAAGGCCATCATCACAAGGTGCGGTGCGACCTCGTGGTACGGAGAGGACTTGAGGAGCGGCTGGCCATGCCTGCGCCAGAACGCCAGGAAGGCGTCCAGGAGCCGGCACATGTCGACTCGCCCATCGGGCTTGAGCCACATGGGCTGGATGCTCGGGAGCGAGTCCTGGATGGCGTTGGTGAGCACGCGCGGGATAACCTCCCGGTAGATTGGGTTCGCGATCACGAGGCCTCCTTCCGTGCTGCGGCGGACGAGGCCCAAGTCGATGACGAAACGCCGGTCGTCCTCCGGCACGTCGACGAGCGCCCGCCCGGCGAGGATGGGCTCGATCACGCGCCGCACGCGCGCCTCCCGCAGGCGCTCGGCCAAGCTGTCCAGGTGGGTGTCCTGCCGGCTGATGAGGATTTCCTTCGCTTGATCCATGACGGAACGCGTCACCGGGCGCGTGCGATCCGGCACCAGCACCTCGACGCACTGGCGGGCGAGGGCGTTCACGAGCCATGGCTGACCGTCGGTGATCTCGAACGCGCGGTCGACCGCGTCGGGCAGGAAGGCTTGACCCGTGTCGGTCGCGTGCTGGCCGTAGAGCGCCGCCACGTCGGCGCGGCTGAAGTTAGGGAGCGTCAGTGACTCGGCGCTGATGTTGAAAGGGCTTGACGCACCGAGCCGGCCGCTGCCGCCGGAAGCCACCTTGTAGTCCCTGATGTCGCGCAAGCCGACGAGGGCGATGGAGGACGGGAAGTGGCGGGGCCGTCGTGCGAAGCCCGAGCGGAGTTGCCGCAGGACCGCGACGAGAGTGAGGTCCTGGAGCGCGTCGACCTCAGCGAGGAACAGGGCCAAAGGCCTCGGAGCGGCTCCCGCCCAGGCGGTGAGCGCGGCGCCGATCCGAGCGCGCGGCTCAGCCGTGGGCCAGGGGGGAGGCTGCAGGTCCGCCGGTAACTGCGCTCGTAGGGCGTGGCGCCAGTCTTCGAGGATGGGCCCTTCAGCCAGGTCCGGTTGGTCGCCGTACGGCTGGCCGACCTCCATCGAGAGTGCCGCCGCGTAGCGGCCGCCGTCCGTCAATTGGCGCGCAAGCTCGTAGAGCGCCGTCGTCTTGCCCGTCTGCCGCGGCGCATGGATGACGAAGTAGCTCTTCTTCTCCACGAGCCCCATCACCTGCGGAAGCCGCGCCGCGGCCGGCAGCATGTAGTGGTCGGCGGGGTTGCAGAGTCCGGTGGTGTTGAAGATCCGCGGCATCGGGGGGGCGAGGGCCGAGCGCTTCGATGACCGGCGGCATTATACGCCAGGTCGGCCGGGGACGCCCGCGAGCGGGCTCGATCAGGGTGCCCTGTCCCTGGCAGCCTCCTCCGCGAGCGCCTCAGCCTCGGGTCTCCCGATGTACCACTCGACCACCGAGTGGCCCAGATAGATCACGGGGGTCATGGCCACGGCGATGAGCAGCTTCACGCTGTAGTTGGTGGCGGCCACGCTCACGAATTGCTGGAGGGACCAGCCCCACGGAAGGGCGAGGCCGATGTAGAGGACGACGATGCTGTCGACGAGCTGCGAGATGACCGTGGAACCGGTCGCGCGCAGCCAGATCATGGATTTTCCGGTCCGCCGCCGCACCAGGTGGAAGATGGTCACGTCGATGAGCTGCGCGATCAGGAAGGCGGTGATGGAGCCCACGATGATCATCATGCTAGGACCGAGCACGGTCCTGTACGAGGCGTCGTCGACCCCTTTGCCCGGCTCCTGGGGCGGGACCGCGGGCACGAGCATCGTGAGGTAGATCACGACGAAGGCGTAGGCGATCATGGCCACGGCGAGGAAGGTCAGCCGGCGGACCCCGCGGCGGCCGAAGTACTCGTTGACGAGGTCGGTGGTCACGAAGACGACCGGCCAAGGGATCACGCCGACGCTCATGATGAAGGGCCCCAGCTCGAGGCCGATCCAGGGCAGGGGGCCGATCCTGAAGTCCGGGGGGGCCACGTAGATCAGCTTCCCGCCGATGATCTCGGCCAGGACGGCGTTCGTGAGGAAGAACGCCCCGAGCACGGCGAAGACGATGTCCTTGCGCTTCACGGGAGGGGCCTCACGAGGCTCCACAGCCACCGCACGGTGAAGAACCAGTAGAACGCCGATGCCGCGAGGAGGACCGCCTCGCGCCAGACGGGAGGCCTCAGGGCCCGCGGCAGGAAGCGGCGGTTCACGAGGATGATCTGGATCGACGCCACGGCGAGGACGAATCCCGCCATGTTGCCGAGCACCTTGAACATCTCCGTGGCCCGGCCCCACGGCAGCGTCGCGAACCCGAAGAGCGAGACTCCGAAGAGCGCGATGTAGTAGATCGCGCGGATGTCGCCGCCCCGGAAGCCCCGCACCCTCGAGCTCGACAGCCAGAGGACGTCGGTCACGGTGCGCACCAGGATGTCCGTGTTCCCGAGCTGGGTCGAGAAGAGGATCCAGAACCCGTTGAAGAGGGTGAGGAACCAGAAACCCGACCAGAGGTGCTCCGCCATGTACTTGGCTTGCTCGGCCCCGGCCGCGATGCCGCCGATCTGCGTGCCGGCGGGGATCGCGCCCCTCGCGAGGTTCACGTTGAGGAACATCCCGACGAAGCAAAAGAGAGCCCAGACCCAGACCTGGTCCACCGTCACGTACCGCATCCACACGCGCCAGCGCTGGAGGTTCTCGGGCGTCGCCTCGAAGACCTTGCCGTGCTGCGAGAGCTGCACCTTCCGGGAGCCCACGGCGCTCGGGATCGCGCCCGTCAGGGCTCCCATGCCGAACCCCTTGTCGCGCGTCCAGTTCGTGAGCGTGAGGTTCCCCACGCCGCCCGAGCCCGCCGTGGCAGCGAGGGCCCCGAGGAGCCCCCAGTCGAGGGGGCCGCCTTCCCCCGGCGCGAGGCCCAGGAAGCCCCTCAAGGTCGCGGCCCATGTGGCGAGGGGTATGAAGAGCACGTTCACGACGAGGAGGAAGAGGAAGATGAAGCTCAACATGAACCAGCTCGCGCGCTCGAGCATGCGCTCGACGGTTCCCCCGAAGTGGAGGACCGCGAGGACGAGGAGGATGAGCCCGGCGGCGATCCACCGCGCGGTGCGCTCGTCCGAGGGGACTCCCTCCGACGGGACTCTGCCCATCCACGCGCTGAAGAAGGCGTTGGCGCAGAGGAGAGCGAGGGCCGGCAGGCAGAGCTGCAGGAAGGCGAGGAGCGCGTAGGTGACGCCCCAGAAGCGGGGGCCCGGCGCGAGGCGCAGGAAGCCGCCGTAGATGGGCTCGCCGGTGTAGAGCGTGTAGCGGATCCCCTCGAGGTTGATCATGAGCTGGAGCCCGATCGCGACGGTGACGATCCAGAAGAGGTCGAGGCCGTGCTTCACGGCCTGGACGGGTCCCACGAGCCACTCGCCGGCGCCGATGGCCGTGGCGAGGAGGATCGCGCCGGGGCCGATCACCTTGAGGACGTTGGCCATCGAGAACGGGGGCGGCGCCGGCAGGTCGGCGACCTCGAAGGGCGGGCCGAGGCCGGAGGTCGGAGGCAGGAGGTCTCGAGGCGGCGCGTCTCGGCGGCTCATGGAATGTACCTCTCGATCGTTGCCTGGGAGGGTGGCCGAGTGACGAGGGAGACGCCGGCGAGGGCCGCCGCCGACGCGAGGACGAGCGGCACCACGGGCAGGAGGCCCCCGAGGATGCTGAGGCCCCCGGGCGTGCGGGAGAGCACTGGAACGCCGCCGAGCTCCCAGAGCGCGCCCGGCGCAGGGTATGCCGCCTCGAGCCAGGCCGTGGCGGCGAGACCTGCCGCCACGACGAGGGCCGATGCGAGGACGCCCCGGCGCGTGCTGCGCCGCCAGAACACTCCAGCCACGATGGGCGAGAGCGCGGCGTACCCGGTGAAGGCGTACTTCACGGCGATGTCGAAGATCTGCTGCGTCGTCGTCATGGCGATGGCGTAGGCGGCGACGGTGACGCCGACGACGAAGGCCCGCCCGGTGATCACCTGCACGCGCTCCCCGAAGGCCTCCTTCCCGCCGTAGTAGGCGAAGATGTCCTCGGTGAACATGGTCGAGAGGGCGAGGATCTGGGAGTCGCTCGCCATGACGGCCGCCATGATGCCGGCCCCGAGGAGGCCCGCGAGCCATGGCGGCGCGTGCTTCTTGAGGAGGAGCAGCATGACCTGGTCGCTCGTCCCCGAGGCGCTCGCGGCGGCCGAGATCTCCGGATCACCTGCCGCCAGTGCGCCGAGGAAGACGCAGGGGAGCCAGACGAGGAGGATGCAGACGGGGTAGAGGACCACGGTCCGCCGGAAGGACTCCACCCGGCGCGCCGTGAGGCAGAAGATGGTCATGTGGGGGAAGGCGATCGCCGAGAGGGGGATGAAGGTGAAGCTGAGGAAGACGAGAGGGCTCACCTTTTCCCGCGTGAGGAGGTGGGCCTTGGCCGGGTCCGCGAGCAGGGCCTCCACGGCGCGGTCGAAGCCCCCCAGGCCCTTCGCGATGACGATGCAAGCGACGGCCCCGAACGTGAGGAAGAGGACCGTCTGGAGCGCGTTGACCCAGGCCGTGCCCCGCATCCCCCCGAAGAAGACGTAGCTCATGACCACGAGGGCCACGATGCCACCGCCAAGCCACTCGGGGACCGCGCCCCCCGTCAGAGCCGCGAGCGTCGTCCCGCCGCCCATGACGCCGATCACGATATACGGCACGAGGAGGCAGGCCTGGAGGACGAACAGCACCGTGCCCGTGTGCCCCGCCTCCCAGCGATCGCGGAAGATCTGGACCGGCGTCATGTGCCCGAATCGCCTGCCTGCGGCCCAGAGCCGCGTCCCCAGGAAGAGGAGCAGGAGCGGCACCACGAGGGCCGACGACGACGCCATGAGCCCGTAGACGCCGATCCCCTCCCGGAAGGCCCGTCCCGAGGAGCCGAGGATCGCGAAGGCCGTCATGTGGGTCCCGAAGAGGGAGAGGAGGAAGACGACCCCGCCGATGGACCGGCTCGCGAGGAAGTAGTCCTCGCCGGTCGACTTCGCCCTGCGGAAGGCGAAGAGGCCCACGTAGAGGACCACCGCCATGTACGCGAACACGAAGACGGCCTCGATCACCGCGTCTCCCGGCTCTCGGAGAGGCCACGGGGAAGCTCGGCCGGCCAGGCATGGCGGACGAGGAGGCCGAGAAGCGCGCTCGCGACGAGGGTGTAGGCGGCGTGGTAGGCGAGCCCGGGGGGGAGGAACCCGAGCAGGAGGGGCCGCGCCGAGCCCCAGAGCCAGAAGTCCTGGTGCAGGGCGTAGAGGGCCAACGCGGCGGTGAAGAGCATGCGTCGCATGGGGCTGGACTCGGGGTTAGCGCGAGGCGAGCCGCCCATGTAACATGGGCGACGTGCGAAAATCAACGTGGTTCAGATCAGGCTCCATTCGGGTAACAGGAAAGAGCTCAGCAGGGGCAGTTTGGTAGGGGCAGTATCGTGGGAATGAACGCGTGGTTCTTAGCCGGGTGTAACCCGGCGTTGAACCACGCCCGAAAATCAACGACCGGAGGAGGACCATGAGCAGCCGTTTCCTCGCGGCGGCGCTCCTCGCGAGCTCCGCCGCCATGGCGCAAGCCC
>JACQVW010000123.1 GCA_016209535.1 Planctomycetota bacterium | reverse complement strand
GATGTCGAGGAGGGGATTGCGGCCCGTGACCTCGAACACCTCCTCGGCCATGCGCTTGATGATCTTCGCGCGGGGGACGTAGTTCTTGTAGACGCGGTGCCCGAAGCCCATGAGGCGCTTCATGCCGTGCCCCTCCTTGACGTCCTTGATGAACGCGGGGACGTGCGCGATGGAGCCGATCTCCTCGAGCATCTTGAGCACCTCCTCGTTGGCCCCGCCGTGGAGCGGGCCGTAGAGGGCGGCGGCGGCGCCCGCCGTGGCGGAGAAGGGGTCGGTGTGCGACGAGCCGATGCTCCGCATGGCGTTCGTGCTGCAGTTCTGCTCGTGGTCGGCGTGGAGGATAAAGAGGACGTCGAGGGCCCGCGCGAGGGCGGGGTTCGGCTCGTACTTGGGCTCGGCCATCTTGAAGAGCATGCCGAGGAAGTTCCCGCTGTAGTCGAGGTCGTTGTCCGGGTAGGCGTAGGGGAGCCCGCGGCTGTGCCGGTAGGCGAAGGCGGCGATCGTGGGCATCTTGGCGATCAGGCGCCAGATCTGCTTGCGCCGCGACTCGGCGCTCCGGATGTCCCGCGCGTCGGGGTAGAAGGTCGAGAGGGCCGCCACGGTCGCCACGAGCATGCCCATGGGGTGCGCGTCGTGGTTAAAGCCATCCATGAACTTCTTGATGTTCTCATGGATCATCGTGTGGAACTTGATGTCGTGCACCCACGCCTGGTGCTCCTTCTCGTTGGGGAGCTCGCCGTGGAGGAGGAGGTAGGCGACCTCGAGGTACGTGCAGTTCTCGGCCAGGTCGTCGATGGGGTAGCCCCGGTACCGCAGGATGCCCCTGTCGCCGTCGATGTACGTGACCCGGCTCTTCGTGGAGGCCGTGTTGAGGAAGCCCGGGTCGTAGACCATGAGCCCGAAGTCCGCCGGGCTCGTCTTGATCTGCCGGAAGTCCATGGCCTTCACGGCCCCGTTCTCGACCGGCACCTCGTAGGTCTTGCCCGTACGGTGGTCGGTCACCGTGATGAAGTCCTTCCGCTCGCCGCTGCCCGCCTGGGCCGCGGGGCCGCTTTTCGTCGCCGTCGCCATGGGTCACCTGCTTTCCCGCGCGCCCCGGTTGTGCTCGTTCGCCGTTCCTGTCTTGACCATCGCGGACGGCGGCATGCATCCCGCGTGCCGCCGCGGGAAAAGCCCTGGCAGCGGGGAAGGCGGGACAGGAACGGCACAGGAAGATGCTTCGCGGGCTCGATCGACCCGCCCCGACGCTGAAAACCTCGCCCCCTGGGATTTTTTTCTCCCCTGGGGCGGCGCGGGCTGGACGCGGCTGGACTCGGTGCGCCTCTCAGGGCTCGTTGCAGCGGAGGCCGTCCGGCGTGGGGTCCGGCCCGGGCCTCGGGAAGGGCGCCGGCGGCTCGGGGCCGCCCAGGAAGAGGTACGCGAAGGAATAGACGGCGTCGGAGATGTCGAGCTTGCCGTCGTCGTTCGAGTCGGCCGCGTCGCTGCAGCGGATCCTCGCGTCGCCGTGGAACAGGCCGCGGAGGACGGTGACGGGATCCGAGACGTCGACCTTGCCGTCGAAGTTGGCGTCGGCCCGGATGAGCTCCGAGTCGGCGCGGACGCGGAACGTGACCTCGAGCTCGCGGAGGCAGGGGGTCGCGCTCTGGCCGCCCACGGTGACGTAGCTCTCGAGGCCCGGGCGCCCGCCCTCGGGGATGGCCTCGAACCGCAGGCTCGTCTCGATGTCCTTCCCCAGGTCCTCCGGGCCGAAGGGGCTCTCGAGGGCGTAGGCGGCGCGGGCGATCGACATGCGGCCCGTGAAGGTGTGCGGGCTGGGCACGAAGCAGAGCGGGAAACCCGCGACGAAGCCGGCGGCCGCCTCCGTCTCGACGGTCCTGCCTCCGACGAAGAACCGCTGGCCCGCCTCGGTGCTCGTGAGGTCGAGCTCCTCGATCCCGAGGAGGCCCTTCTCGTGCGCCACGGACATCCCGAGGAGCCCGCAGAGGTCCACGGTGACGGTCTGGCCCGGGGGGTTCGTCTCGAGGTACGCGGTCACCTCGAGGCGGCGCGTCTCGCCGGGCGCGAGGTACAGCTCGAGCGCGTTGCCCCCGGGGGCGCTCGCGCCGCCCGCGGCCTCGAGGGAGAAGACGAAGGGCGTCTCGGCCGGGCACGGCGGATCCGAGGGCGGATCCGCCGCCGCGGCCCGCAAGCCCACGAGGGTGAGCGCCGCGAGCAGGGGCCAACGGGACGATCGCACGTTCGTCATCGTCTCCTTCCGGGGGACGGCAGGACACCTCAGCGACACCCAGCGCTGGACGCCATGGATTATCCAGGCCCCGGGGCGGCCCTGCAAGCACGCGTCCTCCTGGGTGGGGGCGTTGCACCTCGCCGCCGTCTGACGTAGGATTCTTTGCGTCAAAAGCCTGTGAACCGGTCGGGGACCAGCCCCGCCGGGCATGCGGCATTCAAAGCGAAAGGAGATGATGCTGTCGATCGTCCAGACGAGCGTGGTTGTCACGGCCGACCACCATAATCCCACGGTGCTGCATCCTCACTTCCTCAAGACGGAAGGGATCGTCCCCCCCCATCTCGAGGTGGCGGAGCCGCCAGTGTGCGTAGCCGCATTGGCCCTGGTGAAGTTCAAGGGTGGGCTCACCTTCCTGGTCGACCCCGTCAAGCTCCAGGTCAGCGATACGTCGCCCCCCGCTGAGGCCAACGTGTCGCTCGCTCCCGGGTGCGCTGAGAGGTACCTTCGAGCATTACCCCACGTCCAGTACAAGGCCGTAGGGCTCAACTTCACTGCATTGCTGGATGCAACCGACCCCGAACATGAGCTGATCGATCGGTTCCTGAAGCCCGGTCCCTGGAATGCAGGGCAGCAAGTGCTTGGATCCATGGGCGTACGCCTCGTCTACCCTGTCGGTGGGCTGGCCAAGAGTCTACAGCTTTCCCTGGATCCGGGCACCGTGAACAAAGAAGGCGTCGGGACTGCGCGGGGCATCATCGTCGGTGGCAACTATCACTCCGACTTGAGCGGCGATCGATCCGTCGATCAGGCCGTGGGGGTCATTTCACGGTTTCTCGAGTGCTACGCGCACTTCCGGGGGGCGCTGAGATCCTTCTTTGACGAGTAAGCTATGCCGGGCCTGCTGGATACAGAATCAGACACTCAAGCGACCACGGGGAGTCTCTTGGACGTCGCCATGCCTTACGCGATAGAGAGCTTGGTCGATAGCGCGAGGCGACAGCAGCAAGTGGTTGAGCCTATTCCGAATGTGAACGAAGTCTCCTCCCCCTTTCGAGAGGAGCACCTGGGTGATTTGCGTGTCTTCGGCGCGGAGCTGGCGGAAGCCATCAGAAGGCTCAGGGAGTCCCTGCCCAAGTTGTCTCGTGCGGAAGGCCTTTCCCAGACGGCCGAAGCGTCGACCGCGTCGTGTACGCGCCTCTTTCCGGTCAAGGTGCCCTCGCTCGAGGGGCGGAGTACGCCAGCGATGGTCGCACAGCCTGAGGCTGATCGGCTGCTCGAGGTCCTGTCCGGGGACCCCCTCGAGGACGGAGTTTCGCACCCTGCGGATGGAATCTTGCAAGATCTCATCTTGGAGAAGGCCGATGCCGTAGCGATTTGGATGGGCGCACTGCTTCGGAGGGGCCGTGATGCGAGCCTCGTCGCGGCGATGATCAAGTGTCTGGGACGGTTAGACCCCTGCAAAGTCCCGGAGTGGGGAGTCCCTTACTTGGAAGAGGCGCTTCGGCGCGCTGACATCGAGGTTCGAGACGCGGCCGTGCAAGCTCTGGAGCTCTGGGCGACTCCGGCCTCATTTGCCACCCTGCGACGCCACCGTGACCCGGTTCCCTGGCTGCAGGAGTACGTGCAACGGCTCCTCCGAGAGGTCGACGACCGTGGGTGAGGAGCGACGTGTACCTCGTGCGAAAGGTTGCAAGGGCGAAATGGGAGCCGAGAGCACCCCTGGCCGAAGCCGAGATCGGAGCGGACGCGGTTACAGCAGATCTCAGGACGGCGGACAACGCTCTCTCCTTCTGGACATGCGCCGCGGTGGATCTTGGAGAGCTTGATGAAGTCGTGCTTGCCATCGCGGCGGCAAGCGATCGTCCCGACAAGCTCGATCTTGTCTGGATCGACCAGGAATCGGTCGAGCGCGATGGCGTAGCCCTTCGGGCGTCTGAGGGGAGAACTCCTGTTCACGGTCTTCGGCACAGACACGTCGACGCCGTTGGTCTGGATCTCACGCGCCTGGGCACGCTGGCCCGGCATGTGGCGGAGGCGATCCGTGGCAAAGGGCAATGGCGCCGCTTGAGCAAGAACGAAGTCATGAAGGCCCTCAAAAAAGCCGTGAAGAGCAACAGGCTCGCGCTTCCTGACCTGGCCGCAGCATTGGGGCGAGAGGTACAGCGGGGCCTTGCGCAGGAATGAGTAACGGTTATGCGCAGCGGGCCCCGCCCCGGGCAAGAGGGGGCCCTTCCCGCAGGCCCCCTTGCCGAACCGGGGGGCCTTGAGCCAGAATCGAAGGACCAGTCATGAGACCCGTCCCGATCACCCTGCGAGCCGCCTGCGCCGCGCTGGTCCTCTGCGCGCCGGCGTGCACCAGCTCCCGCGGGCCCGAGAAGGCCCGGGAGCAGAGACCGGAGGAAGCCATGCACGAGAAGGAACCGAGCACCCCGAGCGCGTCGAAGCCCCGCGAGGCTCCGCAGCCGCCGAGCGGCGGCAAGGTCGTCCTGAGCGACGAGGAGTGGAGGCGGCGGCTCACGCCCGAGCAGTACCGCGTCTGCCGAGAGAAGGGGACCGAGCGGGCCTTCACCGGCAAGCACTGGAACGCGAAGGCGAAGGGCACCTACGCCTGCGTGGCCTGCGGCAACGCGCTCTTCAGCTCCGAGACCAAGTT
>JACQVW010000122.1 GCA_016209535.1 Planctomycetota bacterium | reverse complement strand
GACCATGCACGGCAGGCATGCACTCGAGAAAATCATCGTCGACAACGCAGACCTCTCACGGCTGCCGGGCCTGAGCATGCCCGCGTGACGCGTCTCCGGCGGAACTCGGGACTCTCCAGTACTGGAGGAATCCGCCCATGCGTGCTGTAGCCCGTTACGTCTTCTCAACAGAAGACAGGAACGTATCCGTCGATACCGTATTGGATGTCGTCAAGGCATGGATCGCCTCGAAGGGAGAGTTATCCGAGCCCGACGTCGACGGAACGCGCCGCATTGGGTATGGAGATGGAAGGATTGCACGTCTGGTGGTCGAGGAAGGCGCGTCCATCAGCGGCCGATTCGCGACCTGGTCCCTGGAAGAGCCAACGACCGATGGACAGTTCCGCACCCGGATCGGCGTGGCAGGGTCTGCCGGTGAGGTCATCGTTTCCGTCCTCCTCGAGGCCGGGTCTGCCCTCAACGTCCTGGCGCCCGTCCATTTCGACGTCCACTGCCCGCGCGTGGTTCGGGACGTCCTCGCGTTGAGCGGCGAATGGCGCGTCGGCGGAACGAGCGTCGTCCCCTATCCTCTGGACTTCAGGGGCCGCTCGCGGGGGGAGGCCCTGAGCGCGTTGATCCAGGAGATAAAGAGGACCTTGCCGTTGATCGTCGTTTCGGAACACGAGGGGCTCATCCTCCATCCAGGATTGACGGAGGATCTCGCCAAAGACCTCATGGGGCTATCGCTCGTGGCCCAAGCCGACCGTGAAGCGAGCTTGCAAGTCACGCGGACACTCGGGCGTGAATGGTGCTGCTTCAACGGCGCGATCAGGGTGTATTGGCCGCGCTCCTACGCCCCGGAGAACCCCTTTGCCCACCCGCTCTGGACGGCCACCAGGCTGCTCTGGGGTGGCGTGACGACGGAAGAGGCTTCAAAGCGGTTCCGGCACCGATGCCGCCGGGAGCTGATGGCCAGATCGTGCTTCGGCATAAAGCCCAGCCCCGTCTTCGAACGTATCCGCAATGAGGAGCACAAAGAGGCGATCGAGGCCAAGCGGAAGGCTGCCAAGGACCGCTCCGACTGGGAGCAGATCGCAGACGAATACTGCCGCGAGAACGAGAAGCTGCTGTCCAGGATCGAGGAGCTCGAGGAGCGGTGCAAACGGCTCGAGACCGACAACGAGAACTTGCGGTTGCGGCTCGATCACGCGACTCGAAAGCCCACATCGCCTGAAGCGGAGCCGCAGCCCGAGGAGGAGGCCCAACCGGAGACGGTTGCCGAAGCCGTCGAAAGATCGCGTGAGAGGTTTGCCGAGCTTCTCGTGTTCGGTGACGATGTCTCACGAGGCTTGGAGACGATTCAGCCAGACGCGGGACCGCCGGATAAGGTTGAGCACTACCTGCAAGTCCTGGCAAGACTCGCGGCGGCCCGCCGTCAGGGCGCACTGGGAACGACTCAGCTCAAATGGCTTGAGGGCCAAGGCGTGGTCTCCTCTGCCGAATCGGAGACGGTTCGCAACAGCAAGAAGGAGCAGCGCAAGCGCACCTGGCACGACGGCAGGGGGCAAAGGGAGTTCGACCATCACCTCAAACCCGCAGACGCCACTTCGCCCGACCGCTGCGTGCGGATCTACTTCCACTGGGACGAGGAATCGCGGCGGGTGATCGTCGGTTGGGTAGGCGGCCACCCCTGAAAGCCATACCTTGTTGGTGCTGATCACGCACGAGGGCCCACTGCAGTTCGGCCGGCGAATGATCGGAGCCACACCGGCAATGTTCAGCGGTGAGCACGAAGCAAGCGGCGATCCTCGATACAGAGGTGGAGCGAGATTTGACACGCCTTGGGCCTTGGTGCTATGCTCGTGGGGAAATTCTCGGCGAAGGCCTGCCCTTTCAGGCAGAGATTGGTCCCGCAAGGGAATAGCCGAGATTTTCTTCAACCCCTTGGCTCAAGGGGTTTTTTGTTTGGGTAGCTCCTCCAAGTGACCGGAGCGCAGGGCGGCAGTGAGTCACCGTGGCCGAGCTTCTGGTGGAGTACCTCGGTGAGGAATCTCAGCCGCTTCTTCGGTTGGGTCTTGTGCCATTTGCGGTGCCCGGTGCGCGCGAGGTCCTCGGCGCGGACCGAACGCGCCCGCAGGCGCTCCTGGTAGATTGCCACACGATCCTCTGGTCCGCAGGGCATGATCGAGTCTACACGAACGGAGGGGCCTCTTCGGGCCCGTCATCGGCGGGGGCGCGATGGCGGCTATTCCAGCAGCAACCCCGCTCTGCTAAGATGCCGCCCATGCAGATCCAGCTCGACCCGCGGGACGCGAGGCGCCTTGAGGTCGTGTCCGCCAGGGACTTCAGCCTGCCCAGGTTGCGGTCCGGGACGGTCTCCTGAGGGGCGAGCGCCGGACGCGGGCTTCATTCAACACACAGTCGAGGAGGGAAGTCGTGTGGAAGGACGGGTCGACATGGTTGACGCAGGCGCACCCTCTCTGACCCCCAGCCACGTCCGCGTCCGACTCCTCCGGGCCCTGGAGCTCGACCTTGTCGGCCCCTCGAAGGGCTCCGACCTCGAGGAGGAGGTCCTCCCCCAGGCGCCGTCGCGCTGGTACTTGACGGGGTTTCTTGCGCCTACCGGTGCTGGGGTCGAGCAGCGCGGCGAGGAGACCTCCCAGGAGGAGGTCAGCGAGCTGCGCGAGGCTGGAGGCACCGATGACGCCGGGCCGCCCGAGCCGGCGTCGGCCCGGCGCGCCTTCTTCCCGTCTTCCATCGGGCTGAGCTTCCTCGTGCCGCGGGACCTCCGCAAGCTCCAGGCGACCGCTCGCTGGGGCGATTACCGCCAGGTCCAGGTGCCGAAGGAGGGCTCCGCGGGGAAGGAGGGAGGCGGCGGCCCTCATGAGACCGAGAGCCGGGGACCCTGGGTCTGGAAGCGCGTCCAGCGCCAGTCCATGGTGGAGCTGGAGCTGCCCGAGGCGGCCACGACGCCCCACGAGATCGAGGTCCCCGGGAGCGGGGGCCTTCGCCTCGTCCTCTCGGTCCGGCCGGTGAACGACGCGCACGGCGCCGCAGCCGGCGTCCCCGCAGGGACCCGGTCCGTCTCGCTCTTCCTCGTGAACGTCCGGCGCCCCGCGCCGGACGAGGTGCGGGACGAGGCCTTCGTTTTCCAGGCCGAGCTCGAGGTCGCGAGCGATGCCCCCCTCGTGCCCCGTCCGAACCTCCGCGGCCTTGACAGCGACGACTGGGACGAGCGGGTGGCGGACCTCCAGTACCGCGACGCCTTCGAGTTCGCCGTCGGCCACGGAGTCGCGACGCAAGCCTTCCCCGAGGGCGGCGGGGCCTGCCGGCGCGTCGCCACGACGTGGATCCCCGCCGCCGAGGTCGAGCGCGTGGCGCCGGCCCCGATCGACGGGGTCGAGCTCGGGATGGAGGAGCTGGCGCGGCTGCCGGATGCTGCGGCCGCCCGCGAGCGCCTCGGCGGCCTCGTCCGCCGGTACCGCGAGTGGCTCGAGGGGCAGCGAGGGAAGGTCCCCGCCTCGCCAGGGAAGCGCCGGGAGACCGCCGAGGAGCTCCTCCGCCGAGCGCGGGCAGCCGCCGGGCGCATCGAGGCCGGCATCGCGCTCCTCGAGGACACACGGGTCCTCGAGGCCTTCCGCATCGCGAACCGTGCCATGGGGCGAGCGGCACGGCAGCGCGCGGCGATCCAGCAGGGGAAGGCGCCCGCGGAGGTCGGCCCTCCGGAGTGGCGCCCGTTCCAGCTCGCATTCATCCTCATGAACCTCCCCGGGATCGTGGATCCGTTCCATGCGGACCGGGAGCTGGTCGATCTGCTGTTCTTTCCCACGGGCGGAGGGAAGACGGAGGCCTACCTGGGGCTCGCGGCCTTCACGCTCGTCCACCGGCGCCTCACGCACGCCGGCATCGCCTCCGCCGGCCTGAGCGTCCTCATGCGCTACACGCTCCGCCTCCTGACCTTGGACCAGCTCAGCCGCGCGGCGGCCCTCATCTGCGCCCTCGAGCTCGAGCGCGAAGAGGACCCTCAGACGCTCGGCGAATGGCCCTTCGAGATCGGCCTCTGGGTGGGGCTCGCGGCCACGCCCAACAAGATGGGCGCGAAGGGGGATCCAGACTCGAACTGCGCGTACAGAAAGACGATCGCCTTCAAGAACGACGACCGCAAGCCGGCGCCAATCCCCATCGAGGAGTGCCCGTGGTGCGGCACCAAGTTCAAACGGGACTCCTTCCACCTCGTCCCGAGCCCCGACCAGCCTCAGGACTTGCGCGTGACCTGCGTCAACCGCAGCTGCGCCTTCACGCGCGACCGGCCGCTCCCGATCCTGGGCGTCGACGAGCCCATCTACCGCCGCCTGCCGTGCTTCCTCATCGCCACCGTCGACAAATTCGCGGCCATGCCCTGGACGGGTCAGGTCGGCGCCTTCTTCGGGCGCGTGGACCGCCACGACAAGGATGGGTTCTACGGGCCCTGCGACCCCGGGCGCGGCCGGCCGCTGCCAGCGTCTCTCCCGCCGCCCGACCTCGTGGTCCAGGACGAGCTGCACCTGATCTCGGGCCCGCTCGGCACGATCGCCGGGCTTTACGAATGCGCGCTCGACGAGCTATGCGCGCGGACGATCGACCGCAAGAAGGTGCGTCCGAAGATCGTGGCCTCGACGGCCACGGTCCGCCGCGCCGAGAGCCAGATCCGAGCCCTGTTCAACCGCCCCCTCGTCGAGGTCTTCCCGCCGCCGGGGCCGGACCGGCGCGACTCCTTCTTCGCCCGGGTGGAGCCGCCCCACGTGTCGAACGTGCGGCTCTACGTCGGGATCGCGGCCCAGGGCCGAAGCCAGAAGGTCGTCCTCCTCAGGAGCTACCTCGTCCTGCTCGGGGCAACCCAGCGGGCCTGGGGGGAGGCTGGCGGCAAGCGCGCCAAGGACAACTCGGCCGACCCCTACATGACTCTCCTCGGCTACTTCAACAGCTTGCGCGAACTGGGCGGCAGCCGCCGGATCGTCGAGGACGAGGTGCGCACGCGTCTCAGTGCCTACTCGACTCGCCGGCGCGGCGGCAAGGACCAAGGCCTCTTCTCCGACCGAGATATCCAGTACGACGTGGTCGAGCTGACGTCGCGCGTCTCGACCGACAAGGTCGCCGAGGCCAAGCGCCGGCTGGGGCTGCCTTTCCACGACGAGGACCGCGTGGACGTCGCCTTGGCCACGAACATGATCTCCGTAGGGCTCGACATCCTGCGTCTGGGCCTCATGGTGGTCCTCGGCCAGCCCAAGACGAGCGCCGAGTACATCCAGGCGACGAGCCGCGTCGGCCGCGATCCCCAGCGGCCGGGCCTCGTGGTCGCCCTGCTCAACATCCACAAGCCCCGCGACCGCTCCCACTACGAGCGCTTCGCCGCCTACCACGAGACCTTCTACCGGACGGTCGAGGCGACGAGCGTGACGCCGTTCTCTCCGCGGGCCCTCGACCGCGCCCTCGCCGCGACGCTCGTGGCGCTGGCGCGCCAGGGGCACGCGCCCATGACCCCGCCTTTGGGGGCCCAAGAGATCCTCTCCGAGCGCGGCCGCCTGGAGTTCGTCCTCCGCTGCCTGGAGGAACGCGCCGCCACGCATGCCCAGCTCTCGCGGGAAGAAGCCGAGGCCCTTCGCCAGCGCGTGCGCGACCTGGCCAAGGACCTCTTCGACGCCTGGAGCGCGATCGCCCACGAGTACGGGCGGCAAGGGGTCCTCCTTCAGTACCAGACGGAGGCCGGCGGGGCCCAGCGCCTTCTCTACGATTTCCTGAGCCCCGAGCTCAAGACGCTGCCGGCGAGGCACAAGAAATTCCGCGCGAACCGCTCCATGCGGGACGTGGAGCCCGCCGTGAACCTCTGGGTCCGGACGCTGGACGGGATCGAGGTCGAGGACGAGGAGGACACGCCATGAGGACGCGATCGAAGAGGCCCCACGGCCAGGTGCGCCTGAGCCAGGTGGTGACCACTTTCGGGCCGGGCTCGATGCTCGACCTCCCGACCCGCTCGGTCCTCGTCTCCGGCCTCGATCACTGGACGCAAGGCGAGCAGGTCCACGAGCCACGCCTGGCGGCGAAGCTCCGGCGCCTCCTCGACAGGGGCGACCTGACGCTCCATGTCCCGCCGCCGGACACCGGGGATCCCACCGCGCCGCTGACGGGCATCCGGGCATGGCAGTTCCCGGAATGGTTCATCACGCAGGACGTGCGTGATGCGGACGGCGCCGGAAAGCGGTCTCGGCTCCTGATCCACCGCCGTTCCCTTACTCGGGACAAGTACATCGACCAGGACAAGAAGCGCCGCCACGTGGTGCCGGTCCGGTTCGTCCGCGCCTGTCGAGCGGGGCACATCGGAGACATCGACTGGCACGCCTACGTACACCGCGGCCAGACGGCCTGCAGGCGCCACCAGCTCTTCCTGGACGAGCGCGGGACGAGCGGCGACCTCTCGGAGGTCTGGGTACGCTGCGCCTGCGGCGGCGCCGAACGGCCAATGAGCGACGCGGCGACGCTGGAGTTCCAGGCCCTGGGACATTGTGACGGCTCGCGCCCCTGGCTCGGGCCCGCCGCCAGGGAGACGTGCGGCGACTTGAACCGGCTCTTGATCCGCACGGCGAGCAACGCTTACTTTCCTCAGCTCCTGAGCGTCATTTCGCTCCCGAGCCGGGACGAGGATCTCGTGAAGGCCGTGGACCAGGTCTGGGAGCACCACCTCCAGTACGTCGAAGCCCTCGATGATCTGCGCCGCGACCGGACGAAGAAGCTACCCGTCCGCGTTGCGCTCGAGGGGTTCGCGGACGAGGAGATCTTTGCCGAGGTGCGCTCGAGGCGCGGGGAGGGCCCGGATCCCTCCGCGAAGCCGGTCAAGCAGGCGGAGCTTGAGACCCTGCTGGCCGCCAAGGACGAGATCGGCCAGGACCGACCCGATGGCGACTTCTACGCCCGGGCCCTGCCGCGAGAGCATTGGGAGGAACCCTGGATGGCCCCGGTCGAGCGCGTGGTCCTCGTGCATCGCCTGCGCGAGGTCGTGGCCCAGGTCGGGTTCACGCGCTTCGAGGCCCTCTCCCCGGACATCGAAGGCGAGCTCGAGGTGGGCGTGAGGCGCGCGGCCCTCGCGCTCGATGCGAGCTGGCTCCCGGCGGTGGAGAACCGGGGGGAGGGCGTGTTCCTGGCTTTCCGGAAGGCAGCCGTGGAGGAGTGGCTCCAGCGCGAGGCGGTGCAGGCCCGCGGGAGGGAGCTCCTGAAGGGTTTCGACTGCTGGCGCGCCGAGCGCCACGGGACGAAGCGCAAGTTCCTCGGGCTGCCCTACATCATGCTGCACTCGCTGTCGCACCTCCTGATCACCGCTGTCTCGCTCGAGTGCGGATATCCGGCGAGCGCGATCCGCGAGCGGGTCTACGCGAACGGGGCCGTGGGCTACGGCATCCTCTTCTACACCGGCTCGCCGGATGCCGAAGGGACGCTGGGAGGTCTCGTCGAGGCGGGCCGTCGCATCGACCGTCACCTCCGGACGGCGCTCGATCTCGCCGAGCTCTGCTCGAACGACCCCGTGTGCGCCCAGCACGCGCCGGAGGACGACAAAGAGCGTAGGTTCCTCCTGGGCGCAGCCTGCCACGGCTGCCTCCTCATCGCCGAGACCTCCTGCGAGCAGCACAACGACTTCCTCGACCGGGCGCTCGTCGTGCCCACGGTGTGCGACCAGGGGACGGCCTTCTTCGGGCCGGGCGGCGATTGATCGAGACGTTCCGAGAGCTGACGGACCAGGACCTGCGCCTCCTCGCGGCCGCCCTCCGCCTCGGGCGCCTGGAGCCCCCGTACACGGCGGCGGCGCTACAGAGGTATCTGCCTCCGCAACTCACTGAGGTGCTTGCACCGGAGCTGCAGCGGCTGAGCGCGGAAGGGCTGCGGCCGGACCACCTGGCCTGGTTCCTGGAGGCCCTCGCGGCCGAGCGGGGCGGACGAACCGGCGTGCTCGAGGCCGTGGACCTTGTCTCGACGGGGCCCGAAGCCCCGGGCGCCGCGAACCGCGACACCGCCATCGTCGTGCGGGAGCTCTTCGCCGCCGCGCGGCGACACGTGCTCGTGGCCGGCTACGCCGTCCACCAGGGACGCCAGGTGTTCCAGGCTCTCGCGGAGCGCATGGACCTGGATCCGGCGCTCCGGGTCCGGATGTTCCTCGACGTGCGCCGTCCGCAAGGCGACACCTCGGCCGACTCGGAGGTCCTGGCGCGCTTCGCGACGCGCTTCCGAAGGGACGAATGGCCGGGCCGCCGGCTCCCCGAGGTCTACCACGACCCTCGCTCCCTGGCGCTCGACCCGGCGAGGAGGGCAAGCCTGCACGCCAAGTGTGTCGTGGTAGATCGTGAGGTCGCCTTCATCTCCTCGGCGAACTTCACCGAGGCGGCGCAGGAGAGGAACATCGAGGTCGGCGTCCTGATCCGCTCCGCCTCTCTGGCCGCGAAGATAGCACACCACTTCGAGTCGCTGGCGGAGGCGGGGTATCTGGTGCCCGTGTCTGGGATCGTGACCGGCTGAGAGGCCCCGCCGCCCGCGGGATCCCCGCCCGGACGCGAGCCCCTCAGTACGTCGCCCGCCCCCCCGAGATGTCGTAGCACGACCCCGTCGAGAAGCTGAGCCTCTCCGACGAGAGGAACACCACGAGCTCGGCGACCTCCTCGGGGCGGCCCGTGCGGCCCATGGGGATCTTCGAGACCATGTACTCGCGCACCTGAGGGGTCACCTGCTTCAGGATGTCCGTCTCGATCACGGCCGGAGCCACGCTGTTGTCGAGGATCCCGCTCTGGGCGACCTCCTTCGCGTAGGCCTTCGTGAGGCCGATGACCGCGGCCTTCGTCATGGAGTACGGGGCGAGGCCCGGGTTCCCCTCCTTGCCGGCGATCGAGGCGACGTTGACGATCCGCCCGTAGCCGGCCTTCACGAAGTGAGCGTGGGCCGCCTGGCAGGCGAAATAGACGCCCTTCACGTTGATCGCCCAGATCCGGTCGAGCTCCCCCTCCGCCTGCGTCTCGAGGGTGCCGGGCCTCCCCGCGATCCCGGCGTTGTTGACGAGGATGTCGAGGCGCCCGAAGCGCTCCAGGGTCCGCGACACCACATGGTCGTGGTCCGCGCGGCGCGTCACGTCGGCGGGCACGAAGAGCGTCCTCTCTCCCGTCGGGTCGAGGGCCCTGGCCGCCTCGGCGCCCGCGGCCTCGTCGATGTCGGCGATGGCGACGCCCGCGGCGCGCGAGCGCAGGAACGCATCGGCGCACGCCCGCCCGATCCCCCGCGCCGCCCCCGTGATGATCCCGACCCGGCCTTGAAGTGGCATCGCGTGCGTCTCCCTCCCGAAAGTGGCCCCCGAGAGCCCCGGATGAGCCGAGTAGAATAGCCGCCATGAGCTCCGGCCGCTACTCGCGCCAGGTCCTCTTCAAGCCCCTCGGGCCCGAGGGGCAGGCGCGCCTTGCGGCCTCGCGGGTCCTCGTGGCGGGCTGCGGGGCGCTGGGGACGCACGCGGCCGAACTCTTGGCCCGGGCCGGCGTCGGCGAGCTGCGCCTCGTCGACCGGGACATCGTCGAGTGGTCGAACCTCCACCGTCAGGCCGGCTTCGAGGAGGCCCATGCCCGCGAGGGGGCCCCCAAGGCCGACGCCCTCGCCTCCTGGCTCCGCCGCGTGAGCTCCGAGGTCCGGGTCGACGCGCGCGTCGCCGAGCTCAACGCGGCGACGGCCCTGGACCTCGCGGCGGGCTGCGACCTCATCCTGGACGGCACCGACAACCTCCCGGCGCGTTTCCTCCTCAACGACCTGAGCTACCGCCTGGGCGTCCCCTGGATCTACGCCGGCTCGATTGGGGCCGAGGCGCACGTGCAGCTCTTCTCGGGGACGGAAGGGCCCTGCCTGCGCTGCCAGGTGCCCGAGCTGCCTCCCCCCGGGACCCTCGCAACCTGCGACACGGCCGGCGTGATCGGTCCCGCCGCGGCCCTCGCGGCCTCCTGGCAGGCGGCGCTGGCGCTGCGCTGGCTCGCCGAGGGGGACGCCCTCGCCCTGGCCGGCAGGAAGGCCGTCCTCCTCCCCTGGGCCCTCCAGGCGCGCGTCGTCCGCGTCCTGGCCGACCCGGACTGCCCCGTCTGCGCCCGGCGCGAGCTCGGGGCCCTCGAGGGCGCCGGGGCGGAGCGCTCGACGGTCCTCTGCGGCCGGCGGGCCGTCCAGGTCCTGCCGGCCTCGGGCGGCCGGGGGACGATCGACCTGGGCGCGGCCGCGGCGCGCCTCGCGCACCTCGGTACGGTCGAGCGGCGCGAGCGCTTCCTCAGGCTCTCGGCGCCGGACTTCACCCTCACGCTCTTCGCCGACGGGAGGGCCCTCTTCGACGGGTTGACGGACCCCGTCCGAGCCCGTAGTCTTTACACCCGCCTCGTCGGCCAGTAGGACTCCCCCTCGGGGTCCTCGGCAAGGATCCCGGAAGCCACCCCCGACACGGAATGAAAGCCCTATCCCGTCTCCTCGCCCCCGACCGCATCCTCTGGCTCGAGCAGGACACGAAGGACCAGTGCCTGCGGGCGATGGTCGACGCGCTCTCGAGGTCGGCCGCCCTCGAGGGCCCCGACGAGATCTACCAGGCCATCCTGGAGCGCGAGCGGCTCCTCTCGACGGGCTTCGGGCTGGGGCTCGCCATCCCCCACGCCAAGCTGCGGGGCATCCGGGACTTCGTGGTGGGCCTGGGCATCCACGTCCGAGGGGTGAGCTTCGACTCGCTGGACGAGAAGCCCGTCCACGTGCTCGTCATGATCCTGGGCCCCGATTCCCAGCAGGAGAACTACCTGAAGGTCCTCTCGCGGGTGACGGCGTTCCTGAAGGACAACCGGGAACGGCTGCTGACCCTGAGCACGGCCCAGCAGGTCTTCGAGCTGGCGTTCGACTACTGACGGCTGACCGCTGGCGCCTCGCCGTTGACGGCGGACGGGGCCCGAGGCCGGCGCGGCCCACCGGGCGGCTTTTTCTCGCGAAAAGCGCCCCCTCGGAGCATCTTGGGGACGATCGATTCCAGGCCGCAGACAGCCCAAGGAGCCGCCATGAACGTTGACGTCAAGCAGATCGGGAAGCGCGTGGAGGCCGAGAGCGCCTTCGTCGAGAAGCTCTTCGGCCAGCTCCGTGCGCGCGTGGTCGGACAGGACCACCTGGTGCGGGCGCTGGTGAACGGGATCCTCTCGAACGGCCACATCCTCCTCGAGGGCGTCCCGGGCCTCGCGAAGACCCTCTCCGTGAAGACCCTGGCCGACGCGATCCGCGCCGACTTCCACCGCCTCCAGTTCACCCCGGACCTCCTGCCCGCCGACTTGATCGGGACCCTGATCTACAACCCCACCACGGGGCAGTTCTCGACCCGGAAGGGCCCGATCTTCGCCAACCTCATCCTGGCCGACGAGATCAACCGGGCCCCGGCCAAGGTCCAGAGCGCACTCCTGGAGGCGATGCAGGAGCGCCAGGTGACGATCGGGGACCAGACGTACCCGCTCCCCGAGCTCTTCCTCGTGCTCGCCACGCAGAACCCCATCGAGCAGGAGGGCACGTACCCCCTTCCCGAGGCCCAGGTGGACCGCTTCCTCTTCAAGGTGAAGATCGACTACCCCAAGCGCGACGAGGAGCGGAAGATCCTCGACCTCATGGCGGGCGCGAGCCGCGGCCCGATCCACGTGGAGGCCGTGGTCACCCCCGAGGAGATCCTCCGGGTCCGCTCCACGGTCGACGAGATCTACATGGACGACAAGATCAAGGAGTACATCGTCGATGTGATCCAGGCCACGAGGCGGCCCAAGGAGTTCGGCCTCGAGCTCGAGGCGCTGATCGACTACGGCGCCTCGCCGCGGGCGACGCTGGCCCTCGCCACGGCGGCGCGCTCCAACGCCTTCATCGAGCGGAGGCCCTACGTGACGCCGCAGGACGTGAAGTCGGTGGCCATGGACGTCCTCCGCCACCGCGTGCTCCTCACCTACGAGGCGGAGGCGGAGGAGCTCGAGTCCGAGGACGTGGTCCAGAAGGTGCTCGACGGAGTGCGCGCCCCGTGATCGCCAAGGAGATCCTCAAGAAGGTCCGCCAGATCGAGATCCGCACGAACCGCCTCGTCGACAGCGTCCTCGGCGGCGAGTACAACTCCGCCTTCCGCGGCCTCGGCATGGAGTTCGAGGAGGTCCGCGAGTACCAGCCCGGCGACGAGATCCGCACGATCGACTGGAACGTGACGGCCCGGGCGGGCCACCCCTACGTGAAGCGGTACCGGGAGGAGCGGGAGCTCACGGTCATGACCCTCGTCGACGTGAGCCCCTCGGAGCGGTTCGGGAGCGGCCGCCAGGAGAAGTCGGAGCTGGCGGCCGAGTTCAGCGCCGTGATCGCATTCTCGGCGATCCGGAACGGCGACAAGGTCGGCACGATCCTCTTCTCCGACCAGGTCGAGAAGTACATCCCGCCCAAGAAGGGGAAGAAGCACGTCTTGAGGCTGGTGCGCGAGATCCTCGACTTCCGCCCGCGCTCGCGGGGCACCGACGTCCGGGAGGCGCTGCGCTTCCTCGCGAAGGTCCTGAAGCGCCGCGCCACGGTCTTCCTGATCTCGGACTTCATCGCGGCCGACTTCGAGAAGGCCCTGGCCGCCGTCCGCGGCAAGCACGACGTGATCGCCGTCCGGACGTCGGACCCGCGCGAGGCATCCCTCCCGGACATCGGGCTCATCACCCTCGAGGACGCCGAGACCGGCGAGGTCGTCGTGGTGGACTCCCGCAGCGCCCGTGTGCGCGACCTGTTCCAGAGCCGCGGCGCCGCCGAGCGCTCGCGGCAGGACGAGCTCCTGAGGTCGCTCAAGATCGACGAGCTGGAGATCACGACGGGGAAGCCGTACATCAAGGAGCTCTCGAGCTTCTTCCGCATGAGGGAGAAGAAGATGTATCGTTAGGTGTGACCCATGGCCAGCTCCCTCGACCTGTCCCTCCCCGAGCCCCCCCGGCAGCGCGGCCGCGGAGGCCTCGTCCAGTGGCTCACCTTCCTCGGCGTCCTGGCCGTCCTCGCGGCGCTCGGCTTCGGGCTCCCGCGGGGCGGCGGCCGGCCCGCCCGGGGCCTGGCGAAGAGCCCCGAGGAGGCGCTGCGCCTCAAGAGCCTCGCCACGGACCTCGAGAAGCGGACCCTCTACGTCCAGGCCGAGCAGGTCTGGGCCGAGTACATGGAGTCGTCGGAGCTCACGCCCGAGGAGCGGGCCGAGGTCCTCTACCGCCGCGGCAAGTGCCTCGCCGAGGGCGGCCGGCACGCCGAGGCCGCCCGCCGGCTGAGCGAGGTGGAGGGCTTCCCCGTCCCGCGCGAGGAGAAGCGGAAGGCGCGCCAGCTCCTCCTCGAGTGCCTGGCCGCCCACGGGAAGCAGGACGTGCGGGACTCCGTGGCCCGCGCCTTCGCGATCGGCGAGGAGGAGAAGGGGACGGTCGTGGCCCGCGTGGGGAGCGACGGGATCACGAAGGAGGAGGTCCGGGCCGACCTCGTGAGCTCGCTCGAGCGCATGCTCAAGCTCCAGGGAGCGCCCATGACGCCGGCGGAGCTCGCGGCGAAGGCCGCCGAGCTGGCCGACCAGGAGCTCAAAGAACCGGAGCGGGCGAAGGCGGCCCTGATGCGCGCCGTCTCCCAGCGCGTCCTCTACCGCGAGGGGCTCGAGCGGGGGTTCGCCGACGACCCCGACACCCACGGCGCGGTGGCGCGCTTCCGCCGGGAGCTCATCGCGAACCGCGTCGTCGAGGCCGAGGTCGAGGGCGCCATGAAGGCCCTCGGCCCCACGGAGCTCAAGAACCACTACGAGGCGCACGTGGAGCGGTTCACCGAGAAGCCGGGCGTCGAGTTCTCCTATGCCCCCTTCCCGGGCGCCGCCGAGGCCGAGGGGGCCATCGCGAAGCTCAAGGACCCCGGGACGGCCGCCGAGGTGAAGCTCAAGCGGGCCTCCGGCGCCGCCGTCCCCGGCGAGCCGGTGCCCGACCTCGGGCCCTCGGCGGAGGTCGCTGCGCACGTCCTGGCCCTCGCCGAGGGCGAGGTCTCGAGCCGGCCCATCGAGCACGCCGCGGCCTTCTACGTGTTCCGGGCCGAGAAGAAGCGCCCCGAGCGCCAGCTCGCCTTCGAGGAGGCCGAGCCGCGCGTGCGCGCCGACCTCGCGGCCGCGAAGCGCGAGGAGGCGCTCCAGGGGCTGCAGGCCCTCCTCTCGGAGAAGTTCCGCGTCGAGCTCCTCGACCCGGCGGCCGCGGGCAAGGAGGAGCTCCCCGGGCCCGGCGCGGGCACGGAAAGCGGGGCCGAGGCGAAGGCCAAGGAAGAGACGAAGGCCGGCGCGGCACCCAAGCCATGACGCACCGCGCGCTCGGGCTCACCCTCGTCTTGCCGGCTCTCGCCGCCTGCGGCTGCGGCGCGGGCGGCGGGGCGCCCGCCGCCGGGGAGGCGGCGAACGCGGCCTGGGCCTTCGAGCGCGAGTTCAACCAGGGCGCCCCCGTGAGCCTCGTCCTGCGCCTCGACAGGGTCGAGGCCACCCTCGCCGACACGATCACGCTCGAGCAGGATCTGCGCGTCGAGGAGGGCTTCGAGGCCGACTTCCCCGAGTACCTCCCGGAGGACTTCGAGGGCTTCTCGGTGGTCGAGATCTCGCGGGAAGCGCCGCCCGGGCCCGGCGCGGCCCCGGGGGAGAAGGCCGGCGCGGCGGCCGGCGGCGCGGCGGCCGGCGGCCCCGCAGCCGAGGCCTCGAGCGGCGGCAGGCCCGCCGTGCGCTCCCGCAAGAAGCGTCTCACCCTCGAGCCCGACCGCACCGGGGCCCTCGCCATAGCGCCCCTCGCGGTCTACTTCCACGCGGCGGGGAAGGAAGGCGAGACGCAGGAGTCGAGCTTCCTGACCGAGGAGGTCCCGGTGACCGTGTCCGGCGTCGAGGACCTGGAGAAGCTCGCCCTCGCCCCCCTCCGGGGGATCTACGAGGCGCCGCCGGACGCCTCGGGCTTCCCGCTCGGCGCCGCTCTGGCCGGGGCCGCCGGGCTCGCCCTGGCGGCGGGAGCCGCGGCCTACCTGCTCCTGCGGCGGCGGGAGAGGAAGGCCCCGCCGCCGGTGCCGCCCCACGAGGTCGCCTACGAGTCCCTGCGCCGCCTCGTGGCCTTGAACCTGCTCGAGAAGGGCCACGTGGAGCTCTTCTTCGTCCACCTCTCGGGGATCCTGAGGCAGTACATCGAGAGCCGCTTCGGGGTCCACGCGCCCCGGCGCACGACCGAGGAGTTCCTCGAGGAGGCGGCGAGGGACCTGCGCCTCGTGGTCCACAGGGCCCGGCTCGCTCAGTTCCTCGATCTCTCGGACCAGGTGAAGTTCGCGCGCTTCCAGCCCGACGAGGCATCGATCCAGTCCGCCTTCGACGTCTGCAAGCGGTTCATCGCCGAGACGACCCCCGCGGAGGCTCCGCCGTGACATCGACGAGCTACGAGCTCCACGACCCCTGGCTGCTTCTCCTCGCCGTGCCCGCCCTGGCCCTCCTCGCCTGGCGGGCCCGGCGCCGGGGCTCCGCCGCGGCGATCGTCTTCCCGAGCGTGGCGCGGCTCAGGGGCCTGCGGCCCACCCTGCGCCAGAGGGCCGCGGCCCTCGTGCCGGCCCTCGAGGGCCTCGCGCTCCTGGGCCTCGTCGTCGCCGCGGCGCGCCCGCGCCAGGGCGACTCGCGCACGGTGGTCCGCAGCGAGGGGATCGCGATCCAGATGGTCCTCGACCGCTCGGGCTCCATGGAGGAGACGATGCGCTACGGCGGCGCCGAGCGGAAGCGCATCGACATCGTGAAGGACGTCTTCCAGGACTTCGTCCGGGGCGGGAAGGAGCTCCCGGGCCGCAAGACGGACCTGATCGGGCTCACGACCTTCGCGCGCTTCACCGAGGAGAGCTGCCCCCTCGTCTCGACCCACGAGCCCCTGATCACGGCCGTGAAGAACCTCAGGACCGTGGCGCCGGCCCTCGACCGCTACGACCAGCCGGTCTGGGACCTGCGCGGGATCGACATGGAGACGGCGAGACGCCGCGGCCTCAAGGAGAACCCGCTCAACAAGACGGCCATCGGCGACGGCCTCCAGCGGGCGATCCTCTCGCTCGTGAGCGCCGAGGAGGACCTGGGACGCGGCGAGGGCCAGGGAGGCTACAAGATCCAGGGCAAGGTGGCCATCGTCCTCACCGACGGCGAGAACAACGCGGGCGACGTGGATCCCGTCGAGGCGGGGAAGTACGCCGCCTCCAACGGCATCAAGGTCTACTTCATCTTGTTCGCCGAGACGACCGTCACCCAGAGGGACCTCTTCGGCCGCCGCATCGTGCAGGAGATCCCCGAGGACCAGATCCTCGAGACGCCGCGGCAGGTCGCCGGCGAGTCCGGCGGCAAGGCGTTCCTGGCCCGGAGCGGCGACGAGCTGCGCGAGATCTACGCCGACATCGACCGCCTCGAGCGCTCCGATGTGGGCCGGATCGAGTACCGGAGCTACCGCGAGAAGTACCGATGGTTCCTGGGCCCCGCGATCGCGCTCCTTTGCCTGGCCGCGGTCCTGGAGCAGACGCTCTTCCGGAGGATCCCGTGACGACGGCTCGAGCGACCGCCCCATCGAACCTCCGCGACGGGCTCTGGCCCCTCGTCAGCCTCCCCGTGGTGCTCCTCGTCCGGTTCCACGACGTGTGGACGGCGTGGATGCCCGAAGATCTCCGCTGGGCCGACTTCGAGCTCGCCGCGAAGGAGCCCTGGTTCGACCCCGTGCTCCGCATCCCGCTCTCCTGGTTCGACCTCGTGCTCCTCATCCCGGCCCTCTTCGCCCTCTGGGCCTGGGCGATCGGGAGGCGCCGGAAGGTCCTCGCCCGGTTCGGCCACGACCCCGAGAAGTCGGCCGCCTGGCTCGCGGCCCTGCGGCAGCGCCGCTGGAGGCGGGCCCTCCTCCTCGGGCTCGCGCTCGCCTGCCTCGCTGCCGCGGCCGTCCAGCCGCACTCGAACCCCGAGAAGACGCGATTCGTGACCTCGGCCCGCGACGTCGCGGTCCTCCTCGACGTCTCGAAGTCCATGCTCGCCGACGACCTCAAGCCGAGCCGCCTCGAGCGCGCGAAGCTCGAGGTGGAGCGCCTCTGCGACCAGCTCAAGGGCGACAGGATCGGGCTGATCGTCTTCGCGGGCGAGGCCGTGATCCGGTCGCCCCTCACATCGAACTACTCCTACTTCAAGAGCGTGCTCCGCACGGTGGACCACCGGAGCGCGGCCTCGGGAGGCACCCGGATCGGCGACGCGGTGCGCAAGGCCCTCACGGACCTCTTCGGCTTCACGAGCGCGAGCGCCCCCGAGGAGGAGGGCGTGAAGCCCGGCGAGACGGTCCTCGAGGAGGAGCGGCGCAAGGCGAAGGAGACCTTCGCCGACATCCTCCTCGTGACCGACGGCGAGGACATGGACTCCTACCCCCTCCACGCG
>JACQVW010000009.1 GCA_016209535.1 Planctomycetota bacterium | reverse complement strand
TTTGCAACGTATCAAGGTTCATGTCAAAGAAGGTCCCTTTAGGAAGCCGAGGGCACCTTCGGATTCTGCCGGAGCCGGGCGGGGTTAGCTTCGGATTGCTTAGCTTCGGATTGAGGCGAGGGCCGGGGATCTGGTGAAACGCACCCAAAATGGGTACGATAGAACCCAATATGGGTGCAAGCAAGCCAACGACCAAGGAACCCATCGCGGCAGCTCTCTTCGGTGCTGGCCGGCAATCTGTTCTCCGGCTCCTCTACGGGCACCCCGATGAACGCTTTTATCAGCGCCAGGTCGTCCACGCCATGGCCCTCGGCTACGGAGCCGTGCAACGAGAGCTCGCCCGGCTCAGCCGATGCGGGATCTTGACGCGCGCGGTAGAAGGCCGACAGACCTACTATCAAGCGAACCGCGATTGTCCAGTCTTCGAAGAGCTTCGCGGGCTGATCCGGAAGACTTTCGGCGTTGCTGACGTTTTGCAGGGAGGCCTCGGGGCACTTGCGGACCGGATTCGCCTCGCCTTCATTTACGGCTCGATCGCCAAGGGCGGCGAGACGGCCGAAAGCGACGTGGACGTGATGGTAGTGGGGGACGAGCTTCAGCTTGGCGATCTGGTGTCGGCTCTGAGCGGCGCCCAAGGTGAGCTTCGCCGCGAAGTGAACCCCAGCCTCTACCGGACGGAAGAGTTTTGTCGTAAACTCAAAGCCGGCCATCACTTCGTGACCGAGGTGGTGGCCGGCCCGAAGATCTTTCTCATCGGCGACGATCGTGAGCTTGCAAGACTGGCTGAGATCCGGGTGGCTGAAGCCCCATCGCACAAGCCGGCAGGAGGTCGCCGACCTGTTCGGCATCGTGGATCGTGACCTTAAAGCCTGTCAGACTCCAAACCTTGTCGCCGACTGGCGGCTCAATATCGCATACAACGCCGCTCTTCAGCTCGCGACGGCTGCGCTGGCCGCAGCCGGTTTCGAGGCAGCCAGGAGTGCGCACCACCACCGCGTCATCCAGTCGCTCGCATTCACACTGGGGGCGGACGCCACGACATTGGCGAAGTTCGACATGTTTCGAAAGAAGCGGAACGAGGCGGACTACGAGCGCGCCGGCATCATCTCGGATACGGAAGCCGACGAGGTGCTCGCCTTCGCCCTTCAGCTTCGCAAGGATGTGGAGGCCTGGATTGCGAGGAGCCATCCGCACCTGAAGCCATAGAGCTGCATCATCCTTCCCGAGAGCAGGCGCTCGGATACCGCGCTCCTGGCTCGCCGAGGTCGCGGCGCGCCAGGGACGCCGCAGCTTCTCAGGGATCCGCGGAGGCGATGAAAGCCCCACCCGCGAACGCCCCCAGCTCGACGAGCGCCGTGGCCGCGAGGAACGCCTGGAAGCGCCGGCAGAGCCTCGGCTCCGACCATCGCCAGCCGGCATCGACCCCGTAGCCGGCGACGCCGTCCACGAGCGCGAAGGTGGCGAGGGCCAGCGCGAGGGCCGGGGAGAGGGCCCAGGACTGGAGCCCGAGCCACACGAGCCCGCGGGAGCCGATGTGCCCGGCGAGGGTCGAAGCCCGCTCGAGGACGCCGCTCCAGCGGACGATCCAGTCCGTGTCGTCGGGCTCGTCCGGCGGCCCCTCCCGGGCCGCCGTCGCTGCAGCGCCGTGGTAGACCGCCACGGCGACGACCCAGGCGATCTCGAGCGCCCCCGCCCCGGCGCCGCAGCCCGCGACATCGAGGAGGGTCGGCCGCGGCCGGAAGGCCAGGAACGCAAGCGCCGCGGCGCCCAGCTCGCAGGCCGCTGACCACACGCCCCAGACCGCCGCCCGGGCGCGCGCCGAAGAGACCGCCCGGCGCGAGGCGCCGGCGACGAGCGCCCCGGCCAGGGCCTTCACCGCCACGGCGGCGGCCCAGGCGAGCGCGCCCAGGCCGAGCCATCTCCACGAGGCGCCCGCGAGGAGGAGCCCCGCGGGCACGCCGAAGGTCAGGAGGAGGAGCGCCGCCGGGCGTGCCATGGCGCCCCAGCATAGCGCATCGGCGCAGCCTCCTCCTTGGACCCGCTCCCCGCCCGCGGTAAGCTGTTCCCGTCCCCCGCTGGCCGGGCACGACTCCTGCCGGGGGGACGAGAGAGGAAGCGAGGGAGCCAATGATCCGAGTCCACTTCGTCGGAGCCCAGGGCAAGTACCAGTCGATCGAGACCCAGGCGGTCCGCATCCACGGGACCCTCGAGCGGATCGGGGGCGACCGCGCGAGCAGCCGTCTCTCGCTCCTCCCCCAGGACGCTTTCCGGCCCCGCGGCCTCTTCCGGCGCGCCCCCCTCCGGGAGATGGAGGGTCTCGTCCAGGATGCGGACATCCTCGTCGTCGTGAAGTCGAGCCTCTTCCGCGACTTCCTGAAGGCCGCCGGCGCGCTCCGGCGGCTCTGCGAGGAGCGCGGAGCCCGCCTCCTCTCGAACCCCTGCGACGGACCCGGCGCCGACACGGGGGACACCGCGGACGTCTTCACCGAGGAGGTCGCGCACTACGCCCTCGCTCTGTCCCGGGCCCAGGCCGAGGCCATCGCCCGCAAGCGCCCGGCCGGAGAGGTCCTCCTCGTGGGGCACGCGAGCCGGTTGGAGAGCTCGAACCGCCTCGTCCCCCGCGACAGGGTGCGGAAGGTCGTCTGGGAGAACGCGATCCACCGGAACCCGCGCTACGACGCCCGGAAGGTGGGCATGCCTCGGGAGCGGTTCCAGGAGCTCGAGGACGCGATCCGCGGCGTCCTCGCGGATCGGGGCGCCGAGCTCGTCTTCATCGACGCCTGGCGCGAGACCCAGAGCTACGAGGAGTGGGAGCGGACGATGCTCGACGCGGACATCGCGATCGAGTGCAAGGCCCTCGGCGGCCAGTACGTCGACTACCAGTCGCAGAAGCCCGCCGTGAAGGTCCTCAACTACATGTCGCTCGGGCTCCCCGTCCTCTGCGACTCGCTCCCCGCCTACCGCGAGCTCGGCGAGGACGGGAAGGAGCTCCTCTTCGCAGACACGATCGAGGACTGGAAGCGCCAGCTCACGAGGCTCCTCGACGACTGCGGCCTGCGCTTCCGCCTCGGGGAAGCGGCGCGGGAGGCGGCCGGGCCCCACTCGATCGAGGCCGTCGTCCGGCGCTACATGGACTGCTTCGAGAGGATCGCGGCCCGTCCGGCCCGCCGCCTGGCCCCGGCATGAGGCTTGCGTCGCCCCCAAAGGCATGAACGTCTTCACCGACCTCCTCCGCCGCCAGGGCAAGCTCGGCAGGCCCCTGAACGTGGCCGTCGTGGGGGCCGGGTTCCTGGGCGGAGGGCTCGTCCATGCGCTGTCCAGAATCCAGGGGATGCGTCCTGCCCTGGTCGCGAACCGCACCCCCGAGCGGGCCGAGTCCGTGCTGAGAGCCGCGGGGGCCGACCCCGCCCGCATCGTGCGCTGCGACGACCCGGACGCGGCGGAGCGGGCGATCGCCGCCGGCCAGTGGGTCGTCACGCGGGACGTCGAGCTCTTCGCGGGCGTCCCCTCGATCGATGCGGTCATGGAGGCCACGGGCACGATGCAGGTCGGCACGGACGTCGCCCTCGCCGGCTTCCGGGCGCGGAAGCACGTGATCGAGGCCAACCCGGAGGTGCAGGTGACCTTGGGGGCCTGCCTGAAGCCCCTCGCCGACGAGGCGGGGGTCGTATACAGCGACATCGACGGCGATCAGCCCGGCATCATCATGAACCTCCACGGCTACTGCCGCGGGCTGGGGCTCGAGCCCGTGGTCGCGGGGAACTGCAAGGGCGTCATGAAGCGGTACGCTACGCCCTCGACGCAGGCCGCCTTCGCGGCCGCCGCCGGGATCAGCCCCTGGATCGCCACGGCCGCGGCCGACGGCACGAAGCTGAACCTGGAGATGGCCCTCGTGGCCAACGCGACCGGCATGAGGCCCGCCCGCACGGGCATGGCCGGCGTCGAGACGGGCCTCGAGGCGCTCCTCGAGAGCTTCTCCCGCCACGGGCTCCTCGAGGCGGGGCCCATCGTCGAGTACACGCTCGGGATCCCGTCGGGCGTCTTCGTGATCGCCCGGTCCGGCGACCCGCACCTCCGCAAGGAGCTCCGCTACCTCAAGATGGGGGACGGCCCGGAGTACTTGTTCTATCGGCCCTACGTCCTCTGCGCCTTCGAGGCGCCGCTCACGGCCGCCGAGGCGGTCCTCTACGGGACGGCGACGGCGGCGCCCGCCGGCGACCCCGTCGCCGACGTCGCGACCTTCGCGAAGAGGGACCTGCGCGCGGGCGAGCCCCTCGAGGGCATCGGCGGCGCGAAGCACTACGGCCTCATCATGGCGGTCGAGGCGCTCCGCGAGGAGAACGCGCTGCCCGTGGGCCTCGCCGAGTACGCGACCGTCGCGCGGGACGTGCTCAGGGACGGGCTGATCCGCTACGACGACGTCGTCCTCGACGAGGCGCCGATCGCCGTGCGCCTCCGGAGGGAGGTCGAGGAGTGCTTCCGCGCGAGGAGCCACGCCCGATGAGCGCCCGCGAACGCATCCCGGTCGTGATCCTCTGCGGTGGCAAGGGCACGCGCCTCGGCGACGCCGGCAAGCTGCGGCCGAAGCCCCTCGTCCCCATCGGCGGGATGCCGATCCTGTGGCACATCATGAAGGCCTACGCCCACCACGGGCACAAGGAGTTCGTGCTGTGCCTCGGCTACAAGGGCGAGATGGTCGAGGAGGTCTTCACTCGGGGGACGATCGGCGGCGAGCCCGCCTGCGACCGCGTCCCCTCGGAGCCTGACTGGCGGATCGTGTTCGCCGACACGGGCCCCGAGACCGGCACCTCGGGCCGCGTCTTCAAGATCGAACGGCATGTCCAGGATGCGGACAGGTTCTTCCTCACCTACGGCGACGGGGTGTCGTCCGTGCGGATCGACGACCTGCTCGGCTTCCACCTGAGGAAGGGCCGCGTGGCGACGGTCACGGGGGTCCGCCCCGAGACGACCTTCGGGGTCATCCGCGAGGAGGACGGCATCGCCACCGCCTTCGCCGAGAAGCCCCGCCTCGACGTGATCATCAACGGGGGCTTCTTCGTCATGGAGCGCGCGGCGTTCCGGTACCTGGACGAGGACGGTCCCCTCGAGGATCGGCCCCTGCGGCGGCTCACGGAAAAGGGCCAGCTTGCCGTGTACCGGCACGAAGGTTTCTGGCAGTGCATGGACAACCAGAAGGAAGTCGAGAAGCTGAACGGCATGTGGGCGCGGAAGGAGCGCCCCTGGGCCGTCTGGGAAACCAGCGAGGAGAAGCACCGTTCGCGGGAGTCCGCCCGATGACGAAGAGAAGCGCCGTGGAAGAGACATGGATGGACTGCGTCAAGGTGAGCTCGGCCTGCCGCGCCTGCGGGGGGGCCGGCCTCCACCGCGTGCTCGAGCTGGGTCCCACGCCCCTGGCCAACAGCTTCCTCACGCGCGAGCAGCTCGAGCGCGACGAGCCGACCTTCCCCCTCGATGTTTACTCCTGTGGAGACTGCGGCTGCTTGCAGCTCGTGCACGTCGTCTCGCCGGAGGTCCTCTTCCGCGACTACATTTACGTGTCGGCGACGTCCGAGACCCTCCAGAGGCACTTCGCCGAGCTGGCGCGGTCGATCGTGGAGCGCTACGGCCTGGGCGAGGGCTCCTTCGCCGTCGAGGTCGCTAGCAACGACGGGCTCCTCCTCAAGAAGCTCCGCGATCTGGGCGTCCGCGGCCTCGGCGTTGAGCCCGCTGTGAACATCGCCGAGATGGCGCGCCGCGATGGCCTCGAGGTCTTGGGCGAGTTCTTCAACCTGGAGACCGCGCGCAAGGTGCTCGAGAGGCACGGCCCCGCCGACGTCGTGCTCGGGAACAACGTGCTGGCCCACGTGGACGACGTCGCGGACTTCCTGCGGGGCGTCGAAGTGCTCCTCAAGCCGAGGGGCGCCGCGTCCTTCGAGGTGCCGTACGTGCGCGACCTGATCGAGCACAAGGAGTACGACACGATCTACCACGAGCACCTCTCGTACTTCTCCGTCCAGGTGCTCGTGAGGCTCTTCGCCCGCTCGGGCCTCTCGGTCCACGACGTGGAGCGCGTCCCGATCCACGGCGGGTCGATCCGCGTGCACGCCTCGAAGGCCGGAGCCGGCCGCGCCCCGACGGCGAGGCTGGAGACCCTCCTCGAGGAGGAGGAGCGCATGGGGCTCAACACCCTCGCGTTCCAGCGGCGCTTCGCCGGGGAGGTCCAGCGGACCAAGGAGGCTCTCCTGGGGCTCCTCCGGAAGCTCAAGGCCGCGGGGAAGCGCATCGCCGGCTACGGGGCGCCCGCCAAGGGCAACACGCAGCTCAACTACTGCGGCATCGGCACGGACTTGGTAGAGTACACGGTCGACAAGAGCCCACTGAAGCAAGGCAAGCTCACGCCCGGGATGCACCTGCCCGTCCACCCGCCGGAGAAGCTCCTCGAGGACCAGCCGGACTACGTGGTGATCATCGCATGGAACTTCGCCGACGAGATCATCCGCCAGCAGCAGGTATACCGCGAGCGCGGCGGCAAGTTCATCGTCCCGATCCCCCATCCCCGCATCGTCCCATGATCGACGGCGTCCAGCTCACCCCCCTCCGCAAGATCTGCGACGAGAGAGGGCGCGTCATGCACCTCTTCCGCCGCGACTGGCCCATCTTCAGGAGCTTCGGGGAGGTCTACTTCTCCGTGGTGAACCCTGGGGTCGTGAAGGGCTGGCACCTCCACAAGGAGGTCACGCTCAACTACGCCGCGGTCACGGGCATGATCAAGTGCGTCCTCTACGACGCTCGCGAGGGCTCCCCGACCAAGGGGGAGGTGAACGAGCTCTTCCTCGGCGAGCACAACTACCAGCTCGTGACCATCCCGCCGGGGATCTGGAACGGGGTGAAGGGGGTCGGCGCCGCGGAGTCCATCATCGCCATCGTCCTCGACAAACCGTACAATCCGGACGAGGTCGTGAGAATCGATCCCTTCGCGAACGACATCCCCTACGACTGGGCGCTCAAGCACGGATAGAACGCCCTGGCGGCACGTCCACGTCCCCTCCCTCACGAACGAACCCCAGAGAGAAACCCCATGCGCGTCCTGGTCACCGGTCACCTCGGCTACATAGGGCCCCACCTCGTCGAGCTGCTTCTGGAGGAAGGCCACCAGGTAACGGGCGTCGACCTCAATCTGTTCGAGGAGAGCCTGATCTACCCCCACGCCCTGCCACAGCGGAACAGGATCCTGGACATCCGGGACCTGCGGCCGGACGACCTGCGGGGCCACGACGCGGTGGTGCACCTGGCCGCGATCTCGAACGACGCCATGGGCATCTTGAACCCCGAGCTGACCTGGAAGGTCAACTTCGAGGGGACGCTCCACGTGGCCCAGTGCGCCGTGCGGGCCGGAGTGCCCCGGTTCCTCTTCTCGAGCTCCTGCAGCGTGTACGGGAAGACGGACGACAAGCCCATCGACGAGCGGGGGAGCGCGGCGCCCGTCTCGGTCTACGCCGAGACGAAGGTGAAGGTCGAGGAGGCCTTGAGCGAGCTCGCCTCCTCGAGCTTCTCGCCGGTCTACCTGCGCAACGCGACGGCCTTCGGCACGTCGCCGCGCTTGCGCCTTGACCTCGTGCTCAACCACCTCTTCGCCTCCGCCTACTCGACCGGCGTGATCAAGGTGCTGACCGACGGGACGCCCTGGCGCCCCCTGATCCACTGCCGCGACATCGCCCGGGCCTTCGTCTACTTCCTCAAGGCGCCCCTGGAGCGCATCCACGACGAGGCCTTCAACATCGGCTCGAGCGTCGAGACGTACCAGGTCCGCGACGTGGCCAACCTCGTCAAGCGGCTCATGCCGCACTGCGAGCTGAGCTTCGCCGAGGGCGCCACCTCGGACCCGCGCGACTACAAGGTGGACTTCACGAAGCTCAAAACGACGTTCCCGGACTTCGAGCTCGAGTACACCCTCGAGCGGGGCGGGATGGAGCTGAAGGAGCACTTCTACCGCTACGGCTTGCCGATGGACTGCCTGACGGGCGACCGGTTCATCCGGCTGAAGGCTCTCAAGCGGAAGCTCAAGGCCGGCGAGGTGCCCGAGTACTTCCACGTGGCGGAGAAGCCTCTGGAGCCCGTGGAGCGGCGCTGAGGCCCCCTCGTGCCCCCGAGCGACATGGGCGAAGCCTTCGACATCGCCGTCGTCGGCGGAGGCATCGTGGGTCTCGCCACGGCCTACCGCCTGCTCCGCGCGCACCCGGACCTCCGCCTCGTCCTCCTGGAGAAGGAGGACCGTCCCGGCGCGCACCAGACGGGCCACAACAGCGGAGTCATCCACTCGGGGCTCTACTACCGCCCCGGCTCGGCCAAGGCCCGGACCTGCGTCGCCGGGGGCGAGCTCGTGATGGAGCTCTGCCGCGAGAACGGCGTGCCTTTCCGAGTCTGCGGCAAGGTCGTGGTGGCCACCGAGGAGCGCGAGCTCCCGGCCCTCGAGGAGCTCTACCGCCGGGGCACGGCGAACGGCGTCAAGGGCCTCGAGCTCATCGGCGCCGAACGGCTCCGCGAGATCGAGCCTCACGCGACGGGGATCCGCGCCCTGCACGTGCCGGGGGCAGGCATCATCGACTACGCCGAGGTCGCGCGGAAGCTCGCCGGGCTGGTCGCGGCCTCGGGCGGCGATGTCCGCACGGGGGCGAGGCTCACCGCCGTGCGTCACGAGGAGCGCGGCCTCGTCCTCGAGACGACCCGCGGCAGCCCGCGCGCGCGCTGGATGGTCTCCTGCGCCGGCCTCCACTCCGACCGCGTGGCGCTGCTGGAGGGCGGCAGGCACGCGTCGCGCATCGTGCCCTTCCGCGGCGAGTACTACGAGCTCGTTCCGGAGCGCTGCCAGCTCGTCAAGGCCCTCATCTACCCCGTCCCCGACCCGCGGTTCCCGTTCCTCGGCGTGCACTTCACGCGGACGATCCACGGCGGCGTCGAGGCGGGGCCCAACGCCGTCCTCGCCTTCGCGCGCGAGGGGTACAGGAAGAGCGACGTGAGCCTCCGCGACCTCGCGGAGGTGCTCGCGTACCCCGGTTTCTGGCGGCTCGCGGCGCGTTACTGGAGGACCGGCTACCATGAGATGGTGCGCTCCTACTCGAGGCGCGCCTTCGTGGCGGCGCTGCGGAGGCTCGTCCCGGAGGTCCGCGAGGAGGACGTGAAGCCCGCCGGCTCCGGCGTGCGCGCGCAGGCCCTCGCCCGCACGGGTCAGCTCGTCGACGACTTCCTGATCGTCGAGCGGCCGCGGGCGCTGCACGTCTTGAACGCGCCGTCGCCCGCCGCGACGGCCTCCCTCGCCATCGCGGGCGAGATCCTGCGCAAGGCCGAGGAGCGCTTCGAGCTCGGCCCGCGGGCTGACGTGGGGGCGGGGCTGCCGGCGAGGTGAGGCGGCCTCACGCCTCGATCAGCGTCTGCTCCAGCCACGTCAGGTAGTGGAGCAAGGCCATCTCCTCGGCCTGAGGGTGGGCGGGATCGAAGGCCTTCTCCCACGTATCGTCCTGGATCCCGAGCTCGATGCCCAGGACGAGGCGCATGTCGTTCACGAAGCAGAGCCAGAGGTCAAACTGCTCCGGGGGGATGGCCAGCTCGACGCGGCGCGGCCCCTGCTTCCAGCGGGCCATCGCCTTCTCCACGACGGCGAGCGTCCTGAGCCGGTGCTCGAGCAGGTCCTTGCCGAGGAGCCTCTTGTACTCGGCTTCCTCCCTCGGGTCGGAGTAGGCCCGCGGGAAGAGGCGCTCGACGAGGCGGCCCGAGACGTCGGGCCGGGTCAGCACGCTCCGCAGCCGCGCCGGGAGGGAGCGGAGCACGGCGCCCTGGGCTCGCGGGAGGAGGAGCCGCACCGTGCCGTCGCGGTCGCGCCGGGCCTCCACGGTCACCCTTCTTGCCTCTCGAGGGTCGCCTGGAGCCCGTACTGGTGGAGCCTCCCCACGTAGTACTCGCCCTTCTCGCGCTCCACCGTCGCCACGATGGATCGGCCCTCGTGGTGGACCTCGAGCATGAGCCTCGTGGCGACCTCGAGGGAGTAGCCGAAGAGCTTTTGGAAGACGTAGGTGACGTAGGACATGAGGTTGATGGGGTCGTTCCACACGACCACGTTCCAGAGCCGGTCGGGCGAGGTCTCCGTCTCCTCGTGGACGGCAGGTTTCTCGATGGTCCCGGGCAGCTTCCCGTTCAAAGGCGCACCTCCAGCTTGCCTCCGCGGCGGATCTGGGCTTGTCTCGTCCCGCCACCGGCGGGCCACCGGATCAGTATGGAGCCTTCTTCGACGCGGCACCAGGGGCCCTCGCCGCCTTCCGGCTGGGTCTCACCGGACGCCCTCGCCTCGATCCAGGTCGCGAACGTCGCGCGACCGCCCCGCGCCGTGAGCTTCAAGACGGGCGCGGGCCTCAGGTCGCGGTGGCCCCTCGAGATCCACCCCTGCAAGGGCTCCGCCTGGCCCTCGACCACTTCGGCCGTGCCCTTGCCGTCCACCATCGCCACTACGCGGAGCTCCACGCCGGGCTCGCCGGGGCCGCCGCTGGCGGCCCGCACGGAGCTGCGTCCGGGGCCCACCAAGGGCTTGAGCCCCGGCCCAAGATGGAAGAGCTGCTCGAAGACGCGCGCCGCCGCCGGCCCGCCCCCGGCGCCGGCCGGGCCGACCTCGTCGATGACGAAGAGCGTCGCGGGCCGCACGTAGAGGAGCGTGCGCCGGTGGCGGAGCCCCGGGTAGTTGTCGTGGGAGGCCTGGACGACCGCGTGGCCCTCCTGGAGCGCGTGGGCCTCGATCCGGGCCGAGTAGCCCGAGAAGCCCTCCCCATCGACGAGGACGACGTTGTGGGCCCTGGCGCTGACGGCGTAGCGCCGCGCCGGGTCCAGCTCGTCGTAGCTGTAGTGGCCCGGGTCCACGATGAGCTCGCGCCCCAGCCCGAAGAACGTGAAGCTGAGGTCGTCGGCCTGCTTGTGCGCCAGGCCGGGGTTGGCGGCGGCCGTGAGGACGACGTGGAGGCCCTTCTCGAAGTCCGGCTCGGGCCGCCAGGCGTCGCGGAAGATGGCGTACCCCTCGCGCTCGAAGACGACGGAGCCGTCGCCGGGAGACCCTTCCCTCCCGCGGGTGAGGGCGAAGCGGAGGACGGGGTCCCGCTCCGCGTGCAGCGCGAGGACCGGATCGCTCGTGTCGAGGGAGGGCTCGTGGGTCGTGTCGCCGATGGGGACGATGTGGCCGTCGGGCTGAATCAGGTACGCGGCGACGCGGGCCATCTTCCGGAGCACCTCCTCGAGATCCAGGCCCTCGACCGCGATGCCGTGGCGGCTCATGAAGTCGCAGGCGGCCGTGAGGACGCCGAGCGTGTGGAAGTGGTAGCCCGCGGAGTGCTCCAGGTGGACGCCGGCGGGGGAGATGGTCTCGAAGACCTGGGTCCGCAGACGGGCGCAGGCTAAATCCCGCCATTCGCGGGCCTTCCTCAGCTCAGGAAACGCCGTGGCGATGGCGATCAGGGCCACGTCCTGGTCAATCCCGTGGTTGTGGGAGCGCGTGTAGAACGCCTCGCTCGCGAGCCGCTCCCCGTGCGCGGCGACGGCCCTGAGCAGGAGCTCCGCTTTCGGCTCATCGAAGAGGTGCGACTTGACCCACTGCTCCCAGAACGGCAGCCAAGCTCGCACCCGGAGCGCCGTCGCATGGTCGTGCCAGCTCATGCGGCTCGGCGGCGAGCCGAGGCAGAATAGGTTGTCCTCGATCCAGTCGAGCACGAGGTCCTCGGCGCGCTCGAGGAAGCGCCCGTCTCGCGTGGCCACGAAGCTGTCCGTGAGCCACTCCACGTAGGGCATGGCGTGGAGGGTCCACCGCCAGGTCTTGTCGTTCAAGGGGTCCTCGTCCCAGGAGAGGTCTCGAGGGACCGACACGGGCTCGTGCTCGTGGAGCTCGAGCCTGCCCTCGAGGAGGAGGTCGCTGCGCCGGGACCGCTTCTCCGGCGCTGCCTTGAGCAGGGAGGCGACGTCCTTCGGGGGGCGGCGCTGCAGGCGCTCGAGGAACGCCTCGACGGTGCCCCCGGGCTCGAGGCGAAAGGCCTCGGCGAGGGAGGGGGCGCGGCCGCGCGCCTCCCTCCAGAGCCCGGCGGCGCTCCCGGCTCCGGCGGCGGCCAGGCCGGCGGCCGCGGCGGCCAGGAAGGCGCGCTTCCGCCGGAGCGGCGGGGCGGCGAGCGCTGCGAGCGCTGCGCAGCCGAGCCCCGCCGCTGCGCCTGCGGCGAGGTGCCTGTAGCCAAGGCGTCCGGGCCAGAATGCCAGCGGGAGCGCGATCGCGAGGAAGGCGAAGGCCGCGGGCGCGCACGCGCGAAGGGTCCCCGGGGCTCGGGACCTGGAACGCGTTTCGGGAGGCTCGGCCATTCTCTTTTGACTCAAAGCCCGCGAGTCTACTGCAGGACGCGGCGAGCGGCCACCGTGCAGGGCTGCCCCGGGTCGCGCTCCGCAGGGCAGGGTTCAGCTCGCCCTGGGCTTGAGGTATACTTGACGCTCTCCAGGTGAGCCTCGTCCCCATGAAACGATCGTCGAGAAGGGTGCTCCCCGCGGCTCTCGCTGCCGCCGTGATCGCGTCGCTTGCCTTGAGCCCCGGCGCGAGGGCTCAGCAGGCGCCGCTGCCGCCGGACTTCGACCTCAGGGTCGTCGCGCCCTCGAGGGTCGAGGGGGAGCCGCTCTCGATCCACCGGATCGAGGCGGCCGTCGTGCTCGCGACGCGGCAGGTCCCGGGGAGCTCGGGGATCGGGGCGCAGGGGTGGGCGCTGAGCCTCCGGCCCGCGGGCGGCGCGAGGATCGTGGGCGCCACGTTCGAGGGCACGGCGGGCGACGATGTCCCTCGCGGCTTCTTCCGCGACGGCTTCCGCATCACCGAGATCACGAGCGGGCCGGACAACGAGGGGGTCCTCTCCGCCGTCGCCCTCTCCCTCACGCAGCCGGCGAAGCTCCCGCCCGAGGGGGAGGAGACGCTCCTGCGCCTCACCCTCGAGTGCCAGGTCCCCGAGGCCGCCTCGAGCCCGCGCCGGGCCGGGATCGAGTTCCGCGACGGCCTGCGCGGATCGGCCCAGCCCGTCAACAACGCCATCACCTTCGTGGGCCAGTCGAGGAAGGACGACGGGGGGCCGAAGGACCTCGACCAGGACCGCGAGCAGCCCGCCGAGATCCTCTGCTGCATCGTGGCGCCCTTCCTGCGGGGCGACTGCGCCCTGGACCTCCGGATCGACATCACGGACGCCATCGTCGCCCTCGGCTACCTCTTCCTCGGCAACGACGAGCCTCCGTGCCTGAACGCGTGCGACGTGGACGACAACGAGACCGTGAACATCACGGACCCGATCTACCTCTTGAACCACCTCTTCCTCGGCGGTCCCCCCGTCCCGCCGCCGAGCCCCTCCTGCGGCGGCGACGACGCGACGCCGGGCGACCTGGGGTGCTGCGCGTCGAGGTGCTTGTAGCGGCCGCCGCGGGAGGAACGATCGTGCCGTCCGGGAGTGCCGACAAGTTTGGCTCGCCAGTCGACCTGGACCCTGGCTGAAGGCCCCCGGTCCTCCTGATCGCGATCGCGCTCGTCCTTCTCGCTCGGCCCCTGCTCGCCGGAAACAGAGACGCGTGGTCCGGCCGGGCGTGACGCCCTGCGGATGCTCGGGAGGCATCCCGTGCTCCGAGCACCGCATCGGCAGCGTGCTCCTTGCCCATGGCGGATGGTGCCAGGAAGTCCTCGAAAAGGCGTCGAGGCGGGGGCTGTCGAGGGCGACATCCTGCGATGGAAGTGGGCATCGCCGGCGGCTCCGGCTCGATTGCGGCTCGAGGACGGAGTCCGCCATGGCGCGGGCGCCGAAGGGGCCGTGGAAGCGGTGATCTGTCTGGGTCTCCGCCGCGACGTCGTTAAGCCTGGCGGTCGGGTTCACAAGGCACCCCATGCTCGCGAAAGGAGAGCCTGCCGCCATGAAGCCATCCACCCGTCGGTTCCGTAGTTTCCACGGCTCCGTTCACGGCCCCGTCCTCGGTCTCGTCCTCGCGTCGTGCCTCGCGGCCCGAGGCGCGCGAGCCCAATCCGAGGCCTGGCTCGCGGGCAGCCTCCAGGTCGCGATCGTCCCGGCCGAGGCCATCGCGGCCGGCGCCCGCTGGCGCGCCGGCGGCGGCCCCTGGCAGGTCTCCAGCGCCTCGGCCGGGGGCCTCGAGCCCGGGCTCCACCGTGTCGAGCTGTCCAGGGTCCCGGGCTGGCTGGAGCCCGAGGCGGTCGAGGCGCTCGTCGGCGGGGCAAGATCACCGCCCTCGCGCTCGATTACCGGCCCCACCCGGTCTACTACTTCCAGGCCATCCCGGCCCAGACCGCCCGCCACGGCAAGACCCTCCGCCTCGTCGTACGCTCGTCGGACCCCGAGAGCCCCGGCGAGCCTGCGTCCGGCGCCCCGCTGGCGATGGCGGTGAGCCCTGCGCCCGCAGGGAGGATCGCCTATGACGCGGCGAGCGGCGAGCTCAGCTACACGCCCGACCCCGCCGACCGGACGGACTTCACCGTCACCTTCACCGCGTCGCCGAGTCCCTCGTCACCGATCGAGGGCAAGGTCCTCGTGAGCCCGCTCCCGAGCCTCCCTCCCGAGGACACCGCGATCCACTTCGAGGACGAGCGGATCGACCCCGAATCGAACGACTACGTGCGCATCCGGGTGGAGCAGAGCGCCGCGGAGGAAGTTCTCAATCAGCGGCGGCAGAAGACGAGGAAGGTCAGCATCTCGGGCGCCTGGCTCGTCTTCGAGTCGGGCTCGGAGAAGATGAGCCTCTACGACGACCTCGAGGGCGACACGGATGTCAAGGAGCTCACCCTCTATGCGGACCGCGTGGTCGTCCGCAGCCCG
This sequence comes from Planctomycetota bacterium, assembly GCA_016209535.1. Taxonomy (GTDB): domain Bacteria; phylum Planctomycetota; class UBA8108; order UBA8108; family SXIK01; genus JACQVW01. Next base: position 26,054 of record JACQVW010000009.1, on the reverse strand, counting down.
CTCCACCTGCCGCAGGCGACGGTCCGGATCTATGCGCGCGAGCTGCGCTTCGAGGGAGACGGGCTCGTCGACGTGACCCAGGCCGCGATGCCTGCCCCGGTGGCGGTCCACGAGGGGCTCGACGGAGCCAAGGGCCCCGACATGTGGATCCAGGTCGAGCGGTTCCACTCGGACCCCACGGCGGGGAAGCGCCTGATCTCCCGCGGCATGAGGGGCCTGGACGCGAGGGGGGGGCACGACGGAGGGACGGGGCTCAGGCCGGGGACGGAGACCTGCGGCACGCATCAGGGCAAGACCATCGTTTACGAGGCCTGCAACAATACCCAGCTCGGCGAGGTCGAGGTCTTCTGCGGCTCGAGGATCGTCTACGGCGAAGACGCGGTGCCGTACTCGAAGCCCGGGGAAGGCGGCGACGGCGGGACGATCTGGTCCACGCTCGACCTCTCCCTGTTCGCGGACTTCACGCCCGGGCCTGCGGGCCAGAAGGGGCGGGACACCGAGGGCGGTGTGCCGGTCGGGATCGTGTCCAAGGTGTGGGCCGGACCGCGCCTCAACCCGTGCAGCTCGTTGACGGTGTCGGATGTCACGGGTCGCCCCGGCAGGGACGCCACGTCGCCCCTGGCCTTGCGCCCGACGGGCTTCCCAGGCCAGGTGAGCCTGGTGACCGACCCCGGCGCCTGGCTCCACCCGATCTCGGTCCAGAGCTTCCTCCGGTACCTCAAGGACCTCTACCTGGGGAGCGATCCTCTCCTGGTCCGGAAGAGCCTGGCCGAGTACTCGAGGTACATCGATCTCCACAAGGGCGGCCTCCCCACCGGGGACGAGAAGTCGCTCTTCGATCAGCTCCAGGGCGAGATCCAGTCGATCCTGGGCCGGATCGACAGCCACCTCGACTACTTCGGCAATCCCCTGACCTGGGTCCCGATGCTCTCCTTCGAGGCCAACCTGGCGGCATTCACGAACGAGATCGACCGCGCCGTCCCCGTCCTCTACCTCGCGTACTGGATAGAGGCCGCCGCCGGCCGGGCCAAGAGCACGCGCGACGCGATCGCCGCGGGAAAGCAGAAGCTCGAGGAGGAGATCGACGCGGCCCTCGACGCCTACGAGGCCGCCCAGGACGAGCTCCCGGTCCTCCAGCTCGAGGCCGATGAGCTAGAGCCGAAACTGCTGGCTTTCACGGCGCAGCTCCGCCGGCTCGAGGCCGAGCTCGAGCGCAGGGCGCAGGAGAACGTCGAGGACCGGCACAAGGTCCCCTGGTGGCGGAAGGCGGTGGGCGTGCTCGGCGCGATCACGAAGGTCATCCCTGTCGGGCAGCCGGCCCTCGGGTACGTGGGCGTCGGTCTCGACCTCCTTTCCAGGTTCGACCCCGACCACCCCACCGCCGGGCTCGAGGGTGTGCCGGACGTCATCAAGACGGTTCGCGAGACGAACTACCTGGCATGCCTGAAAGAGAAGCAGGAGGAAGGCACGAAGGATCCGAAGAAGGACCGCCAGGCGAGGATCGCGAGGCTCAACGCCTGCGCCTCGCTCCTGGCCACGGGGATCAAGAACGTCGCGGGCGTCTTCAAGTCCACCGGGGTCGCCGTGGAAGAGGTCAAGGCCGAGCTCGAGAAGCTCCGGGCCGGCGACCCCCTCTTCCTCGAGCTCACCCGGAAGCTCGAGGAGCTGGGCCACGAGAAGCAGCTCCTGGCGGAGCGCCTGGCCTCCACGCTCCAGACGATCACCGGCTTCTCCGCGCTCGTCACCGAGAAGCTCCTCGCGATCCAGAAGCTCGACCAGAACCTGAGCTCGGTCCTCGCGGTGCTCGACCACCAGGCCCTGCTCCACGTCGTCGAGATGGGCCGCGAGGCGAGGGACCGCCTCCTCAGGTACCAGTACCTGATGGCCAAGGCCTACCAGTACCGGATCCTGAAGACTTACACGGGAAGCTGGAGGCTCGGCCGGCTCTTCGACGAGCTCAAGGCCCTCGCCGAGCACGACGGCGCCGGCCACGAGTTGGGCCGGGACAAGTTCGAGGTCCTCAAGCGGATCTACCTGGCGGAGCTGGGACGCATCGCCGACGAGATCTTGACCGACCTCAACGCGAACGCTCCCCAGCGGTCGGCCCCCGTCAGCTTCCGCCTCGCTCAGGCGGAGATCCGCGAGCTGAACGAGACGGGCAGGCTGGTGATCGACCTCGGCCGGCGCAACCTGTTCGGCGCGGACGAGGAGAACCTGCGGATCGTGGGCCTGAGGACGCAGGACCTCGTGGTGCGGAGGCAGGGTGAGCTCGGCGGCACCGCCACCCTGCGGCTCAAGTTCGAGCACTCGGGGGAGTCGAGGATCCTGAGCGGCGGCCACGGGTACCTCTTCACGCACTACCGCACGGAGCGGGTGAACCCGATCCGCTGGAGCACGGTGTACGACGGGCTCACGGGCCGCTGGACGGAGACGACGATCAGCGCCGCCTCGGAATCGCTCCTGCGGGTCTTGCTCGGGCTCACCGCCGCCGACTCGGATGCGGTCCTCCTCTACTCGCGTCCCGGCGCCCTGGCGGAGATCATCGTCACCAAGGAGGCGACGGCTGACAACGGCGTTGCGTTGGACGTCGAGGACCTCGTCCTCCAGCTCGAGTACGACTACTCGGAGAGGAGCCGGTATATCCACGAGCTACGCGTCGAGGCGAACGACGGCCTGAGGCCCCTGATCACGGTCTCGAGGGAGGACCTGGACGGCAGGACCGACGGGCGAGGCGCCTTCCGCAGGGGCTACCAGGGCACGACCGCCTTGCGCATCGAGGCGCCGCGGACCCACGGGCTGTGGCGCTTCGACCGCTGGGAGGTCGCGGCCGACCCCGACGAGGGCGGGGAAGTCGCCGGCGGAGGGGCCGCGGTCCTGGGCACGAGCCCGGTCCTCGACGTCAGCCTCGCATCGGACCGCTCCGTGCGAGCCGTCTACGTCTCGACGGTTGGACCGGAGGGCGCCGCCATCCGCCGCGGCGACGCGACCGGCGACGGCAAGGTCAACATCTCCGATCCGATCGCGACCCTGGCCTTCCTGTTCACCGGCGGCAGCGCGCTCCCGTGCGACGACGCGGGGGATGCCAACGACGACGGGCGCCTCGACATATCCGACGCGGTCACCATCCTCAACTACCTCTTCGCGGGGACCGCGACGATCCCCGCCCCCGGACCTGCCGCCTGCGGCGCCGACCCGACGGCCGACGGGCTCGCGTGCGGCGCCGGAGGGCCGTGCTCGTAGGTCCGCGCTGTGAGCGCCAGGGCCTGCGCCGCCTCACAGCCGGCGGGCGCCTCGTCCGCCGCCCCTTGCGGTCGTCGCCAGGATCTGCCTGCGGACGGTGACAGGTTTTCTCCGGCGTTCGTCCGTATAATCAAGATCTGCTCAGGGAACCCCGTCTCGCAAGGAGACCGCCATGCCCATCCACGACTGGACTCGCGTCGACGCGGGGATCTTTCACCACTTCCACCATGGTTGGATCGAGGAGATCCAACGGGCCCTGAACGCTGGTCTCCTGCCGGATGACTACTACGCCCTGGCGGAGCAGCACGCGGCTGGGTTCGGACCGGACGTGTTGACCTTGCAGGGGCCTGCAGAGGACCGAAGTCAGGCCGGGCCCCGGACGACGCCGGCGGGCGGTAGTGTGGGTCTTGAGCTCGCGCCGCCGCGGGTCCGGGTCACCGCCGAGACCGACCTCGAGTTCTACCGGCGCAAGCAGAACGCAGTTGCCGTGCGACTATGTCGAACCCGTAGCGATCGGCGACGTGCTGCCGGCGATGCCCCTGTTCCTTGAGCCTGGCGCCTACGTCAACGTGCCGCTCGAGGCTACCTACGAGGCAGCATACAAGGGCGTGCCGCGCCGCTGGCGCCGGGTGATCGAAGGCTCTCCGGCGTGACCTGGCCCCGAGAGCGACGTCAGGGCTGGACGCACCGGGGCGAGCCCAAGGCTCGCGAGCGTGCCGCGGCGGCTCGTGAAAACAGCGTGGCGCGGGAGGCCTCGCTTCCCGCGCCGCGCTCCACGCCCCGCCCCTCGCCTTCCTCAGGCGCCTACGGGGCGCAGAAGGTCGGCGGCTCGCACATCGCGCTCGAGATTCACTTCGGTCCGAAGTCGGGGGTCTCCAACCACATCCTCGCCTGCGGTATACTTGCGACATGGACACGAAGAGCGAAGCTGCCGTGCTTGACCGCATCCTCGACCCTGTCAGTCGTTGCCTGAGTCCGGAAGTGGCCAGGCAAATCGTCAAGCTTCGAGCGGACCCCAAGGTCCAGCGCCGCGTGGAAGACCTCGCGCGAAAGAACACCGCAGGGCAATTGACAGCAGAGGAACGTGCGGAATACGAGACCTACGTAGCCGCTGGGACGTTCGTCGCGATCCTCCAGTCCAAGGCGCGTGCCCTGCTCAAACGACGCTCCTCTTCGTGACCGACTTCGCGCTCCGAAAGTTGGTGCGTCGGCGCGCGGGGGACCGTTGCGAGTACTGCCATTGCAACCTGCACAAAGGACCCAACATCGCTGGCCTTGACCCACACACGGGACGGCTGGTGCGCTTGTTTCACCCTCGACGGGATGCCTGGGCCGACCACTTCGAGTGGCGCGGCCCTCTTCTGCTTGGCAGGACGCCAGTTGGGCGGGTGACCGTGGTCGTGCTCGCGATGAACCACCCCGACCAGGTCACCCTGCGCGAAGCGCTGATCGAGGAAGGCGCCTTCCCCTCGGAACCTCACGGCTAGCGCGGCTGCTCAGCGTGGTCGGGTGCACCGGGGTGAGCCCGAGGCTCGCGAGCGTGCCGCGGCGGCGCAAAAAAACAGCGCGGCGCGGAAGGCCAGGCCCGGCCTCCCGCGCCGCGCCCCACGCTCCGCCCCTCGCCTCCATCCCTCAGGCGCCTACTGGGCGCAGAAGGTCGGCGGGTCGCAGATCGCGCCCTCCGCGACGTCGCAGTCCGGGAAGGGCGCCGGCGGCGGGCCCGCCTCGCCGGTGAAGCAGTAGTTGGCGATGTAGAGGATGTCCGACACGTCGCCGCAGATCTGCCCGTCGCCGTTCGCGTCGCAGGCCGCCGGGCAGGTGGGCTGCGGGGCCTGGCCGAGGAAGCAGATCTCGATCTCGCGGACCATGTCCGACACCGAACGGCAGACCTCGCCGTCCTGGTTGCAGTCGCCGCGGATGAAGGGCGTGCCCTTGCGCGGGCAGTGCTGCGTGCAGCGGGCGACCGAGCCCTCGCCCCTGGGCCCGACGCAGGCGACCTCGAAGGTCACGTCCTGGTCGTCGCAGGCCGGGTCGAAGGGGAAGTCCGCCTCGCCGCTCTCGGGAGTCGGGCCGCGGAAGATCTCGACCCCGTCGCGGCGGACCACGATCTGGTCGCAGTTGCAGTCGGGGCTCGGGCCGATGACGCCGCCGCGGACGTGCACCGACGCGCCGTCGGGGTTGAGAGTGCACTCGATCGCGAGGTCGCAGCTCAGCGGGAGCACGGTGACCTCGACCGAGCGGCTCGCGTCGGCGGCGACGTCCGCGCAGTTGGGGTCGTCATCCACGCTCACCGAGACCGTCCACTGGCCGGCGCCGAGGGTAAAGTTGGCCGAGTTGCCCGCCTGCGGCCCGACCGTCGTGGGCGGGTCGACGCCATTCGACGCGCTGAACGTGTAGGAGATCGCGTCCAGGCTGTCGTCGGAGGCCGTCGCGGTCGCCGTGTAGCTCCCCGGCGCGTTCCCGGGGGGCCCGGCGAGGGCGAGGTCGGTGACGTGCGTGTCGCCTGCGGACGGGCAGCCGAAGCTGACCGTGTGCTCGGCCGCGGCGGTGTCATCGCAGACGCCATCGCCCGCGGTCACCCGCACCGTGACGTCGCCCACGACGCTCGAGGTGACCTGCGCCGTCGCGCCGTCGGCCGGGCCGACGATCGACCCGGCGCCGCTCGCCACCTCCCACCGGTAGACCCGCGTCCCGGCGTGCTCGACCCCCGCAAGGGCGGCGCTGAGGGTCACGGTCTGATGCTGCTCGGCCTGGGTCGGGCCCGTGACGGAGACCGCATCCGGGATCTCGCAGCAGAGGCTGCTCAAGGTGAAGTTGTCGACCTCCTGCTGGCAGGTGGCGCCGCCGGTCCCGCCCGTGAAGCCCATGACGAGATCGCCCGTGGGGAAGGGCGGGATCATGGCCGAGAGGACCTTCGTGCGCGGCACGGGGTCGCCGGACTTCGAGACGCCGGTCACCCAGGCGGTCACGGCGCCGTCGGGGCGGTACATGACCTCCACGTGGACGCCCTTGGGATTGAAGATGTCGGGGAGCGCCGCCGTCGGCACGCCGAAGTCCACGTTGGTCTGGAGGCTCGAGACGCTGGCGTTCACGTCGAGGCCGATGTGCCAGTTGCCGTCGAAGTTGGGCGAGCCGCCGTCGAAGGGGTCGTTCCCGGGCTCGTTCCCGACCCCGCCGGCGCCCACCCAGTTGTCCAGCTCGATCGCGAGGCTGGGGTGCCCCTCGAGGCGCCGGAGGATGCTGAAGCCGGTGTCGAATGTGGCGTAGCCGAGGACGCCGCCTCCCGAGCCGCGCAGCGAGGCGACGTCGAGGCCTGGCGGGAAGGGCGCGATGGCGCTGGCGAGGCCGTCGTTGGCGCTCGTCGCCACCACGGCGAAGGTGAAGCCGTCGGCCGGGTTCCAGTCGGCCGGGTTGGCCGGCACGGGCCGGCTCATGAAGGCGTCGAACTCCACGAAGAAGCCATCGTCGGTGAGGGGCACGCCCCCCGCCGCGGGATCGTAGGCGACGCCGTACCAGACGGCCAGCCGCTGGTTCCCGACGTCGTTGACGGTGAGGAGCAGGCGGCCGGCCTTCACCTCGGGGTTGGTCGTGGCGGGCGACGTGCCGCCGGCGACGCGGATGCCCATGTCCTCCGGCTCCTCGAAGTCGAGCGCCGCCAGGGGCTCGCCCCTCGAGCAGGTCTGCCCGCAGCGGACGAAGACCACGTACGGGCTGCGGCCGCCCGAGACGCCAGTCTGGAAGGTCTGAAGGACGTCGCCGGGGCCGAAGTCCTTGCACCAGACGCCGCCCTGGGCGAAGGCGTCGTCGCCGCCCTGGGCGGAGGAGTTCGTCTTGATGACGTCGGCGTTGGCGTCCTCGAGGCTCGAGCCGCCGAGCCGGAGCCAGCCCTGGGCGTTGAGGGTGCCGACGTTGTTGTTGACGTCGAACCAGCCGCTCTGGACCTGCTGCGCGTTGTCGCCGCCGCCCCTCACGTGGCGGCGGTCCCAGGCGATGAAGACGCGCGCCACCTGGCTGAAGCTGAACCTCAGGAGCGGCGTCACCGCCGCCATGCCGGCCCCATCGGGGTTGAAGTTCCGGTTCTCGTTGTTCCAGAGGAGCTGGATCGTGCCCGCGAGGTCCTCGGAGCCTACCTTGAGGTCCGTCCAGACCCAGTTGCGGTTCTTGACGCCGAGCCCGCTTCCCCCCTGGGCCACGGCGTCGGCGACGTCGGGGATGCCATCGCCGTTCCCGTCGGCGGCGATCCGGGCAAGGACTAGCCTCGGCGTGGAGGGGGTGGATCCCATCCCCGCGGTGTTCGTTGCCGACGTCTCGAACCGGAGCGGGCTGAAGTCCACGCAGTCCGCGTCGAGGGAGATGCAGCGGAGCCTGTCGTAGGTGATGGAGAGGAGGTTCGGCCCCGCGCTGCCATGGCCGCTCACCGCCATGCCGAGGAGGACCGTCGGGGGCATGAGGACCGAGCTGTCGGAGCCGACGGTGAGCCATTTCTTCGGGTTGCCCGCGCCGTCGTCGTCCGAGAGGAAGCTGTAGACCGCGTTCCCGCGGCGCACGAGGCGCATCCAGGCGGGCCTGCGGCTCGCGAAGAAGCCGTCGTCGACCTGCTGGTAGTCCCTAGTGTTGCTGTTCTCGAGGTGGTTGAGGCGGAACTGGTGACGCGGGGTGTCGACCTCGTCGGAGCCCAGCTCGACGATCATGGAGTACTTCGAGCCCCGGTCGCAGCTCCACCGCGCCATGAGGCCGAAGCGGCCCCAGCGCGTGCCGGCCCCCGGGTCGTCGATGCCCGTGATCCGGCACTCGATGAGGAAGTCGCCCGTCACGGCCTTGTAGGCGAAGTGCATGTCGTCGCCGCCATCCCAGATGTCGGCGCCGGTGCCGCGCGAGACATAGGTGCCGGTCCCTCCGTCGTAGGTCGTCGAGCCGGCCGTGGGCACCGTCCCGATGTCGTGCGAGGTGTCCCACTCGCCCACGGGGCCCGACTGGCTCGGGTCGAAGGAGAGGCTGCTGACGCCTTCGGCGAACGCCTCGTTCACCACCTGGCCGGAGAGGCTGATCGAGCCTCTCACGTTGTAGCGGACCTTGTAGGAGAGGCCCGCGTTGAGCTCGGCTCGCGTCAAGTTCCACGTGATGGTCTTCCCGATCGGCGTCACGTTGAGGCCGGGCTTGGAGAAGTTCAGGACCTTGAACGTGATGGTCTGCACGTTGCAGCCTTGGTCGTTGTGCTCGCTGTTCGCGAACCCGATGAAGAGCTTGTCTGGAGCCTCCCCCCAGTTGTCTTCTCGCCCGATCCTCGTCCACAGGGCATCGTTGGCCGGGTCCGTGCGGACATTGGCGTCGTCGGAGGCGTAGCCGCGGAGGACGGTGCCGCGCCGGGTCAACCGATAGAAGGCGGGGTGAGCGCTGACCCCGGGGCCCGTCGTGTCGCGGTCCTCGAACATGCTGCCGCAGCTATTGTGGCCCGTGCGGCCAGAGAGGCTGCGCGCGTCCTGGAGGTCCGGCATGTGGTCCTGCATGATCGTGTGCCGGGAGCAGCCTGCAAGCGACCGGCGGGCGATGAGGCCGAACTTGCCCCACCGGCCGGCGCCGGTCGAGTGGGTCCGGCTCGTCAGCTCGACGGAGACATCGAAGTCGCCCTCGACCTGCGTGTAGGCGAACTCGAAGTCGTTGGAGGCGTCCCAGAGGTCTCCGCCGGAGTTCGACACCGAGGTGTACTCGCCGGTGCCGCCGTCGTAGGTCGTCATGCTTCCGCCGCCGCAGTGGGTCCCGACCCGGAGCGCGTCCTGGAAGTCAGGGCCGACGGGGTTCAAGACCCCCGGCAGCGGGTCGGAAGCCGGACGCTGGGGGAGGAGGTCCGTCACGACGCCGCCGTTCGAGACGTCGGTGATGTCGATCGAGGCGGCATCCGCCGCCGAGATGGTCTCGGTCACGGTCACCGTGTCCGCGTCCCCGCCGGGGCCCGAGCCCTTGAGCGTGACCGCGACGATGTCGTTCGGGCAGTTGAAGGGCTTCGCGGCGGCGGTACGCTCGAGGCCGTACTGCTGCTGGCCCTTGTCGTTGGGGCCGCCCGGGCCCACGAAGACGATCGTGCCGTTCCCGTCGGTCAGGTTCGGGCCGTCCGCCGTGGCCTTGATGCCGAACGTGCCGTCGAAGCCGCCGCCGCCTTCCCAGACGAGCAGCGTGATGCGGCTCACGCCCGCGGGGAGGATGAACGGCGTGACCTCCTGGCAGCCGTAGCTGCCGCCGCGGCAGACGCTCTTGTTGAGGACGAGCTTGTTGTTGACGAGGAGCTGGACCGAGTCGTCGCTCGCCGTGCAGGCGTAGAAGACTCCAGCGGCACCTGTGTTGCGGACGTAGGTGGTCGCGATCCCCATGATGTTGTCCTTCGGCAAGGGCGGGACGCCGAGGACCGGGACCACGGTCGCGTTGATCCAGTTGATGAGGGAGCTCGGGCCGTCCGAGTCGTCGTAGCCCAGGCGGTTGAGCCGCGGGATCGTCCCCGCGGGCAGCCCGAAGGAGGCCTCCAGGGCTGGGATGGTGATCCAGATGGGGTCCGGGTTGAGTCCCGCGGCGCCCCAGTTGGTCGCTGCGGCCGTGCCGCCGAAGTCGATGTCGGCCCACTCGGTCCCGCCCTTGGGATCCTCGGCCTTCATGTCGTGGGGCGCGACCCAGTTCCTCGCCATGCTCGCCGCCCCGCCACCCCCGCAACCGCCCGGGTTGCCGAGGGGCACGAGGATGTTCCACCCGTCGTTTCGGATCGTGCCGGCAGGGTTGAATTGGCCGAACGAAGCCGCGCTCACGAAGAGACACGCCGTGAAGACCGCAGCAGAGAGCGCCCGTCTACGCATGGTGAAGACCCCCGTTGTAGAAGACCCTGAATTGAAGATGCCCGCGAACAACCAAGAGCTAATGGTAGTCTCCGGCGCCGAGCTTGGGAAGACCCTGCCGCGATGTTTCTCTCTCGCCGACTCCAAACAGCTCACTTACGCCCATAGTGACTTCCGGCACGGGCGCGGCGCGCCGCGACAGCGTCACGGCGAAGTCTTGGATTCCTTGGGCGCGGCCCTCGGCTGGACGGGCTCCGCGGTCTCGACCGTGACGTAGATCCCGGTGGGCCCGTCGCCGTTGTCCACCTTGACGAGGAGGTCGTTGAGACCGTTCCTGAGCTTGGCCTGGAGCCGGTCCTGCTCGGGCTCGGCGGCGCGGTGGACGTGGTTCGAGTGCACGAGCTCGCCGTTGAGCCACACCTTCACGCCGTCGTCGGAGCCGAGGGCGATCTCGGCCTCCTGATCGCGGGGCGACTCGAGGCGCATGAAGAGGTACGCGACGAAGCGGTCCGAGGGGCGGATCGCCCTCGCGAGGTCGAGGTACCCGTCCGGCGCGGCCTCGACGCGCCGCCAGCGCACGGGCCCGTCCCGCCCGCGGTGCTCGGCGGCGAGGTCGACGCCTTCCTCGGGTGGATACGTCGCGTCGAGCCCCCGGTCGTCCTCGTTGGGGAAGGGGGCGGCCAGCATCCACTCGCGGACCTGGACCGATCTCGCGCCTTGACCGGCGAGCGCTCCCTGGCGGCTCAGGAGCTCGACGATGTCGACGAGGTCCTCGACCGTCATGGCCCCGGCGAGGCCCTCGGGCATGAGCGAGGCGTCGCTCGGCTCCCGGGCCGTCACGTCGTCCTTGGCGAAGGAGAGGGGCTTGCCGTTCGCGTCGCGGATCGTGAGCTTCTCGGGCGTCTCGTCGACGATGTAGCCCGTGACGAAGCCCGCCGACCGCGTCTGGAGGATCCAGACCTTGTACTCGTGGGAGATCGCGGAGCTCGGGCTCAAGACCGCCTCGTAGAGCCCCTCGCGGCCCAGCTTGGCCCCGATGGCGCTCAGGTCGGGGCCCACGTCGCTGCCCTTGCGTCCGATCCGGTGGCAGCGCCCGCAGTTCGCCCTCCCCTCATCGAAGAAGGCCCTTCTGCCGCGGCTCGAGCTCCCCTTCCTCGCCACGAGCTCCGCGATGGGTGGCACCTCCTTGCCCGCGGCCGCCGCCGGCGGGGGCAGGACCCTCTTCGCGATGAGGCGCACGTCCTCGAAGGCGCTCGAGCCGACGACCGTCGTCGCGAGCGCCCTCGCCGCCTCGGGCAGCTCCTCCGCCTGCGCCAGGTGGAGGAGGAGGAGAGCGCCGGACTTTGTCTCGCCGAGCGCCTTCACCGCCGCGGACCGGGTCTCGGGCGACGACGCCTCGAGGAGCACCCGCTTCAAGGCATCTTGCGGCTCCGCCCCGCACATGGAGGCCAGGGCGCTCGCGGCCTCCCGGGCCAGATCCTGGGGCGCAGCGGCGGCGAGCTCCGCGAGCACGGGGATGCTGGCGCGCTGGTCGAGGGCGCCGAGGGCGCGGGCGGCGGCGGCGCGAGCCGCCTCCTGCCCGGGCGCGCCGCTCCGCGCCAGGGCCTCGAGCTCGCCGCGGAGGGCCTTCGCGCCGCCCGCGGCGGCCAGGCGCGCCCCTTGCTCCTCGAGGCCGGGCGTCCCGAGGAGAGCCCGGGCGGCCCCGGCGACGGCTCCGGCTTCCGACGAGCGCAGCGCAGTCCACCGCGAGGCGAGGAGGGGCTCGAGGGCCGCCGCGGCCTCCCTCTTCACCTCCGCGGCGGCCGGGCCCCCGAGGACGCCGAGGAGGGCGCGACCCGCGGCTGCGTCCTCGATCGCGGCGAGCGTGCGCACCATGTCCCAGAGCGCCTCCATGGAGAGCCCGCCTCCGCGTAGCCGCTCCTCGAGGAGCCGCGCCGCCTCGGGCGGGTGCAGCGCCCAGGCGATCGCGCCCGCGGCGGGCGTCCAGGCGCCCTTCCAGCCCTCGGCGAGGCGCAGGAAGACGGCTCCCTCGCGGCCGCGGGAAGCGATCGCGATCGCCTCGAGGAGCCAGCGGTCGCGGCCGTCGTGCTGGCCCGCGAGCGTGACGATGGCGTGCAGAGCCTCCTCGCCGCCCACGTCCCTCAGCGCGACGAGGACCTCGCGCCGCACCTGTGGGTCGGGGTCGCCGAGCAGGGGCCGCACGAGGCGGACGAGCTCTCGGGGTGCCGCAAGCTTGAGGCCGCGCACGGCGAGGACTCGGAAGCGTGCCTCCGGATCCAGGAGCGCCGCCTCGACGCGCTCGCGGCCCCCTTCGGTGCGCGCGAGGAGCCACAGCGCCCGCGCCCGCAAGACCGGGTCCTTCGAGCGCTCGAGCTCGAGGAGGAGGGGGAGCGACGCGCGGTCCCTCTCCAGGAGCTCGAGCGCCGCCAGGCTCCTCGAGGCGAGGCAAGGCGAGGCGAGGGCCGCGGCGAGGCCCCCGTCGCTCGAGAGGTCGAACGCCGGCGCCGCGTACCCCTCGTGCTCTCGCGGCTCGAGGCGCCAGATGCGGCCACGCGAAGTATCGCCCATGCCGTGGCCGCCGACGCCCGGGTCGTACCAGTCGGCGACGAGGAGCGAGCCGTCGGGCGCGACGGCCACGTCCGACGGGCGGAAGAACGAGTCCGCGCTCGTGAGGAGGACCTCGGGCCGCACGATGCGGCTCAAGGTCTCGATCGTCTGGCGCCCGCCCTCGTCGAGCGGCGCCCCCTCCACGTGCCAGCCGGCCCCCAGAGGCCGCACCTGGAAGCACTGGACCACGCGGGGTCCCGCGTCGGCGTGGATCGGCATCCCGCGGTAGCGCTCGGGGAGGAGCGCCCCCTCGTAGACGCAGAGGCCCGTCGGCGAGCCCGCGCCCGTGCGCAGGAGCGTCGGGACCACGCCCGGGTCCTCCATGTGGAAGTGGGACTTTCCCTCCTGGTCCCAGTGGCGGCCCGTGGGGCCGAGGTAGCCGTAGTTGCCGCCCTGCATCACGTAGGTGAACCGCACCCACTGGTTCCCGTCGTCGTCGTTGTCGGACTGCCAGATGTTCCCGAAGGAGTCGAGGGCGCACTCGTAGTTGTTGCGGAAGTTGTGCGCCAGGACCTCGCTCCCCGAGGCGTCCAGGTCCGTGCGGAAGACCATGCCGCCAAAGAAAGGCCTGCCGTCCGAGCGGATCGTGCGGCCGGAGCGGTCCGTGACGTGGGCCCCGCCGTTCCCGAAGGCGCCGTAGAGGAGGCCATCGGGGCCGAGGACCACGCTGTGGACGCCGTGGTCGTGGTTCACGCCGCCGAAGCCGGCGAGGAACCCTTTCCTCTCGCCGGCGGTCCCGTCCGGACGCACCTCGATCGAGAAGATCTCCGGCGACTGGGAGACGAGGACGCGGCCGCCCAGGTAACAGATGCCGAGCGGCGCCTCCAGGTCGAGGCCCTCGTAGAAGACGATGGACCTGTCCGCGCGGCCGTCTCCGTCGGAGTCCTCGAGGCGCACGATGCGGTCCCCCGTCTTGCGGAAGGGCGGGTTGGCCTTGCCCCGGTGGTTGACGCCCTCGCAGACCCACACGCGGCCGTAGGGGTCCACATCGATGCACGTGGGGTTCTGGAGCATGGGCTCGGCCGCGAAGAGCGAGACCTGGAGGCCCTCGGCGGGTCGCATCGAGGCCAGAGCCTTCTCGGGATCGAGCTGCGCGGGGGCGGGAGCCGCGGCGGCGAAGGCGAGGAGAGCGAGGAGGGCGCGGAGGAGACAGGGGGGGAGATGGAGGCAGCGTTTCCTGGGCATGGAGGTTCCCCGTAGACCGGTGCTGGCGGGCGTGCGAGCCTTTCGAAGCGTGAAGCGGCCATTCTTGCAGAAAGACGCGCCCCATCCTCCTTTTTTTGCCCGGGTCCGTCGGCAGCCTCATTGCCCCGTCTTGGGGTTCGCCACGGCCCGGGGGCGCTGGGCTGCCGCCTCGGCCAGCTCGCGGTCCGCCGCGTCGAGCGCGGCGTGGAGCGCCTCGAGGCTCTCGGGCGGCTCGAAGATCCTCGAGCCCGGCGGGCCGTCGAGGCTCGCCGGCCTCCGGACCTGCCGCCCCCAGCGCTCGAGGAGCCTCTCGAGCCAGGTGCCGGCCGCCCCTCCGCGCTCGTCCCCGGTCGGTCTCGTCTCTCGCATCCTATCGTCTCCTCTCGCCCGTTCCCCAAGGGCCCCCTTCGACTCGAGGCACTTCCGGAGTGACCGCGCCGCCCTGTCGAGGAGCCCGCGGAAGGACGACTCGGCCATTCCCAGGGAGCGGGCGATCTCGCGCTTGGGCCTGCCGTCGACGAAGTGGAGCCACGCGACGGCCCGCGCCTGCGGGTCGAGCCTGCCCAGGCAGTCCCGCACCGCCGCCGCCTCTTCCCGCGCGACGAGGGGCTCGATCGGGTCTCCGGGGTCTCCGCGTCCGGGCGGCTCCTCGCCTCTCTGGAGGAGCTCCTCGAGGGGCCCGGTGGGCGGGGCCGCGCGCCGGCGCCGGTGGTAGTCCGCCGCCCTGTTCCGCGCGCACGCGAGGACGTATCGGGTCCAGGCCTCCTCGTCCTCGAGGGCCGGACCTCGGCCGGCTCGCAAAGCCCTGTAGAGACGGAAGAAGACGTCCTGGGCCAGGTCGCCGGCGTCGCCGGCCGGCACCCGCTTCCAGAGACACCTGAAGACCGGCTCCCAGAGCGCGCGGACCAAGGCGTCGAAGGCATCGCGGTCCCGCTCCTTGGCGCGGGCGAGGAGCGGAGCGAGCGACGCCGTGACCCCGTCTTGAAAGGTTGTTGCCATAGCTCCAAATTATATGTAGCATGGAGCCCTGTCAACTATCTTGATCGATCCTCGTCTCGCGGGGCCGTCTGGGCCAGGAGGAAGGCCAGGAGGTTGAGGAGGTCCGCCTCGGGGACCGCCTCCGCGAGGCTCTCGGGCATGAGCGAGAGCTCCGACGGCTCCCGGGCTTGCACGTCCGCCTTTGCGATCGAGACCTCCTCGCCCTTCGAGTCGGCGATCACGATCGCCTCCCCCTCCTCGCGCCTCGGGAGGCCCGTGAGGACCTGGCCGTCCCTGAGGACGAAGGTCGACGTGCGGAAGGCGGCGTCCACGTTCCTGTTCGGGTCGAGGACGTCCTCGAGGATGCGGTCGAGGCCGTAGCCCCCGATCCCGTCGAGCTGGGGGCCGATGACCTTGCCCTTGCCGGCGACCTGGTGGCAGGCGGCGCAGTGCTTCTCGAAGGCCGCGGCGCCCTCCTTCGGACTGGTCCGGGCTGCGAGGAACGCGTTCCTGCGCTCCTCGAAGAGCTTCTCGAGACCCTCGGCCTCGGGTGGCAGGCCCGCCGTGAGCTCCTCGATCCGCTCCCGGGCCCGCTCGGTCCGCGACGCGAGGATTCGCTCGCGCACGGAGCGCCTCTGGAGGAGGCGCGGCGACGCGTGGCCCTCCGCGATGAGCGCGAGGAGGCTCTCGGCGCCCTCGGGATCGGCCGCGAGGGATTGGGCGAAGGCCGTCTGCGAGCGCGCCGGGAGCGCGCGGGCCGCCTCCTTGATGAGCTCCCGGCGGAGCGCCGGGTCCCGCGAGGCTACGAGCGCCGCGATGCGGCTCCGCAGGTCCTGCGGCGCGGCCGCCTCGCCGAGGAGCGCGGCGAGCGCGGCGACCTGGCCGTCGGGCTCGAGGGCGAGGAGCGCCTGGGCCGCGGCGGCCCGGGCCGCCCCGTCCGAGGCGTCCCCGCCGACGAGCTCGAGGAGCTTGGGCTTGAGGGCCGCGAGGCGGAACCGCGACGCGATGGCCGCGGCGGCGCGCTGCCTGTCGGAGGCGGAGCTCGGGCTGGCCGGGGGGACCTCGACGACGCCGGGCTCGAACCTCCCGGCGGCGATCCAGGCGTAGGCGCCCCCGGTGTCCCCATCGACGATCTCGACACGCGCCTCCTTCCCGGCGTGCTCCGCGAGGTCCCACTCCACGCGCTGCGCCGTGTCGTGCCGTGGCGCCGGGACCTGACGCAGGACCTCGCCCGAGGCCGCCACGAGGCGCACGAGGTTCTTGCCCGAGGGCGGCCTGTCCGGGAAGCCGTCGTGGCCCGCGATGAAGAAGCTGAGTCTCGGCGGGAGCTTGAAGGGGGGCGAGCGGAGGCCGCCCGCAAGCTGCTCACCGCGGGGGAGCGAGCAGAGGAAGGGACGGCCGTCTTTCCCGTCCGCCGACGGCCGCTCCTGGACGACCCAGGGGTTCTCGGGCGCCGAGCCGCCGGGGTGCGGCCAGTGCTGCCAGGTGGACGCCCCGAGCCTCGACGCATCGAGGAGCCGCTCCGCCAGGCCGCCGGCCCACTCGAGGAGGGGCTTCCCCGGCTCGAGGCCTCGGGCCCTGAGCCCATCGTCGACGGCCGCGAGGAGCTGGAGCTGGAGGTCCATGTCGGCAGCGAAGCGGTCCAGGACGAACCCAGCCAGCGCGCCCACTTCGGCCTCGGGGACGTGCCGCGCGACGTGGCGGAGGATCTCCGCGAGCCTGCCGGCGGGCGGGTTCCGCGTCCGGGCGTGGCGCAGCAGGTAGGCGCCGGCCTCGGGGGACGGGACGCCGAGGGCGACGCCAGCGACGATCTCCTCATCGGCTTCCGTGAGCCGGAGCCCTTCAAGGGCGCGGAACCCCGCGGGGTCGCGGACCTGGTTGCAGAGCGTCCTGCGCGCGACGTAGGCGAGGTGCGTGTCCCCGGCGGGCGTCGAGCGCACGAGGTCGAGGAGCGGGCGCACGTTCTCGGGGGCCGGATGCTGGCCGAGGGCGTCGGCCGCTGCACGGCGCACGAAGGGATCGGCGTCGCCGAGTCCGGCGAGGGCTAGGCCGCGGTGCCGGCCGTCCCACGTCTTCCTCTCGGAGAGGACCCGCATCGCGTGCACCATCACGGCGCGGTCCGGGTCCTTCGCCGCCCGCTCGAGCTCCTCCTTCGCGAGCGCACCGAGCCGCTCGAGGACCCAGAGCGCGTGGCTCCGCACAGCGCCGCTCGGCGATGCGGCGAGGGCCTTCCTGGCGGGCTCCACGGCGGCCTGGCCGGCGCGGTCCACGAGCTCGTCCGTGGCGAGCGTGCGCGCCGTCTGCACGGGGTGGCCCAGGGTCTCGATGAGCTGCGCGACCGCGGCTCGCGAGAGGTCGGGCGGCCTTCGCGGGGGCCTCGTCCCGGCGGCGTCGCCCCGGTAGAGGATCCTCCAGATGCGCCCGCGCCGGCGGTCGCGCCCCGGATGGTCGAGGCGGACCTCGTAGTGGCCGATGATCCGGTTGTAGAAGTCGGCGACGTAGAGCGTGCCGTCCGGCGCCACCTGGAGGTCCACGGGCCGGAACCAGGGGTCCGTGGTCGCGACGAGGTCCGGCTCCTCCCTCGCGAGGGCCGTCGTCCCCTCGTAGTGGAGCGAGTCCCGGTTGATCCGGCTCGTCCAGACGTTCCCCGTGAAGATGTTCCCGCGGAGATCCTCGGGGAAGTTGTCCCCCGTGTAGAACGCGGCCCCGGCGTTCGCCGTGGAGCCATGGAGATGCTCCATCATCTCGGGGGCGAAGCCGAGGCCGTCGTGGGGCTTTCCGAAGCCCGGGTACTGGCCGTCGCGGAGGAGCTGGTAGATCGGGCGCGAGTGGCAGTCGCACGTGAAGAGGTTCCCCAGCGGGTCCATCGCCATCCCGAAGGGGTTGACCTGGCCCCACGTGAACTGCTCGAGGCGCGACCCGTCGAGCCGCATGCGGTAGGTGTTCCCCGACACCATGTGGACCGTGTGTCCGTCCGCGCCCGCCACCGTCGACTCGTTCGCGAAGCCGTGGCACGCGTAGAGCCAGCCGTCGAAGTGCCGGCGGAAGGCGTTGTGCAGGCCGTGGGTGTCGCGCTCGAAGCCGAGCGGGCCGTAGAGCTTCCGCCGCTCGTCGGCCACGCCATCGCCGTCGTGGTCGAAGAAGCGCCAGATGTTGGGGATGCTCCAGGCGATGGCGCCGTCCCTCAACGGGTAGATGCCGATCGGGATGTTCAGCCCCTCGGCGAAGGTCGTGACCCTCTCGGCCCGGCCGTCCGCGTCGGAGTCCTCGAGGACCTTGAGCGTGTCCCTGCCCGGCCTGTCGAGGGGTGCCGCGTAGGGGTACTCGACCGTGTCGGTGACCCAGAGCCTGCCGCGCGCGTCGAAGGCCAGGTTCATTGGCTTCTGGATCTCGGGCTCCGCGGCGACGAGCTGGGCCTCGAAGCCCGGAGGCAGCCGGAAGCTCCGGCGCTCGTCTTCGGGGCTCAAGGGCTCCGTGGGGCGGACGTGGGCCCCGAACGGGTCCTCCTCGGCGCGCGAGGCGCTCGCGCAGGCGAGGAAGACGAGGAAGGCGAGGAGTGGGAAGAGGGCGGCTCTCTGCATCGGCGTGCCGCGACCTGACTGGAGTTGAGTGCGGGGATTGTATCACCCGCTCGCGCGCCCACATCGTTCCCCGCCTACATCGCCACGGCCTGCACCTGGCGCTGGTCGGTTCAGCCCTCGAGGACCTTCAGGACGCCGTCCTGGACGAGCGTCGTCATGCCTTGCGCCACGCCCGCCCGCAGGATCTCCTCGGCCTTGACGCCGGGGCGGATCGAGCCGCGCACCTCGCGGTCCGCCACGAGGAGCTCGTGGAGGGCGATCCTGCCCTTGTAGCCCGTGCCCCGGCAGGTCTCGCACCCCTTCCCGCGGTGGAGGTGGAAGGAGTCGTCCCAGCGGACCCCGAGCCTCTCGAAGGTCTCCTCGCCGTACGCCCGCGCCAGCGCGTCGTACTCGTCGCGCTGCGGCCGGTAGCGTTCGGTGCAGGCGCGGCAGAGCGTCCTCGCGAGCCTCTGGGCGAGCACGCCGAGGAGCGCGTCGGCGAGGTGGAACGGGTCGAGGCCCATCTCGACCAGGCGCGTCACGGTCTCCGCGGCGCTGTTCGTGTGGAGCGTGCTCAGGACGAGGTGGCCCGTCAGCGACGCTTCGAGGGCCATCTTCGCGGTCTCCCGGTCGCGGACCTCGCCCACCATGATCACGTCGGGGTCGGCCCGCAGGAACGACCGGAGCGCCGCGGCGAAGTCGAGGCCGAGCTTGGGGCGGACCTGCACCTGGCGCAGGCCGGGCTGGGTGATCTCGACGGGGTCCTCGGCGGTCCAGATCTTCGACTCCGGCGTGTTCAAGTGGCCCAGGGCGGAGTGGAGGGTCGTCGTCTTCCCCGAGCCCGTGGGGCCGACGCAGAGGATGAGCCCGTAGGGCTTCGCGAGGAGGCCCTTGAGCTCCCTCAGGTTCCTCTCGCTCATGCGCAGCCCTTCGAGCGGGATCGGCTCGCTCGCCGCGAGGATGCGGAGCACCAGGTCCTCGTTGTCCTGGCCCGCGGTGGGCACCGTCGCGACGCGGAGCTCGATCTCGCGCTCCGGGAGCTGCACCTTCAGCTTCCCGTCCTGCGGCCTCCGGCGCTCGGCGATGTCCAGGCCCGCCATGATCTTGAGGCACGAGGCGACGGCCCGCCGGTGCTCGGCGGGAACGCGCAGGTGCTCGTGGCAGACTCCGTCGACGCGGAGCCGGACCAGGGCGGGCTCCGCGTCGCCCGCCGGCTCGACGTGGATGTCCGAGGCCCCCGCTCTGTAAGCGCCGGCGATGATCTGGTGGACGAGCTGGACCGCCGGCCCATCGCCCTCGGCCGGGCTCTCCGGCGCCGCCGGGGCCGAGGTGAGCCCCTCGACCGGTGGGGCGCTCCCCGGGAGCCCGCCGGCGAGCCTCGCCGCGGCCTCGACGGCGTCCTCCCGGCACGGTCCTCGGCCCGCCGCGGAGTCCAGCAGGTCCAGGATGTCCTTGCGCGTCCCCACGAAGAACCGCACCTTCGTCTCGGGGAAGAGGCGCCTCACCTCCTGCACCTTCGAGTAGGAGTGGGGGTCGTCGATGAGGATCTCCAGGACGCCGTCGTCCGCCCGCACGGGAGCCCAGCACTGCGCCTTCAGGTACTCGAGGTTGAGGCCCTCGAGGAGCTCCGGCGGGATCCCTCCGGCCTCCTCGAGCGAGAGGAAGGGGCAGAGGTAGAAGGCGCTCAGCGAGCGGCCGAGGTCCTCCTTGCGGATCCCGTGCTTCTCCAGGAGGACCGTCTCGACCGCCGTCCCGGCCCGCTCGGCCTCCTCGGTCGCCCGTTCGAGGTCCTCCATGCGGATGAGCCGCTCCGCGAGGAGCCCGTCGAGCTTGCTCACCTTCCTTCGCGCGAGCCTGTACTGGTTGTGGAAGGCGATCCCGAGCGTCTTCGCGATCTCCCGCACCCGCGTCACGTCCTGCTCCGTGAAGCGGTCGGCGCCCTTCTTGTTGACGAGCTGGATGGCGCCGGTGACAAGGCCTCCTCCGGAGACGATGGGCACGGCGAGCACCTGCCTCGAGTGGATCCCCGTCCTCGAGTCCCAGGACCGGTCGAAGGCGAGGTCGGGGCTGACGCGCCGGAGCTCTTCGGCGTCGTAGGCGTCTCGGACGTTGACGCACCGGCGGTGGCGCGCAGCGAAGCCGGCGATGCTCGAGCCCTCCAGGGGGAGTCGGATCTCCTGGATCACGTCGAGGTCCAGGAACCGCGAGAAGAGCTCGCGGCGCTCGTGGTCGACCGCGTAGAGCGTGAGGTGCTCGGCTTCGCAGAGGCCCAGGATCTCCTCCAGGAGCTCGACGAAGATCTGGTCGAGGTCCCGCGCCGCGTGGATGCGGTTCATGACGTCCTTGACGCGCTCGGCATAGCTGATCTGGGCCCGCAGCTCGTAGATGCGCCGTTTGAGGAGCTTGACGCGCCGGCTCGTCGCCTGACCTTCCATCCAAGAAGGATGGGCCACGGCCTCCGGCGAGGCAATCGGAGCGGCCCAGGTTCCCGGAATGTGTGGAGAACGGGCTTTTCCTTGGGCATCATGAGGCCCCGAGGGGACCTCGGATGCTCAACATCGAGATCAAGGCAAGGCTTCGAGACCGCGGCAACGTCGAGGCGCGCCTCGAGGCGCTGGGGGCGCGGCGGATGTGGACTCTCCGGCAGAAGGACACGTTCTTCGCCGTGCCCTCCGGGTGGCTCAAGATCCGCGAGGCCGAGGGGAGGCCGCCGGAGGTGATCTCCTACCGCCGGGCGACGAGCCACGCCGGGCCGCGCGCTTCGGACTTCGACGTGATCCTGGTGGAGGACGCGGCCGCCTGGAAGAGGCTCCTCGGGAGGGTGGTCCCCGCCGACAAGGTGGTCGCGAAGGAGCGGACGCTCTGGATCTACGAGCACACGCGCATCCACCTCGACCGCGTGGAGGGCCTGGGCGACTTCCTCGAGCTCGAGACCGTGGTCGACGGGATCACCTCCGACCAGGCCCGGGCCGAGACTTCGCGCCTCGTCGAGACCCTGGGGATCAAGCCGGCAGACCTCGTCGCGGCGCCGTACAGGGACCTGGTGAAGTGATTTGACGCCGCCTGGCGCGGTGGAGGGAGGGGATCATGAAATGCTGCAGGATCTTGCTCTTCGTGTGCGCCATGTCCGGGTGCGCGGCCACCGTGGGTCCGGAGGACTTCGTCCGGCTGGCGGCGACCTGGAGAATCGGAGAGGCGAAGACCGGCTTCAGCGAGAGCTCCCACTTTGTGCGCATCGGGGACCAGAGCATGCTCTTTCGGCTTTGCCCCGGCGAGAGACCCCTCGGCCTCGACCGCCTGAGCGATCTGCGAACCGAGATCGCCGAGCGCCCTGAAGGATTCCTCGCGGGCTACGAGCTCGGAACCTCGCGGAGGGCCGACTCGACAAGGCAAGGCGAGCCGACCCGCGGGCAGTCAGTGAGCTGGCTTGAGGGCTACTCCTACGGCCAGTGGCTCGCCCGCACCGAGTCCGCGCGAAAGGAGTGAGCCTGGGGCCGATCCGCGTGGTCAGGCACCGCCGCTTGACAAGTGGACCTCATCAGGTCATAACGAGGCCATGAAGAGCGCCAAGGTTTCTGAGCTCAAGGCTCGCCTCAGCGCGTACCTGGCCGAGGTGCGCCGAGGAGGGATGGTGGTCGTCCTCGATCGGAACACGCCCATCGCGAGGATCGTCCCCTACGAGGAGCAGGTCGAGAAGTTCCGGATCGAGGAGCCTGGAAGGCCAAAGAGCGATCTGAAGAGAGTCCACGGTGTTAGGCCAAGGCGGCCCGTGGACGTGGTGCGGCTCCTGAGAGAAGACCGCGACCCGAGATGAGACATGACGGTCTATCTCGACACGAGCGTCGTGCTGAGGGTGTTGCTTCGCCAAAAAGACCCCTTGGCGCTGTGGGGGCAATGGGAGTCGGCCTACTCGAGCGAGCTCCTTGCCCTGGAGTCTCGCCGAGTCCTCGACAGGCTACGGCTTGAGGGGGCTCTCGTCGACGACGACCTGGCCCGAGCTCACGAGGAGCTGGCTCGAATCGAGGCCACCTTGGGCTTCATCCCGGTGACGCGGCCGGTCCTGCGCCGCGCATCCCTCCCCATGCCCACGGCCATCCGCTCGCTGGACGCGATCCACCTCGCGAGCGCGCTCCTCTTCCAGGAGAGTCGAGGGGGCCAGCTCGTCTTCGCCACCCATGACGTCCAGCAGGGTACCGCGGCGAGGGCGTTGGGGTTTCGCTGCGTCGGCTCGTGAGGGTGGACCTGCAGGGCTGCCCTCTGCCTTTTCCGCGTTCCGGGCGGGCGCGCAGCCTGCGGCGCTATGGCCCGCGCACTCCTTCAGCCGAGGATGTCCAGGAACGCTTGCGGTGTGACCATGCGAACGCCCTCGAACTTCCTGAGCACGAGCAGATCCGCGTCCCCGGTCACGACGTACCCCGCCTGGCCAGCGAGGGCGGCCTCGAGGACTGCGTCGTCGTCCGGATCGCGGCAGACAGCAACCTTCCGAGACGGGGTGACGAGCTCTCCCCGCAGGGCGAGGAGTCCCAAGAGGGCCTCGACAGCCTCGTCGTCGATCTTGTACTTGTCTCGGATTCGAGGGAGAGCGAGTTTCTCCAGCAGTTCGTCGAGGAGCGGCTGCGAGTACACCACGAGGTAGTCCCCGTTGCGAAGCCTGCCGAGGATCGGCCCGACCGTGCCCTGGGGCTTGATCATCGCGCGGATCACGATGTTCGTGTCCAGGACCGCGCGGATCATCTCTTCTTGCGCACTTCCCGCGTTGCCGCTCGCAAGTCAGCCTCGACCTCCTCTTCCGAACACTTCGCATTGGCGACTGCCATCCGCGCGCAGAGCTTGTCGAAGCGCGCCAGCGCGCCCCCGTCGCTGGACTTGACGAACTTCACGTACTCTTCATAGGGAATCATCGCAGCCTCGGGCCGGCTCCCTCGCGTGAGGATGTAGGCGATGCGCTTCGTAGCCACCTCGTCGAAGATCGCCGCGAACTTGCGCTGGAGCTCCGTGACGCCGATGATGCGGTCCATGATAGGCTCCATATTCCGATACATAGTTTTCAGCTTACCAGGACTCACATTCTACTGCGAACACTGCCGGGCGCAAGCTGGGCTCGCTCGCGCTCCCCGGAGTCGAGAGGCAGCCTCGAAGCCGAGACCTGGGGCCGAGGGCCCTTCCCGAGGACGGCGTCGATCTCCTTCAAGAGCTCCTCGGGGCGGATCGGCTTGGGCACGCAGCCGTCCATGCCCGCGGTCAGGCACCGCTCGCGGTAGCCCGGCTGGGCCATGCTCGTCATGGCGATGATGGGGACGCGCGGGCCCGCCGACTTCTCCCCCTGCCGGATCGCGGCCGCAGCCTCGAGCCCGTCCTTCCCCGGAAGCTTGACCGCCAGGAGCACCAGGTCGAGCTCCCGACGCTCCAGGGCCTCCAGTGCCTCCGGGCCGTCCCGGGCGACCGAGACGCAGTGCCCCGCCTTCTCGAGGATCGCCGCGACGAGCGCCTGGTTGACCAGGCTCCCCTCCACCACGAGGATCCGCAGGCAGCCGTGCTGGCAGCACGGCTCCCGGGAGGCCGGAGGCTCGGCCGCGACCCTGAAGGACCTCGCCCCCAAGCTCCTCAGGATCGCGTCGAGGAGGGCGGACGGCTTCACGGGCTTCGTCACGTGCGCCGCGGCGCCCAGCTCCCGGCAGCGGGCGACCTCGGCCTGGCGTCCCGTGGAGGAGAGCATCATGACCATCGCTCCGGCCAGGGTTCGCTCCTTCGCGAGGCGCTTGGCCAGGGCGAAACCGTCCATCTCCGGCATGTGGGCGTCCAGGAGCACGAGGTCGAAGGGCTCTCCGGCCTCGCGGGCGGCGCTCAGGGCGGCCAGCGCCGCGGCTCCCCCGGCGGCGGGCGCGGGCTTCATCTGCCAGCTCGAGAGGATGCCCTCCAGGATGCCGCGGGTGGTCGCGCTGTCGTCGACGACCAGCGCCTTCAGGCCGTGGAGGCCCTTGGCCTGAGCGGGAGGCTGGGGGGCCTGGGCGCGGCCGAGCCCGAACCGCGCCGTGAAGCGGAAGGTGCTGCCCTTCCCTGGCTCGCTCTCCGCCCAGATCCGCCCGCCCATCATCGCCACGAGCTGATCGGAGATCGCCAGCCCGAGGCCCGTCCCTCCGTACTTCCGGGTCGACGAGCCGTCCCCCTGCTCGAAGGGCTTGAAGAGCCGCCCTCGCGCCTCTGGCTCGATGCCGATCCCGGTGTCGGAGACGCTGAAGCCGAGCAGCGCCCCGCCCTCGCCTCGCTCCTCGGTCCGGACGGCGACGCAGACCTCCCCGCGCTCCGTGAACTTGATCGCGTTCCCCACCAGGTTCATGAGGATCTGGCGCAGCCGTCCCTGGTCGCCGATGAGCGCGTCCGGCACGTCGGCCGGCAGGTCGCACAGGAGCTCCAGGCCCTTCGCCTCGGCCCGCAGGTTGAGGACGTCCAGGACGCCGTCCAGGCACTCCCGCAGGCTGAAGTCGACGGGATGGAGCTCGCGCTTTCCGGCCTCGACCTTCGAGAAGTCGAGGATGTCGTTGATGATGTTCAGGAGCGCTTCGGCCGAGGCCTTGCTCAGCTCGAGGTACTCCCGCTGCTCCGGGTCCAGCTCGGTGTCGAGCGCGAGGGCCGTCATGCCGATGACCCCGTTCATGGGAGTGCGGAGCTCGTGGCTCATCCTGGCGAGGAACTCGCTCTTGGCTACGTTCGCCGCCTCGGCGGCCCTGCGGGCCTGCTCCAGGTCATCGATGAGCCTCAGGGCCTCCGCATGGGCCTCCTCCAGCTCCCGGGCGCGGGCCTTCAGCTTGGCGTGGAGCTTCCGGACCACGGCGGTGATCGCCCCCGAGACCCAGGCGCTCAAGGCCGCGCCCACGAGGAGGAAGACGCCGCCGAGGGCCAGCATCGCCCCCCGGAGCTCCGAGATCTCCGCCTCCAGGTCGTCTTCGGCGATCAGCCCCGAGATCGTGCCCCCGCTCCCTCCCAGGATCGGGGCCGAGAGCACGTACACCGGGTGCCCGTCCCCGTCCGCGACGGAGGGGTAGCCGCCGCGGGTCGCCAGGGACGGGTCCTCGGGCTCCAGGAGGAACGGCGGCACCGTTCCCGGGAAGGTGTGGGCGAGCGCCCTCCGGTCCCTCACCAGGCACAGCTCCCGCAGGTGGGCGTGCGTCTCCTTCAGCGTGGCCAGGAGGTTCCGCAGGAAGACGCGGTCGTCGGTGAGGACGTGGTTCTCCGCCACGATCGCGGCGCCGCGGAGGAGGGCGAGCGCGGTCTCGAGCTCGTGCCGGCGGTGCTCGTTCGCGACCCAGCGGGTCGCGACGGTCGCCATCCCGCCGACGAGGAGGACCGCCAGCGCCACGACGTAGGCCGCTATGCGCGCCCGGAGCGACATTCCCTCACCTCCGGCACCGAGACGGTGCGCTCAGGATCTCTTCCCCTGGGACTCCACCCATTTCATGACCTCGTGGACCGACTGGTACGCGCCCGGATCGCCCGGCTCGAAGCGGTCGATGTGGAGGTGCTTCAAGATGCTCCTCGCCCGCTCGTCCTCGTGCAGACCGAGGAAGAGCGCCCGCAGCCTCTCTTTCTCGGACGGCGCCATGCCCGGGCGCACCACCACGGGCGGCATCCCGTAGGGCGGCGACCTCCAGATCACGCGGGTCCCCGA
>JACQVW010000121.1 GCA_016209535.1 Planctomycetota bacterium | reverse complement strand
TCCCGGGCCTCGTACCACGTCCTGTCGCGGGCCTTCCACCGGCCCTCGAGGACCTCGACGAGGGGGCCGATGGGCCCTCGCTCCTTCCTGGCCCTCGCGGCCCGGATCGCCGCCACCTGGACGTGGACGATCCCGCTCTTGACCTCGGCGGCGATCGCCTCGAGGGTCGCGGCGTCGCTCCGCTTGCCGAAGGCCTCGAGGACCAGCGTCCTCTGGCGGTAGTCCTTGGCCCTCCTGAGGACCCCGGCGAGGGCCTGGACGGCCGCCTCGTCCTCGAGGCCCGCGATGGCCTCGACGGCGGCCTCGTAGTTCTTGTGCGAGAAGAGCGCCACTCCCGCCGCGGGGATCAGCGCGATCGCCTTCGGGTCGCCCGAAGCGGCCATCTCCCGGAGGAGCTCGCCGATCGCGACGGCGCGGCCGCCCTTCGCCATGATCTCGAGCTCCTTCTCGAACCGCGTCGCGCTCTTGCCCTCGCCCCCGCCCCCTGCGCCGAGGGCCGCGGCGGCCGCGAGGATGACGGCGAGGCCTGCGGACGGTGCCACCATGGGTCGCGCTCCTTTCTTCTCGGTTGGCTCTCGGTTCTC
The DNA here is from genome assembly GCA_016209535.1 of Planctomycetota bacterium. Classification (GTDB taxonomy): domain Bacteria; phylum Planctomycetota; class UBA8108; order UBA8108; family SXIK01; genus JACQVW01. The sequence continues at coordinate 4,011 of JACQVW010000121.1, read as the reverse complement.
TCTCGGTCCTTTTTCGGTCCTCTCGGCGGAGTCTTCTTCTCGAGAAGGCTCGGTCGCTGCCCCTGCCCCCGAGCTATACTATCCGCCATGGACGACTCCGTCGCCGACCTGATCTTCATCGACGCCGAGCCCGAGCGGGTCTTCGAGGCCCTCGTCGAGCCCGAGGAGATTCTCTGCTGGCTCGAGCTGGAGGCCGCCATCGTGGACATGTTCCAGGGAGGCTCCTATTCGCTGCGGCGGGCGGACGGCTCCAGGGCCTCGGGGACGATCACCGCGTTCGAGCCTCCCGAGCTCCTCGAGGTCTCGGACTGGTTCGAGGAATCTGCCGAGGGGCGGCGCGGCCCCATGACCGTGCGCTTCGAGCTGCGGCCCGAGGGAGACGGCGTGTGGGTCACGGTACGCCAGGAGGGCCTCGCGACGGGGCCGGGCTGGAAGGCCTTCGCGGAGCGGACGCGGGAGGCGTGGGTCCGCGCGACGGTGGCCCTGAAGCGCCACGTGGAGCAGATCTGATGGCGCCGCCGGCTCCGCTGGACCCGGCCGTCCTCGCCGTCGTCCAGGCAATCGGGGCCTCGGGCGGCCGCGCCGTCCTCGTGGGCGGCTGGGTGCGCGACTGGCTCCTCGGCCTCGGCTCCAAGGACTACGACTTCGAGGTCTACGGGCTCGAGCTCGGTGCCCTCGAGCGCGTCCTCGGGGCGTTCGGCGACGTGATCGCCGTGGGAAAGTCGTTCGGCGTGCTGCGGGTGAAGGGCCTCGACGTCGACTTCTCGATCCCGCGGCGCGACTCGAAGGCGGGGCGCGGCCACCGGGGCTTCCTGGTCGAGCTGGACCCGACCCTCGACTTCGCCGAGGCCGCGAGCCGCCGCGACTTGACCTTGAACAGCATCGGCCTCGATCCCCTCACGGGCGAGGTTCTCGACCCCCACGGCGGTCGCCGCGACCTCGAGCGCAAGATGCTGCGCGCCACGGACGCGGCGAAGTTCGCCGAGGACTCGCTGCGGGCCCTCCGCGTAGCCCAGTTCCGGGCGCGTTTCGAGATGGAGCCCGACGAGGAGCTCCGCCGCATCTGCGGGGCGATCGACATCTCGGACCTCCCGGGCGAGCGCATCTTCGAGGAGCTGCGGAAGCTCCTCCTCAAGGCGCGCAGGCCGTCCCTGGGCCTCGCCTTCCTGGGCGAGACGGGCCTGCTGCGCTTCTTCCCCGAGCTCGCGAGCATGGTGGGTGTCCCGCAGGACAAGGTCTGGCACCCCGAGGGCACGGTCTGGGAGCACACGCTGATGGTCGTCGACGAGGCGGCCGCTTCGAGGACGGGCGGCGAGGCCGAGGACCTGGCGGTGATGCTCGGAGCCCTCTGCCACGACCTCGGGAAGCCGCTCACGACGGTGGTGGACGGCGACCGCGTGCGCTCGCCCGAGCACGAGGAGCGGGGCGTGCCCGTGGCCGAGGCCTTCCTCTCGCGCCTCCGAGCTCCGGGCGACCTCACCGCCAAGGTGTGCGGCCTCGTCCGCTTCCACCTCGCGCCCGCGACCTTCCCCCAGGGCGGCGCCTCGCCGAAAGCCTACCGCCGCCTCGCGCGGCGGCTCGAGGAGGCGGGGATCAACGCCCGGGTCCTCCACCGTCTGGCCCGCGCCGACCACTTCGGCCGCACGACGGAGGACGCCCTGGCGCGCGTCTTCCCCTCGGGCGACGAGTTCCTCCGGCGCATGGAGGACCTCGCCGTCGAGAGGTCGGCTCCGAAGGACGTCGTCCTCGGGCGCCACCTCCTCGCCCGCGGCTTCGTGCCCTCGCCGTGGTTCGGCGAGGTGCTCGGCGCCTGCCGCGACGTCCAGGACGAGACCGGCTGGGACGACCCCGACCGCATCCTCGACCGCGTGCTCGCCGAGCGCGGGGAGGAGCGGACCGCCTCGAGCTCGAAGGAGTGAACCCATGGCCCCGATGCTCCCCATCGACGTGCTCCAGACCGCCCGCGACCTGATCTCGATCGAGTCCATCACGGGGAACGAGGAGCCCGTGGCCGCGTACCTCGAGGGCGCGCTGCGCCGCCTGGGCCTCGCGGTCCGCAGCCAGGTGGTAGCTCCGGGCCGGCGGAACCTGATCGCCGGGCCCGAGCGCCCTGCCGTCCTCTTCTGCACGCACATGGACACGGTGCCGCCGTACGTGCCCTTCCGGGAGGACGCGGAGCACCTCCACGGCCGCGGCGCCTGCGACACGAAGGGGATCTCGGCGGCGATGCTCGGGGCCGGGGCGCGGCTCCTCGAGCGGGGCTTCCGGGACTTCGGGTACCTCTTCGTCGTCGGCGAGGAGACGGACAACGCCGGCGCGCGGGCCGCGAACGAGGTCGTCCGCGCCGGCTGCGTCGTCGTCGGCGAGCCCACCGAGAGCAAGGCCGCCCTGGGCCACAAGGGGGTGCTGCGCGTCCGGGTGAAGGTGCACGGCACGCCGTGCCACTCGGCCTACCCCGAGCAGGGCGACAGCGCGATCCACCGGCTCGTCGGCGCCCTCTCGAAGGTCCTCGAGGCCGACTTCGGGAGGAGCGACCGCCTGGGTTCGGCCACGGTCAACGTGGGGGACATCTCGGGCGGCGTCGCGGCGAACGTCCTCGCCCCGTCGGCGGAGGCCACGGTCCTCGTGCGCGTGGTGACGGAGGCGGAGGACGCGTGGCGCAGGCTCCTCCCCTGCTTCCTCGACCCCGCGACGGGGAGGCCCGACCCTCGCGTGGAGCTCGCGGAGGAGAAGCGCATGGAGCCCGCCGCGTTCGAGGGCGTCGAAGGGTACCCGGAGACCGTCGTCGCCTACGGCACCGACGCGCCCTCGCTGAAGGACGTCGGGAGGCGCGTCCTCTTCGGTCCGGGCTCCATCCTCGACGCCCACACGGACCACGAGAGAATCGCGAAGCGCGACGTCCTCGCCGCCGTGGAGCAGTACGCGGACATCGCCCTCAAGCTGGCGCGAAGGGCGGGGCGGGGGTGAGGGGCGCAGCCGCCACCACCCCCAGCCACACCGCCGCGGTCCTGCCGTGCTTGCCTCGCCTCGCCTTCACGCCGGGAGTCTACCGGGCCGCGGGCCGGCGTCGCAAGCGCCGGCGGGCCGAGGGCACCATGGGGTCCGAGGCGGGGCGTTCCTTGCGCGCCTGGAAGCCGAGGACCCGGCCCTTCTTCGGCTCGGGAGGGTCCATGATCGCGCGGATGGCATCGAAGACGGCCTTGAACTGCGCGTCGTACCGCCTCTCCAACTCGGCGAGGCGGCGGGCGAGATCCACGTGGGATGCGAGGATCTGCCGCAGGCGAACGAAGGCGCGCATGATCTCGATGTTGACCCGGGCCGCCTGCTTGCTGCGAAGGACGCTGGAGAGCATGGCGACCCCCTGCTCGGTGAACGCGTGGGGTCTATGACGCCTCCCGCCCCATGAACTTGAGGTGCCAAATTGGTACCTCAAGTTCTCGAACTCCGTCGTCGTGAGCTGGAACATGAAGTCCGCGGGGAACCGATCCAGGTTTCGCCTCAGGGCTCGCACGAGGGCCTTGGTCTGGACGCCGTAGAGTGCCGCGGCTGCTGGATTTCCCATCACTTCTTGAGCGGAACGCTGGTACGCGAGGACCGCGGTCGGTATCCTGACGCGCCCTATGCCCGAGCTCCGCGTCGTCCTGTCGTCGTTCCTCGTCCTCTTCCTCGAGGTCGCCCTGATCCGGTGGCTGCCGGCCCAGGTCCGCCTCCTCTCCTACTTCGCCAACTTCATCCTCCTCGGCTGCTTCCTCGGCATCGGCGTCGGCTGCCTCCTGTCGAAGTCCCGACACAACCTCTTCGCGTGGTTCCCCCTCCTCCTCGCCGTCCTCGTCGGAGCCGTCGTCTCCGTCCAGATCGAGGTCGCCGTGCCCACGTCGACCGAGATCTTCTTTTCGAGCGGGACTTCAGGATCCGTCCTCGTCGTCGAGTCGATCTGGTTCCTCCCCGTCCTCTTCGCCCTCGTCGCCGGCCTCTTCGCCGCCCTCGCCCAGCGCATGGCCCGCGAGATGG
>JACQVW010000120.1 GCA_016209535.1 Planctomycetota bacterium | reverse complement strand
GGCCTCCGCCCCGCCCCTACCGCCGGATCTCGAAGCCACGCAGGTCCCCCACCGCGGGCTCCCAGGTCGCCTTCACGTCCCGGACCTCCGCGAAGGAGGGCCCGCGCCAGAGGCGCTCGAGGAGGTCCTCCAGGGCCTCGCGCGGCCCCTCCGCCACGCCCTCCACCTTGCCGTCGGCCCGGTTCCGGACCCACCCCGCGAGGCCGAGGCGCTCCGCCGCATCGCACGCCCAGTACCTGTAGCCGACGCCCTGGACCACGCCCGACACGACGAAGACGGCCCGCGCCGGGCCCGTCGCCCTGCCCCTGCCGCCGTCCTTCCCGGGCACCTCGACTCCTCTCGCCGCCGCCTCGCCGCTAGACCGCCTCGTGGAGGAGGCCCTTCAGCCTCTCCGTGACCTCGAGGGCTTTCGACTTCTCCCGCTTCCACATGTTGCGCCCGAAGATGAAGCCGAGACACCCGGCCTTCACGCAGACCTCGGCGCGGTAGAGCAGGTCGTCGTCCCCCAGCTCCGAGCCGCCGCTGAATAGGACCGGCACGCCCTGGGCCGCCTGGACGACGCGGTCCACGCGCGCCTGCATGGCCTCGTCGGCGGGCATCTCCTGGAGCTCCTTCTCGAGCTTCCGGTAGTAGGAGGGGACCCCGGAGCTCTCGAGGAAGTCGGGCTTCGCCGCCTTCGGCACGTTGCTCTTGATGATCGTCGCGCCCATCTCCATGGCGACCCGGGCCGCGGACTCGAGGGCGTAGCTCGTGTCGGGGCCTCCCTTCCTGTCGATGTCCTCGCCGCGGGGATAGGCCCACACGATGAGGGGCATCCCGAAGCGCTCGCACTCGCGCCGGACGCTCGCGAGCTGCGGGAAGTCGTCGGACTCGCGCGGCGAGCCGTAGTACATGGTGTACCCGACGGCCACCGCCCCCACGCGCACGGCGTCCTCCACGTTCGCCGTGAGCGACGAGAAGGCCCTCGCCTGGGACGGGATCGCCGTCTTCCCGTTCAACTTCACCACCAGGGGCACCGCGCCCTCGTGCCGAGACCAGTAGCGCTTCGAGATCCCGTAGTGGACCGCGACCCCGGTGTAACCACCCTCCAGGGCGAGCTGCATGATGTAGTGAGGGTCGCCCGAGTCCGAGTCCGCCTCGAGGTGCCTGCAGTCGTGCTCGATGAACTGGTCGTAGGGCAGGATCAGGCTCTTCCCGTGCTCGTCGAGGAGCGACCGCACCCTCGCCAGCTCCCCCGTCGAGAAGGAGCAATGCCGGAAGTGGTGGAGGACATCGCGCTGGCCTCGTCGTGTCTCGCTCGTCGTGGTTCTCAAAGGTCTCTCCTGGGCGCGTCGCTGTTCCCGTGCTCGGGGAACACGTGTTTCGTCTTCCCCCTTTTCCCGCCTGGAAAACATGGCAATATAGGCGACGGTGCCGCCAGATTCAAGCGATCCAGGTCCGCCCACGGCCCCCCTCGCCGGTCGCGAGGAGGTCCGCTCCCTCGTCCTCGCGGCCGGCTTCGACCGCGTCGGCTTCGCTCCGGCGGGCCCCGCGCCGCACGCCCGGGATCTCCGGCGCTGGGTCGAGCGGGGCTTCGCGGGGTCGATGGACTACATCGCGCGCACCCTCGAGCGCCGCCAGGACCCCCGGCGCCTCCTCGAGGGAGCCCGGACGGTCATCGCGGCGGCCGTCACCTACCGGCAGCCCGGAGGGCCCGAGGCGGCGGCTCCGGCCCCGGGCCGCGGCCGCATCGCCTCGTACGCCCTCGGCGACGACTACCACCGGGCGCTGGAGGCGAGACTCCGCCGCGCCTGCGAGGCCCTCGCGGCCCGTTTCGGGGGCCGCCACCGCTGGTACGCCGACACGGGACCCGTCCTCGAGCGCGACTGGGCCGAGCGGGCCGGCGTCGGCTGGATCGGGAAAAACGCTTGCGCCATCGACGCCGCCCGCGGATCGTACTTCTTCCTCGGGGAGATCCTCACCACGCTCGAGATCGAGCCCGACGCCCCGGCCGAGGACCTCTGCGGCTCCTGCCGCCTCTGCATCGACGTCTGCCCCACGGGCGCCCTCGTGGCGCCGCGCGAGCTCGACGCGCGCCGCTGCATCTCCTACCTCACGATCGAGCACAGGGGCCCCCTGCCCGAGGACCTGGAGGCCGCGCTCGGAGGCCTCGTCTTCGGCTGCGACATCTGCCAGGACGTCTGCCCCTTCAACCGCCGCGAGGGGGTCCCCGGCGCGGACCCGGAGCTCGAGCCGCGCCCGGAGAACCTGGACCCCGCCCTGGAGGACCTCGCCGCCCTCGACCGGGAGGGCTTCCGCGCCCGCTTCCCCCGCAGCGCCGTGCGGCGCGCCCGCTTCGAGGGCTTCCTGCGGAACGTCATCGCCGCCCTGGGCAACTGGGGCGGCGCCCGAGCCTCCGCCGTCCTCGAGCGCCTCGCGGCGCGCGAGGACCTCCGTACGGACCCGACCATGGCGGTGACCCTCGAGCGCGCCCGACGCAGGGCCGCCGGGGCGTCGAGGAGACCCGCGTGATCCAACCCCTGTCCTTCGCGTCCATCGCGTTCGCCGTCCTGGCCCTCGGGGCACCGCCGAGGTTCGTCGAGGACCGTTTCGAGGTCCCCCCGGGCTTCCGCGTCTACAAGGCCGCTGGCCCCGAGCTCACCGGCGGCAGCTACGACATCGCGCTCGACGGCAAGGGACGCCTGCTCGTCGGCGACGGGACCCAGGTCCGCCGCCTCGAGGACTCCGACGGCGATGCGGTCTTCGACGCCTTCGAGGTCGTGGCGGAGGGCCTCGGGCCGCGCGGGCCCCAGGGGCTCCTCGTCTGGGGGCGCCGCCTCTACGCCGTGGGAGGAGACGGGGTCCAGCTCTTCGAGGAGGAGGACGGAAGGTACGTCCACCGGGGCCGCCTCGGGAGGCGGTTCTCGACGGGGGGCGACCACGACGCGCACGCGGTGCTGCGCGGGCACGACGGGCACATCTACTTCATCACGGGGGACGGAGGGGGCACGCGGGAGAGGGTTCACATCACCGAGGAGACGTCGCCCGCGCTCTTCGAGCGGTCGTGCTCCGTCTTCCGCTTCTCGCCGGACGGCTCGCGCTGGGAGTGCTTCGCCACGGGCGGCCGCAACGCTCCGAACCTCGGCATGAGCCGCCTGGGGGAGCTCTTCAGCCTCGACAGCGACATGGAGTGGCACGTGGAGATGCCCTGGTGGCGGCCCGTGCGCCTCCACCACTGGACCGCCGGCGGGGACCAGGGCTGGCAGGACGTCGGCGCCTACCCTCCGTACTACGTGGACAACCTCCCGGGCATCCTGGACGTCGGCCGCGGCTCGCCGGACTGGGGTGTATTCTACGAGAGCTCGCAGCTCCCGGAGCGCTACCGCGACGCCTACCTCGTCTGCGACTACCTCACCAAGTCCGCCACGACGGGAGGCTACGAGGCCTCGGGCCGCCTCTTCGCGTTCTTCCTCGAGCGGAGCGGGGCGGGCTGGAAGGCGTCGATGGAGGTCCTCGCCCGTCCGAAGCCGGGCGCCAAGGACGCCGGGGGCCACCCGATCGGCTTCGCCCTCGTGGACATCGAGGTCGCCCCCGACGGGAGCCTCCTCCTCTCGGACCACGGCCAGGGCGTCTGGAGGATCGTCCACGACCCGCGCGGCGAGCTCACGGCGGCCGGCGCGCCGCCCCTCTTCCCCCCCTGGCCTCCCCTCCCCGAGGGCCGCGAACGGCTCCTCGCCGCGCTCCTCGCGCTGCCGCAGCCCGGGAGCGAGTGGAGCCGCCTGCGCGAGGAGGAGATCCGCGCGAAGCTGGGCGACCGGGCGGAGCCTTCGCTCCGCGACGCGGCCCTCGACCGCTCGCGCCCCCTCGAGGACCGCCTCCGGGCCGTGCGCCTCTGCCTCCCCGGCTTCTCGGAGCTGCCGGAGGCCTTCGTCGCGGCCCTCGCAGCCGACCCGGCCCCCGAGCTGCGCGCCCAGGCCGCCTGGATCCTGGGGCTCCGGGGCGCGCGCGGCTCGGGCTCGCCCCTCGAGCGCCTCATCGACGACCCCGATCCCTTCGTGCGCCGGCGCGCCCTCGAGGCCATCGTCCGGTCGCCCGACCCCGCGCTGCGGCGGCAGGTGATCTCGCGGCTCGAGGACCCGGTGCGGCTCGTGCGCTACGTGGCCATGACGGCGCTCTCGCACCTCCCCAGGGAGACCTGGTTCGCCGAGGCGGTGGCGCGCGACGCGACGCAGGCCCGCATCCGGGCCCTCGTGGCCGCGGACCTGCGCCGCGAGCCGCCCCCGGACGAGGAGGTGCGCCGCGTCGCCGGCCTCCTCCTCGACCGCGCGTCCCCCGGAGACTCGAAGGAGGACCGCCTCGACCTCCTCCGAGTCCTGGGCCGGTTCCGCCGCGCGCTCCAGGGCGACGAGGCCACCCTGCGGCGCGTCGAGGGCTTCCTCCTCGCCGCCTTCCCCGACCCGGACCGCGACGTGCGGTGGGAGCTCGCGCGGCTCCTCGGCGAGCACCGCGCCGGGGCCGCCTTCGGCAGGATCCTCGCGGAGCTCGAGAGGGAGATGGACCCCGTGACCCAGTTTCACCTCGCCCAGGCCCTCTCGCGCCTGCCCTCGGGCTGGAGCGCCGAGGAGGAGGACCGCGCCGTGCGCTGGGTACTCGGCACGCAGCGAGGCTGGTTCGCCGACCTCGCCGGGAAGGGGCTCCAGTTCCGCGAGTTCTGGGCCACGGTCCTCGCCGAGCTGGGCGAGCGCCACCGCGGCGCGTTCTTGCGCCGCCTGGGGGAGATCGACCTCTCGAGCCCACTCGGCGGCGTGCTCATCGAGCTGGTCGCGAGCTCCCCCGACGCGGCGGCGCAGCTCGCGGCGCTCCACCGGAGGGCCGGGAGCCCCGACGCGGCGCGGCGCATCCTCGGCGCCCTCGGCGGGGTCAGGGACCCCAGGGCCGCGGCGTTCCTCCGCGACGAGTACCTGAGGCTCTCGGACCCCGAGCTTCGCGGCGCAGCGCTCCGCGCCCTGGCGCGGCAGGGCGCGGAGCCCGACAACGAGGAGGTCCTCGCCGAAGGGCTGCTGCACCCCGACGGCGACGTGGTCCACGCGGTGGCCCGAATCCTGGCACAGGTCTACGCGCGCTTCGAGATCGAGCCAAAGCCTCGCGTCCTCGACGCCGCCCTGGGCCGCTACCTCGACCGCAGCGACCTCTTCCGCCCCCTCGAGCGGCTCCTCATGGCCTCCACCGGGGCGAGGCGGCCCGACTTCGACCCGGAGACCGAGGGCGAGGGCGGGCGGCGTCCCCGCGACGCCGAGGTGGAGGCGGGGCGTGCGTTCTGGAAGGGCTGGTACGCGACGCGCTTTGGCCGGGACTTCGACCCCGGGTCCGTGGGGGCTGTCCCCGAGCGGAGCGACGAGGAGGTTCACGCCTTCCTCCTCGCCGAGGCCTGGCGGGGGGGCGACGCGGCCCGCGGCCGCAAGGTCTTCGAGGCCGCCCGCTGCGCCTCCTGCCACGGCGGCGAGGGCTTCGAGGGGGGGCGGATCTTCGGCCCCGAGCTCGCGGGCGTGACGCGGCGCCTCGCCCGTGCCGAGATCAGTGATGCTCTCGTCTACCCCTCGAAGGTCGTCGCGGACCGCTTCAGGGGCGTGCTCCTCCAGACGTCGAGCGGCGAGCCGCACGCGGGATTCGTCACGGAGGAGACTGCGGAGGCGATCACGCTCGCGGGCCAGGAGACGGTCCGCCGCCTCGCGCCGTCCGACGTGGTCCTCCGGGCCCCCCTCGAGACGTCGCTCATGCCCGAGCGCCTCTTGAACCGGCGGACCCTCGAGGAGCTCCGCGACCTCGCCGCGTTCCTCGAGGAGCTGGGGTCGAGGCCCGACCCGGCGGTCTCGCCCGCGATCTCGGCGGCGAGCCCCGCGGAGTGGAGCGTCTGGCGCGGCCCCGGCGGCCGCGGCGTCGCGGCGGGGCCCGCCCCCGAGCGGTGGTCGGTGGACGACGGCGTCCTCTGGACCGCGAGGTTGACCGGCTGGGGCAACTCCTCCCCCGTGGTGAGCTCGGGCCGGCTCCACATCACGGCCCAGACCGATGACGACGCGCTCCACGCGGTCTCGATCGACGCGGCGACCGGGAAGGTCCTCTGGGACCGCGTGGTGGGCTCGGGCCGCCTCAAGGCGCACCAGCTCCACAACATGGCCACGCCCACCCCCGCCGCCGAGGGAGACCGCGCCTGGTTCCTCTTCGGGACGGGCGACTTGAGCTGCCTCGACGCGGCTGGCGAGGTCGTCTGGCGCCGGAACCTGGCCAGGGACCACGGCGAGTACCGCATCTTGTGGGGCATGGGCTCCTCGCCCATGCTCGGCGGCGACCTGCTCTACCTTTGCTGCCAGCACCCGGGGCCCTCCTACGTCCTCGCCGTCGACAAGCGAACGGGGAAGGACGTTTGGAAGACCGAGCGGAACCTGCCCTGCGAGGGCGAGGCCACGGACTCCTACTCCTCGCCGGTCCTCCTCGAGGCGGCGGGCCGGCTCGAGCTCATCGTCTCGGGCGCGGACCACGTGACCGCGTACGACCCCGTCACGGGGAAGGGTCTCTGGATCTCGAGCGGCCTCAAGATCGACCACCCCTACGGCCGCACCATGGCGTCCCCCGGCGCCGGTGAGGGCATGGTGGTGGCCTGCTCGGCGAGCGTGCAGGGCCTCGGGAAGATGATCGCCGTCGAGGCCGGCGGCGAGGGCGACGTGAGCGCGACGCGGAAGCGCTGGCAGTACGACAAGGTCACCCCCGACTGCCCCACGCCGCTCGTCTATGAGGGCCACGCCTACGGCGTGCGCGACGACGGGATCGCCTCGTGTCTCGACCTCAAGACGGGCGAGCTCCGGTGGCGCCGGCGCCTCCAGGGCGACTTCAAGGCCTCGCCGGTCGCCGCGGCCGGTCGGGTCTACTTCCTGAGCACCGACGGCGACTGCACGGTGATGCGGGCGGGCCCGAAGGAAGACGTCGTGGCCGAGAGCCACCTCGACGGCCATTTCATCGCCACGCCGGCCCTCGCGCGTGGCAGGATCTACCTGAGGTCGAAGGACTCGGTGTATGCTGTGGGCAAGGAGGAGAACCCATGACCGCCCCAGCCCTCACCGCCGTCCTCGCGCTCTTCGCCGCCGGGTCCGCCGAGCCCCTCTACGAGGCCGGGCCGATCTTCCCGCCCGAGCGCCTCCACAACCACGGGAGCTGCATCGTCGAGTGCCCCGACGGGAGCCTCCTCGCCTGCTGGTACCGCGGCTCGGGAGAGCGGAGGGCCGACGACGTGGCCGTCCTGGGCGCGCGCCGGCGCAAGGCCTCGGAGTGGTCCGCGCCCTTCGTGCTCGCCGACAACCCCGGCTTCCCCGACTGCAACGCCTGCATGGTGATCGACCCTCGCGGCAAGCTCTGGCTCTTCTGGCCCGTGATCCTCGCCAACGAGTGGCACACGGCGCTCCTGGAGTGCAAGGTCTCGAGCCGCTACACGGGCGACGGCCCGCCCCTCTGGGACGAGGAGAAGGCCGTGCTCCTCAAGCCGGGGCCCGAGTTCGCCGAGGAGGTCGAGCGCGGGATGGCGGAGCTCGAGCGCGAGGGCGTGCCCGGCGTGGCCGCGGCCCTCGCCTCGGGCTGGATCGCGAGGGCCCGCGAGAAGTCGAAGGACAAGCTCTTCACGCGGCTCGGGTGGATGCCGCGCCCCCACCCCGTCGTCCTCGACGACTCGAGGCTCCTCGTCCCCCTCTACTCCGACGGCTTCGACTTCTCCCTCATGGCCTTCACGGACGACTGGGGGAAGACGTGGCAGGTGAGCCGGCCGCTGGTGGGCGCCGGAAGCGTCCAGCCGAGCGTCGTCCGCAGGAAGGACGGGACCCTCGTCGCCTACCTCCGAGACAACGGGCCGCCGCCCAAGCGCATGCTGCGGAGCGAGTCGCGGGACCGCGGGATGTCCTGGACCCTCGCGCGGGACACGGAGGTCCCCAACCCGGGCTCTGGCCTCGAGGTGATCGCGCTCCGGGAGGGCCTCTGGGCCCTCGTCAACAACGACACCGAGAGCGGCCGGCGGTCCCTCTCGGTCTGGCTCTCCCCCGACGAGGGCGCGACGTGGCCCTGGAGGCGCCCCCTCGAGCCGCGCCCCGGCGGCGACGCGGCCGAGTCGGCGTCGTACCCGTCGATCATCCAGGCCGCGGACGGCACGCTGCACGTCACGTACTCGCGGAGCGCCGAGGGCGAGACGATCTTCCACGCGCGCTTCAGCGTCGAGTGGGTGAAGGCGGCCGGGGGCCGGGAGAAGAATCTCTAGTCGCGGGCCGGCCGCTCCCAGAGAGCGAGGCCGGCAGGGAGCGAGGTCACCCTCCGTCGACAAGTCTCCGGAAGGCATCCAGGCTCGGACAGTCGAGGGCCTGGTCGAGGAGCGCCTCGAGCCGCTCGGGGCTCGCGATGCTGTTCAGGCGCTTGGCGAGCCCCCTCGGCGCCCTACCGAAGCGCTTCAGGAGGACGCGCAGGACGGCCCGGCGGGCTTCGTCGGCGCGACCCTGGATCAGGCCCTCTTCGCGGATCTCGTCGATCAACCAGTTGTCGCCCATGCGCCAAACCTCCTGAGTCACTCGCCTCACGAGCTCGCGGTCCTCGATCACCCTGGCCGAGAACACCGCCAGGATGCTCAGCAAGTCCCTCTTGACTCGCTCCGGGACCGCTTTCGGAGAGGCCTTCCGGATCTTCTCCGCCGATTTTACAAGAAGCTCCTTGGGATCACCACGCATGAGGGGCACGAGCGGGCACAGCCCGGGGCTCTCGAGCTCCAGGATCGGCCTTGGGTCCAGCTCCCAGAGCTTCACCACCTCGTACGTCGCGACGAGGCTCGTTCGCCCTGCCGCGGGGAGCTCGAAGCGCCCCGGGTCCTCCCGGTAGGTCTTCCTGTCGAGGTACACCACGAAGCTCGCGAGCCGCGCCCCGCGCTCCCGGACCTCCTTCGCCAGGCCCGCGAGCAGGAGGAACCTCGCGGTCTGCTCCGGCACGCTGCCTCGCCCCTCCGTGTGAAACTCGACGTGGAGGGCCACGTCGGGCTTCCCGGCGAGCTCGACCCAGAGGAGCTTGTCCGAGGTCCGCTCCTGGACCGCCAGGACCTTCGGGTCCACCTCCCGGACCGAGACGGGCCGCTCCTTGAGCAGCCAGGCGGCGACGTCCGGGTAGAAGTGCTGCAAGCAGACCTTGAGCCTCCGGTCGAAGGGGAAGGGGTCCGAGGGCTTGTCATGACGTCCGGTCGCCACGCCGAACCGTGGCGCAAAGCGCGGGCCCCCGCCGGCGGGGCTCGCATCGCGAGGCTCCAGACGAAGGCCACATCTTGAGTTGCGGCAATGGCCCGAGCTCCCACCGGAGAGCCCCGGCCAGGCGGAGCCTGCCCCGGAGGCCGATGTGTCCGGTCGAAAACGGACACGTGTATCAATTGCGGTCACAGGGCGCGCTTGGGAAGGCGCTCGAGACCCGCCCGGCGCGGCCCGCTCTTGCGGACGGCTACCCTCCGCAGGCCTCGGGGCACTCGGCGATCCCCGCGCACTCGCTCCCCAGGGGGTGGGGCGGCCCGCCGCTGAAGAGGAACTGGAGGAGGCCGACCGCGTCGGAGAGGTCGACCTTGCCGTCAAGCTGCCAGTCGGCGAGCGAGACGTTCCCGGCGCCGGTCGCCGAGCCGTCGCCGCAGGGGAGCTGCTCGGGCGCGCCGAGGAAGAGGAAGCCGAGGACGCAAACGGCGTCCGAGATGTCGAGCTTGCGGTCCTGGTTGCAGTCGCCCGGCTGCTGCCGGCCCGCCGGCGGCTCCGGCGGCACGCGGTAGGAGCGCTGGCAGCTCGCGTCCGCTGCTTCGGGCACGCAGTTCGAGCCGTCGCTCACGGTCACGATGATCGTGCACTCCTGGCCCCACGGCAGGCCGAAATCGGCCGAGCGCTCGGCCTGGGGGCCCATCGTCTTCGAGTAGCTGACCCCGCGCCGCGCCGTGAAGGTGTAGAGGACCAGGTCGTCCCCGTCGTCGATCGCCTGGGCGGTCACGCGGGTGTTGTTGCCGGCATCGTCGATCTCGCTGATCTCGATGCCCAGGCAGTGGGTGTCGCAGGCAGGAGTCCCTTCGCGCCCCTCGGAGAGCCAGGCCACGGTGTTGAGGAAGAGGGCCTCGTGCTCGGGGAACGTGAGCTGGCCGGGAAGGACATCGGCATCGCCGAGGGGATCCGCATCGCTCAGGAGGACGACCCGGCCGCTCCCTGCGCCCAGGGCGCCCTCCTCGATGACCGCGAGCGAGGGTTCGCCGTTGGCCGCCAGCGTGGCCAGGGCCGCAGCGTGGGGGCCCAGATCGGTTAACCAGCCGGCGTAGAAGGTCTTGATGTACGTCACCTCGCCAAAGCGCCCGCCCGTCACGGGGTGGGCCGCGGGATCGCCGACGCTGCTCACGTCCGCGTCCGGGATGGTCCCCTCGATGCTCATGCTGAAGGGGGCCACCAGTGCCTCCGCTGCCGCGGGCTGCGCAGGCCATGCCCCGTCCGCGATGACCAGGGCGCCGGCGCCGGCGAGGACGCGCTCGAGGAGCGCACCCTGCTCCTCCTCGGAAAGCGGCGGGCTCATGGGGTTGTGGTTGTCGTAGACGTTGTGGAGGATCACGATGTCGACGCCGGAGAGGAACTCCTCCGTGAGCGCCGGGGCCTCCAGGAGCTCGTAGCCATCGAAGCCGAGCTCGCCGATGTGGCCGTCCAGCGAATCCCTCAAGTCGCCGGTGAGGAATCCCGTGGCCACGGCGGCCGGCCCGTGCGACGAGGCGTCGAGGGTGCCTATGCGGAGGGTCCCGGCGGGCGCCGGACGCGCCGCCGCAAGCGCGGCGAGCAGGACAGGGAAGAAGACGGTGCGTGGGGACAGAACAGATAGAGTGGTGCTCATGACGGACTCCCTCCTTTCAAGGGGTCGTTTGAGGACTCAGAGGACAGCGCGGTCGGACCGGCGCCTCACTCGCGGCGCTCGATCTCGATCGCGGCCACGTGGATGCCAGAAACCCCGGGGTGGATGTCGATGTTCAGAGTTCCGTCGCTCACGGCGACCTCGCAGGACCTGCGGCAGGCGGTGGCGAGGTCGAGCTTCAGCTCCGCGCAGCTCGCAAGCGGCTGCGACTCGACCTCGAGCTCCGCCGTTCTCTCGCCCGGCGCCGGGCAGCGCGCGACGGAGAGGTGGAGGGCGACGCGGTAGGCGCCGCGAGGGAGCGGGATGCGGTAGCCCGCGCGGAGCTCGGGCTCCACGAACCTCCGCAGGCCCTGGTAGAGGGCCTCCTCCCGCGTGAGGTCCGGGTCGGAGTAAGCGGGCCCCCGGGCGGCGCTGCCGCCAGCGAAGAACCGGTCGCGGGACCAGGGACGCCCGGCGACCTCGCGGTCCTCCTTCGAGCCGCAGAGGATGCCGAACCAGGGCCCGGCCGCGAGGCGCTCGAGGAGCCAGCGCAGGTCCGCGGCGCAGGCCGGCGGGTCTCCCTTGCCGTCCTCGTACGGACCCCCGCCGAGCCGCGCGAAGACATCGCCTGGCCCAAGCGAGAGGTCCGCGAAGCAGAGAGCACTCCACCGCTCCCATGCCTCTCGGGCCTGGATTCGCTTCGCGACGAGCTGCCCCCGGAGGTACGCCTCGGCCTCGGCCGCCTTCTCGCGGCCGAGGAGACACTCGACGGCGCGCAGGAGGGGCTCTGGCCGCGCTGGATCCTCGTCCGCCAGCTCGCGGAAGGCCCGCTCGGCCTCCTCGAGCCGGCCCTCCTCGGCAAGGAGCCGCGCCTGGAAATACCGCGCGGCCCGCTTCTCCTCCGCGTCGGCGCTGCCGCTCGCGACCCGCGGGGCCGCGACGCTCCCGCGCTGCGTCCAGCGCGCATCGACGGTGGCGTACGAGACGAAGCGGCCCTCGGCCTCGGCACGGAACGCGGCCAGCATCTCCTCCGGGCGGCGCCGGGCGCCGGCCCGCCGCTCGAGGTCCTCGAGGGTCCGGATCGCGAGCGCCGGCTCGCCGGTCTCCCGGAGCGCCGCGGCCAGCGTGGTGAACGCATCGCGGAGGTCGTCCTCGTCCTTTGCCGCCGCCGCGGCGCGGCGGGCCAGCTCGAGGGCCTTCGCCGGGTCGCGGCGCGCGGGGGCGCGCAGGAGCACCATGGCCGTGAGGCTCGCGAGGGCGGGGTCCTTCCACGCCGCCTCGCCGAGCTCGAGGAGCCTCGCCCCGAGCGGGTCGAGCCGCGGGTCGCCTCCCGGCTTTCCCGGACGCTGGAAGAAGCGCTGGAGGAGGCGCAGCAGGGGCTGCGCCGCCAGCGGGCGGCCCCGGTCGTACTGGAGCGGCGTGGGGTCGAGCGCAAGCTCGAGCGAGCGCAAGTAGCTCTGGAGCGCGTCGTCGTGCCTCCCGAGACCCTCGAGGGCGCGCCCGCGGGTGTTGTGGAGGTCCGGCCTGTCATCGGCCATCCTCAGCCCCTCCTCGGCGGCCGCGAGCGCCTCCGCGTACTTCCCCTGCGCCTCGAGAGCCCGGGCAAGGTCCCCGTAGCGCCGGGGACGCGCCGGGGCAAGCTCAAGGGCCCGCCGGAACATGGCCTCGGCCTGGAACGGGTCCCGGAGCCACCCGTTGTATCCGAACCCGAGGTTCATGCACGCATCGCCCAGGGGCCAGGCGGCATTGATCCGGAGAAGCTCATCGCCGGCGGCCCTCGGGTTCCCGAAGTCCACGGCGTTCAGGCGGCAGACCGCTTCCTCGAAGCGCAAGCCGCGGGCCCGCGCCTGTTCCGCGCCGCGGCGGAAGAGCGCCTTCTCTTCCTGGAACCGGCCCTGGCGGCGCGCGACCCACCCCGCCGCGTAGAGGCAGATCCAGTGGTCGGGGTCGAGCCTCAAGGCCTCATCCATGGCCGCCGTGGCGCGGGCAGGGCCCTCGTTGGACTGGAGGGCCAGCCCGAGCACGGCGTGGGCCACGGCGCTCTCCGGCCGCAGGTCCCGGGCGCGCCTCGCGGACTCGAGCGCCGCCCGCACGTCCCGCTCGTAGCCCGCGCCGGCGCGTCCCCAGGAGTCCATCACCAGCGCCAGGGCCCGCAGCGCGTGGCAGAGGGCATCTTCGGGCCACCGCTCCACCGCCCGCCTCCCCGCCTCGGCGGCCTCCCGCCAGCGCTCGCTGAAGATGAGGAGCAGGGTCCTCGCCTGCTCCCGGAGGATGTCCCGCTCGATCGCCGCGGTCCAGCGAAGGGCCTCCTCGTGGTCGCCGAGGAGCCGCAAGGAGGCGACGATCCAGAAGGCGGCCTCGTCGCGCGACGGGGCGCGCTCGTAGGCCTCCTCGAAGGCCCGCCGCGCGACCTCCGCCCGGCCGTCGCGGTGGCAGGCGACCGCGAGGAGCAACGCCGGTTCGAGGAAGCGGGGCCAGAGTGCCGCGGCGGCAGCGAAGTCCTGGGCCGCGCCCGAGCGGTCCCCGGCCTCGAGCCGGGCGATGCCGCGGCCCAGGCGGGTCTCGACCGCGGAGCCGAGGAAGAGCTCCCCGCCGCGTTCCTCGAGGCGCACCATCTCGCCGTACGCGCGCGCCGCCTCCTCCCAGCGCCTCTCGCGGAAGGCCCGGTGCGCCGCGGTCCAGTGGCGGCCCCATGCCGGTCCTGCTGGCTCCGCCTCGCCGCCCTCTCGGCCCTCGACCTCGGCGAGGAGGGCCTTCGCCGGGGCGAAGCCCGGCCGGCGGGCGAGGCTCGAGCGCAGCGCCGCCCTCGCCTCCTCGGTCCTCCCGAGGAGAAGAAGCGCCCGGGCCCGGTGGAAGGGGGCCTCGAAGCGCCCGGGGAGGAGGGACTCGAGGCGCGCGAGCTCCGCG
>JACQVW010000131.1 GCA_016209535.1 Planctomycetota bacterium | reverse complement strand
TGTCATGTCACCACAGGGCCTCTACGCTTGAAGCCAGTCTCTTGGCCCGGCTCGGCGCCCAAGAGTGTCACCCAATTCCGCCATTTCTTCATCCCATCTACAGCTACGGTGGCCGCCATGACCCGCAGGGACACCGTCGTCGCCGCCTTGAGCCACAAGGCTCCGGACCGCATCCCCGTCGACTTCGGCGGGACCCCGACCACGGGCATGCACGTGAGCTGCGTCGCCGCGCTGCGCGAGCGATTCGGCCTCGAGCGGAGGCCCGTCAAGGTCCACGAGCCTTACCAGATGCTCGGCTGGATCGACGACGACCTCAAGGAGGCCCTGGGCATCGACGTCGAGGGCGTGTTCCCGTGGAAGACGATGTTCGGCTTCCCCAACGAGCGCTGGAAGACCTGGAGGACGCCGCAGGGCCTCGAGGTCCTCGTGTCCGAGGGCTTCGTGACCACCGAGGACGCGCGAGGGGACGTCTACATCTACCCCGAGGGCGACAGGACGGCCCCACCCAGCGCGAAGATGCCGCGCGAGAGCTTCTTCTTCGACACCTTGATCCGCCAGGAGCCCATCGACGAGGACCGCCTGGACCCCGCGGACAACACCGAGGAGTTCGGACCCATCACCGACCTCGAGCTGGCCCGCTTCCAGAGCGAGGTGGAGCGCGCCGCGTCCACGGGGCGCGCGGTCATCGCCACCTTCGGCGGCACGGCCTTCGGCGACATCGCCCTCGTGCCGGCGCCGTTCCTGAAGCGGCCGCGGGGCATCCGCGACATCGCGGAGTGGTACGTCTCGACCTTGACCCGCCGGCCGTACATCCACCGGGTGTTCGAGCGGCAGTGCGAGGTGGCGCTGGCCAACCTCGAGAGGATCCACGAGGCCGTGGGGGATGCCGTCGACGCCGTCTTCATCTGCGGGACCGACTTCGGCACCCAGCGGTCGAGCTTCTGCTCCGTCGAGGCCTTCCGGGAGCTCTACATGCCCTACTACGCGCGCGTGAACGGCTGGATCCACCGCTGCACGCGCTGGAGGACCTTCAAGCACTCCTGCGGGGCCGTGGAGAAGTTCATCGAGAGCTTCATCGAGGCCGGGTTCGACATCTTGAACCCCGTCCAGTGCTCGGCGGCGGGCATGGAGCCGGAGAAGCTCAAGGAGCGGTACGGGGACCGGATCGTCTTCTGGGGCGGCGGCATCGACACGCAGCGGGTCCTGCCCTTCGGGACGCCCGTGGAGGTGCGCGAGCAGGTCCTGAGGCGCTGCGAGGTCTTCGGCCGCGGCGGCGGCTTCGTCTTCAACAGCGTCCACAACATCCAGGCGATGACGCCGGTCGAGAACATCGTGGCGATGTTCGACGCGGTCCGCGAGGCCTCTTCCGCGGCCTCTCGCCGCCGCTGAGCACCGCCTACTTCCGTTCCCTTACCCCTCTCCCTCGTCGGCGAGGCCCAGGGCCGCGATGAGCTCCCCTTTCGACTCCAGGCTCTGCATGAAGCCCTGGACCTGCGCCAGGGCCGGCTCCAGTTCGCTTGCCGGCTTCTCGCCCTGGAGCTCGAGGGCGTGGTCGAGGAGCCGAGCGTAGGCGTCGGCCGCATCCTCCGGGTCTCCGTCGCCGAGGTCCACCTCCGCCAGCGCCGCGAGCAGGACGTCCACGGCTTCGGGCAGCAAGCTGTGCGGAGCCGCCCCGTTCTCGAAGCACCAGCGGCGCGTCCCCTCGAGGAGCCTCGCGTGCGTGAGCTGGAACCCTTCCTCCAGCACGTCGTCGTCTTCCGCGTCCCCGGCTTCCTCGCCGTCGAGGTCTTCCGGCTCCACGTACTTCACCTCGGGGCGCCCGGCGAAGTCCAACGGCTCGCCGGGACCGGGCCCAAAGATGAACTGGAGCCCCGTCCGCTCGATGAAATCGCGAAGAGACTCCCCGATGAGCCGATGCTCGAGGTGGGCTCGGGCGCCGATGTACATGAGCTTCGAGGGGTCTCCGTCCCGGCCGAAGCCCGTCAGGTCGGCCTGCGGATCGAATCCGGTGATCCCGAGCATGGCGGCCCAACGCTCGTAGCGCGAGGGGAGGCGGAGGCGGTTCTGCCTCGTGAAGCGGATGGCGCCGGCGACGAGGCGCCTGGCCGCTTCGAGGTCGAAGGGCTCGTACTCGAACCCCATGTCGGCGGGTGCGCCGAGGACATCATCGCGCTCCCGCCTCGAGATCTCGAGCCGGCCCCAGCAATCCTTGAGGCCGCAGCAAGTCAGGTCCACGAGGAAGGCCCCAAGCGCCCACCGGCCGCTTCGCAGCCCCTTCATGACAAGCAGGGAGGCCGAACGGCATTCGCGCCAGTTCTCGTTGATGTAGCACACGGTGGGCCCACGCGCTTCCGAGAGGACGGCGGAGGGGCTCCGGCCTTCCGTCCTTTTCCTCTCGAGCTCTTCCCGCTTGCGCTGCCGCTTGAGGCGCTTGCGCTCCTTCCGGAGGGCACTCCTGTCCATGGTCACTTCCTTTCTCTTTGTCTCCGCCGGCTGGACCGGAGCCATGGTAGCCGCCCCGCGGGATCCCATCAAGGCATGCGTCCCTGCGGTCCCAGCGTCCCGATCGCGCTCACGGCCTCTCGCCGCCCCTGAGCGTCCTCAAGTACGCGTCGAGGTCGGCGATCTCGCCGTCCTTGAGGTCATCGAGGAGGCCCGCCGGCATGAAGGAGGTCGCGGCGGGCTCGAGGAGCTGCACGTCCTCGCCGGGGATCCGGACCGTCTCGTCGGGCCCGGTCTGGAGGAGGTAGAGCTCCTGGGAGTCGTAGATGAGCACTCCCGTGTGGACCTTGCCCGAGCGGGTCGCAATGGTCGTCGTCGCGTAGGCCGGCGCCACGTCCCGGCTCGGCTCGACGATCGCCGCGAAGAGGTCCTCGCGCGAGAAGCGCTGGGCCGCGCCCGCGAGATCAGGCCCGAGGCGGCGCGCGTCGCGGTGGCAGCGGGAGCAGCCCTTCCGCTCGAAGACCGCCTCGCCGCGGCGCGGGTCGCCGGCGGACCAGTCGGTCCTCGCGATCCGCTCGCGCCAGCTCGCAACACCGGCCCCCGCGAGGGCCGCGCGGGCTTCGGCCTCCTGGGGGTGCGCCTTGGCGAACCAGGCCCACCACGCCTCGTAGGCCTCGCGGGGGCCGCGGTCTGCCTGGACGCTGGCGACCTCTTGGCCCGTCCACCTCGCGAGGAGGCGCGCGATGGCCTCGCAGGCCTCCTGCGCCTCCTTCCGGTCGCTCAGGCGCCGGAAGGCATCGAGGGCGGCGCCGACCTCGGCGGGCGGCGCCGCCGCTTCGAAGGCCGCGAGCGCGCCGGCCGCCGCGGCCGCCACCCGCGGCTGCGCCGAGCCGAGGGCCTCGACGAGCCGCCCCCGGTCCTCGGAACGGCGCCTCTCGGCGAGGACGAGGGCGATCGCGTCCGCGAGCCGGGGATCCTCGGAGCGTTCCCTCAGGAGAGGCAAGGCCTCCTCCTCGGGCAAGAGGGCCACGAGGCGCACGAGGTCCGGGCTCCAGGCTGCGCGGGCCTCGGCGGGCTCCAGGCTCGCGATGGCGGCCGTGATCCTCCGCGTCGCGACCTCCCGCTCGCGCCGCGGCAGCCGGCCTGCGTAGAGCTCGCGGCCGGGCCTCGCGAAGAGCGGATCGCCGGCGAGGAGCCCGGCGAGCCTCGGGTCGCGCTCGAGCGAGCGCCCGAGGACCTCCTCGAGGAGCTCCGGGACCTGGTCCGCAGGCCGCGCGCCCCGAGCCTCGAGCTTCTCGAGAAGCCCCAGGAGGGCGCGGGCGGTCCGCCGGGACACCTCCTCCGAGCGCTCGCCGGGGAGACGCGCGGCGACGAGGAGGTCGTGCAGGTCGTCCTCGGGGGCGCTCCCCTCGCTCCAGCGCGATGCCAGGCGCTCGAGGAGCCCCGGCTCCCCCTCGCCGAGCATGGCGAGGACGCGGCCAAGCTCGCGGTCGAGCTCGGGGCTGCCAGCCGGGAAGAGCCGTGCGAGGCGCCGCGCTGCGCCGGCCCGCAGCTCCGCCGGCGCCGCCTCCGGGCTCGCGGCGACGTAGCCGACGAACGCCGGCTCGAGCTTCTCGCCCTTGGCCACGTCGCCGAGCGCGATCTGGAGGAGGCGGGCGGCGTCGAGGCGGGTCGAGGGATCGCGCTCGCCCTCGCAAACCTCGAGGCACGCCTGGAGCCAGCGCTCCATGCGCTCTCCGTCCTTCACCCGCTTGCCGTCCTTCACCCGCTTGCCGTCCTGCATCCGCTCTCCGTCCTTCCAATCCGGCCTCGCGATCCACAGCTCGGCGAGGCGCTCGCGGGCCGTGCCCCCGAGGCTCGAGCGGGCCCGCTCGTAGCTCGAGCGGCAGGAGCCGCGGGCGGCGCACAGGGCGGCCCAGCGCACGCGGCGCTCGGCCGCGCTGAGGCCCGAGCGCCAGTCGGGCTCGCTCGCGCGATCCGGCTCGCTCGCGCCGCCGCCATCGCCGCCGTCCGCAGGCGGAGGCAGCGCCGCGAGGGCCTCCCAGGCGGCGCGGGCGACCCGCGGGTCTCGCGAGGCGGTCATCTCGGCGATGAGCCCGCGGGCCTCGCTCGAGCTCGCCCCTCGCGACAGCGACCAGACGGCGCGCGCCGCGAGCTCCGGGTCTCCGTGGCGGAGAGCCCGCGCCGTCTCGAGGCCCGCGCCGCCGAAGAGGTCCGCCAGGACCTCGATTGCGCGGACCCGCTCCTCGAGCGGGAGGCTCTCGTCCCGCGCCGCGGCCTCGAACGCCGCCCGCCCGAGACGCCTCGCCTCAGGCTCCCAGCGGGCCCGCGACCAGCTCGAGAGGGGCTCCGGGGCGGCGAGGACGGCGCGCAGTGGATCGCGCGGCCCGGGGCCGGAGTCCCGAGGGCCCCGCCAGCGCACGCGGAAGACGCTCCCCCGCGTGCCGCGGCCGCCGATGGCCACGAAAAGGTCTCCCTCGGGGCCGACGGCCAGGTCCACCGGGGCGAACCCCACGTCGCCCGTGGTTCGGAGGAAGACCTCGAGCTTTCCCTGCCAGGTCGCGCCGCGCCGCTCGAGGGGGAAGAAGTAGATGCGGCCGAAGGTCCAGCAGGCGCTGAAGACGCCGTCCCGGTAGCGGCGCGGGAACGCCTGGTGCCGGTAGACGAGGACGCCCGTGGGGGAGCCGCGGCCGATCTCGACGGCACGCTCCACGCTGTCGGGGAACCAGGCCGGCCGGGACCAGCTCCGGATCCAGCCTCGCATGAGCCAGCCATGGTGCATGCCCTGAGCCACGTCGAAGAGCCGCGTGGGCGCGTACCAGGGCAGGTGGTGGACGCGCTCGCCGTCGGCGTCGACCGTGAAGATCTCCCCGAAGGGGCCGAAGGCGAGGTCGTAGGGGTTCCGGAATCCGTGGGCGAGCACTTGCGTCGCCGCGCCGTCGGGCGAGAAGCGCACGACGGCCCCGGCCTCGGGCTCCTTCACCGGCGAGCCTGGCTCCCGGGCATGGTCGCGCCCGATGCCGCCCTCGTTGCCCGTGATCAGGTAGAGCCAGCCGTCGGGACCGCGGGCGATGCCGTTCGCGGCGTGCTCGCCATCGGAGCGGGCGCGGAAGAGGGCCCGCGTCTCGTCGGCGCGGCCGTCGCCGTCCGAGTCCCGGAGCCGGAGGACGGCGCCGTCGCCGGTCGCGATCAGGTCGCCGCCCTCGAAGCACATGCCGCGGGCCCCGCTCCTCGGGAAGTCCGCGAATAGCGCGGCCCGGTCCGCCTGCCCGTCGCCGTCCTCGTCGTGAAGCGTCTTCACGTACCCGCGCCCGGCGACGACCAGGCGGCCGCGGGCGTCGACGGTCATGGAGTGGATGTCGGTGGCGAGCGCGTCGCCGGCGTAGAGCGACACCTCGAAGCCCGGGGGCGCCTCGAGGCCGAGGTCTTCGCCCGCCGGGGCGGCCGGGGCCGCCGGCCCGAGGGCGAGCTCGAGCCCGAGCGCGAGCGCGGCGGCGAGGCTCGTGAGGCTCTTGGTTCCCTTGAGGCTCTTGAGGCTTGTCGGAGGGCTCATGGTGCGGCGGAGCCGAAGATAGCCGCGGCGCTCGGACGCTTCAAGGCCGGCGGCAGGAGGCACGGAATCGCGGGGCCGCGGGAGAGGTTGAACGTGCCCGCATCGCAGAGCGACTGCTCGCAAGCATGGGCGCCCAGGAAGCCCCGGACATCGAGGCTGCCTGGGCGACCGAGATCGCGCGGCGCAGCCTGGAGATCGATGAGGCCAAGGTGAAACCGATGCCGTGGTCGAAAGTGAAAGATGCTGTCAGGCGCCTCACGCCCCGCAGCGCGGGGGGACATCGCACCCGATCCTGCTAGGCCCCGGCGCGGGCCCGCAGCGAGGGAAGGGCGGAGGTGGGGGTGGCCCGCGGAGGAACAGGTACTGGAGGATCCAAATCGCGTCGGTGATCCCGATCTCCTCCGGAGCCTCCTCGCCGGACCCCGCGGCGCTCCCGTCGGCGTTGGCGCTCCGGAGGCACGGGACCGCGGCGCCGCGGAAGAGGTGGAGGAGGAGGCGCACGGCATCGCTCACGTCGATCCTGCCGTCGCCGCTCAAGTCCCCGCGGACGAAAGGGGCCTCCGGCGGCCCCGCACCCTCGAGGAAAAGCATCCACATGGCCCCGCGGGCTGGGCCGCCGTCGCCGTCGGCGCACGCGCCCACCGCGAGGTCCTCGACGCCGTCGATGTCCAGGTCCCCGGGGCACGCGAGCGCGCTCCCGAAGCCGTCGCCGTCGTCGATGGCGCCCGTGAAGCCGCCCTCGACGTCGCTGATCTTCTGGTGCCCCTTCACCGTGCCGTCCCCCCGGAGGAAGAGGAGCCACACCGCGCCGCGGTCGCGGCCGCCGTCGTCGTCGCCGGTCGCGCCCACGGCGAGGTCCGCGACGCCGTCGGAGTCCAGGTCGCCGACCGAGACCGCGCGGATCCCGAAGGCATCGGCGTCGTCGAGGGCGCCGGTGAACCCGCCCTCCAGGGCGCTGACCTTCCGATGCCGCTTGACCGTGCCGCTCCGCTCGAGGAAGAGGATCCAGACCGTGCCGCGGTCGCGGCCGCCGTCGTCATCGCCGGAGGCGCCCGCGGCCAGCTCCGGGACGCCGTCCGAGTCCAGGTCGCCGAGGGGCCAGAGCGACGCGCCGAAGGCATCGCCGTCGTCCAGCGCGCCGTCGAAGCCGCCCTCGCCGTCGCCGAGCTTCCGGTAGCGCTCCAGAGTGCCCCCGGAGCCGAGGAAGAGGACCCACGCCGCGCCGCGGTCCGTGCCCGCGCCGTCGTCGCCGATCGCGCCGGCGGCCAGGTCCAGGGCCCCGTCGCCGTCCAGGTCCCCCAGGGGCGCCACGGAGGAGCCGAGCCCGTCCGCGTCGGCCAGCGCCTCGGCGAGCCCGCCGGCCGCCGCGCTGACCTTCCAGCTCGCGCGCGCCTTCCCGTCCCTGCCCAGGAGGAGGAGCCACACCGCTCCGCGGTCCTCGCCGCCGTCGTCGTCGCCGGGGGCGCCCACGGCGAGGTCCTGGACCCCATCGCCGTCGAGGTCGCCCGGCGAGGCGACGGAGTAGCCGAAGAGGTCGACGTCGCCGAGGGCCCCCGTGAAGCCGCCCTCGGTCTGGCTGATCTTCTGGTGGGCCTTCACGGTGCCGTCGCGGCGGAGGAAGAGGATCCAGACGGCGCCGCGGGCCTGACCGCCATCGTCGTCGTTGGGGGCGCCGACGGCGATGTCGCCGATGCCGTCGCAGTCCAGGTCCCCGAGCGCCGCCGCCCACGCGCCGAAGACGTCGATGTCGTCGAGGACGCCCGCGAAGCCGCCCTCGGTGTCGCTGATCTTCTGGTATGCGCGGACCCGGCCGGGCTCCGCCGGCGCCGCTCCCCGCCCCGCGAGGAGCACCAGGAGCGCGACGCCCGCCGCCGCGCCGCTCCGTCCTTCGAGCCAGCTCATGCGCACCCTCCCTCCGGAGCATCGCTCCAGAGCCTCCGTCGAGAGCTTCGCTCCGGAGCTTCCTTCTGGAGCCTCCGTCCGGAGCTTCCGTCCAGAAGCTACCTCCTGAGCTTCCATGGTATCGGCGCCGCGCCGCGGCTCACGCGAAAAACCGGTCCACCGGTCCACCGGCTTTCCCCTGGCAGCCGAGGCCGTGACCGGAGACACTTACACGCGCCGCCGGGTCCGCGGAGGATGCCGGGGATCCGATCCGGGGCGGAGGATGCCCAGGATCCCGGGCGAAGGATGCCAGGGATCCGGGGCCAACCCGAGGAGGTGACCCATGGCCACACGCAAGCAGCGAATGACCCGCCGGCGGTTCCTGAAGGGCTCGATCGCCGCCGCGGCGACCGTGATGATCGTACCGCGGCACGTCCTTGGCGGCCCCGGCCAGACGCCCCCGAGCGAGACCGTGGGCGGGGCCTTGATCGGCTGCGGCGGGCGGGGCGAAGGGACCTTCGGCGAGATGCGGGACCTCAACCCCAAGCGGCTCGCCTCCTGCGACGTGCGCTGGCTCGACCGCGCCGACCAGAAGACCACCTACACCGACTTCCGCCGCGTCCTGGACAGGAAGGACATCGACGTGGTGGCCATCGCCACGCCGCCCCACTGGCACGCGCTCATCTCCATCGCCGCCATGGAGGCCGGGAAGGACGTCCTGTGCGAGAAGCCCATGACGCGGTTCATCGCCGAGGGGCGGGCCGTGGCCGAGGCGGAGCGGCGCTACGGCCGCATCTTCCAGGTGGGCACCTTCGGCCGCTTCGGCGCAAGCCACGGCAAGGAGAACGTTCTCACGAGGAAGATCATGAAGTCGGGGCTCCTCGTGCCGTGCGAGGGCGTCGCGATCCTCCGCGGCGGCTTCAAGGTCAAGGAGTGGAGCGGGCTCGTGAACGCGAAGCCCGAGCCCGTGCCCCGGAACCTCGACTGGGACATGTACCAGGGCCCCTCGCCCATGCGGCCCTACCACCCCCATCGCTTCGGCGGCACCCACCGCGGCTACTGGGACTACGAGGGCGGCGGGCTGGCCGACATGGGCCAGCACCACCTCGACCCCGTGACCTGGATCTACGGCAAGGACGACACGGCGCCCGTCGAGGTCGAGCCTCACGGGCCGCCGGCGCACCCCGACGCCTGCGGCATGTGGGGGTGGGTGGAGCTCAAGTACTCGGACGGCTTCACCCTGGTCCTCGACTCGGGCGAGTGGGGCGAGCGCTACAACCGCAAGCAGGAGCGGCGCGTGAGGCTCGAAGACCTCGGCCAGGAGGACCGGAAGAAGGTGCTCGCGATGCCCGATCCGGAGCCGCTCCTCAGCTTCGCCCAGGCCGTGAGGGCGCGGAAGCCCGCCGGCGGGAACGCCGAGGCGGCCCACAGGACGGCGACGATCTTCCACCTCGCGAACGTCGCGATCCGCGTCGGCCGGAAGATCCGGTTCGACCCCGTCAAGGAGGAGGTCGTGGGCGATGAGGAAGCGAACCGGCTCGTGAGCCAGCCCATGCGGGCGCCGTGGCACCTGTGAGAGCGTCAGGAGGAAGCCAGGAGGGAGCCAGGAGTAAGGCAGCAGGAAGGCAGGAGGAAGGACGACACTCATGCAAGCGACGAAACTCGACGTGGCCGCCCTCGTGGCGCAGGTCCCCGACGCCGACCAGCCCGAGCGAGCGAGCAAGCTCACCGGGCCGAAGCCCGAGGCGGCCGAGGCCCTCTGCCGCCAGGTCCTCGCGGGCGGGCGC
>JACQVW010000130.1 GCA_016209535.1 Planctomycetota bacterium | reverse complement strand
TCGTGGCGGCCGAGGATGGCCTCGAAGGCCCCGACGTCGCCCTGGAGGTAGCGGTCGAGCAGCTCACGATCGGTCAACTGGGGTGCATCCCTTCGCCTTTCCACCGATGAGGACGGCGCCGGGGCGGCGTTCTTAGGTTCCCGGGCCTCAGACATCGAAGACGACCCCCTGGGCGAGGGGCAGGTCCGTCCCGTGGTTGATCGTGCAGGTCTGGCGGCGCATGTAGACTTTCCAGGCATCCGAGCCCGCCTCGCGGCCTCCCCCCGTCTCCTTCTCGCCCCCGAAGGCGCCCCCGATCTCGGCGCCGCTCGTCCCGCAATTCACGTTGGCGATCCCGCAGTCGCTCCCCGAGGCCGAGAGGAACGCCTCCGCGGCCCGCAGCGACGCCGTGAAGATCGCCGAGGAGAGCCCCTGGCGCACGGCGTTGTGCACGCCGATGGCCTCATCGAGATCCTTCACGCGCAAGACGTAGAGGATCGGCGCGAAGGTCTCCTCGCCCACGACGGGCATGTCGGGCCGGGCCCGGACCATGGTGGGCTCCACGTAGAAACCCCTGCGGGGGATGCGCCGCCCGCCGCAAAGGACCTCGCCGCCCTCGCGCCGGGCCCGCTCCACCGCCTCCTCGAAGGCCCGAACGGCGGCCTCATCGATGAGGGGGCCGAGGATCGTCCCGGGCTCGAGGGGGTCGCCGGCCCGGATCGAGGCGTAGGCCTTCAGGAGCCGCTCCTCGAGCCGATCCGCGATCCCCCTCTGGACGATCAGCCGCCGCGTCGAGGTGCAGCGCTGGCCCGCGGTGCCCACGGCGCCGAAGACGATGGCCCGGAGGGTCAGGTCGAGATCCGCGTCGTCGAGGACGACGGCGGCGTTGTTCCCGCCGAGCTCGAGGAGCGTCCTCCCGAGCCGCCGCGCGACCGCCTCGGCGACCTTCCTCCCCATGCGGCAGCTCCCGGTGGCGCTGACGAGGGGGACGGCGGGGTCCGAGGCCAGACGCTCACCCGCCTCGGGGCCGCCCGAGACGAGGTTGAACACGGCGGGGAATCCCGCGCGCGCCATGACCTCGCCGACGATCCTCATCACGGCCAGG
The DNA here is from genome assembly GCA_016209535.1 of Planctomycetota bacterium. Classification (GTDB taxonomy): domain Bacteria; phylum Planctomycetota; class UBA8108; order UBA8108; family SXIK01; genus JACQVW01. The sequence continues at coordinate 36,914 of JACQVW010000130.1, read as the reverse complement.
GCGCACAGCGGCGTCTTCTCCGAGGGCTTCCAGATCACCGTGTCCCCGCACACGGCCGCGATGAGGGCGTTCCAGGCCCACACGGCCACGGGGAAGTTGAAGGCGGTGATGACGGCGACGGGCCCCAGCGGGTGCCACTCTTCGATCAGGCGGTGGCGCGCCCGCTCGCTCGGGAAGGTGCGGCCGCCGAGCGAGCGCGAGAGCCCGAGGGCGTACTCGGCGATGTCGATCATCTCCTGCACCTCGCCCTCGCCCTCGGAGAGGATCTTGCCCGCCTCCTCGCTCACGAGGCGGCCCAGCGCCCGCTTCCTCGCGCGCAGCGCCTCGCCGATCTCGCGCACCAGCTCGCCCCGGCGCGGAGCGGGCACCGCTCGCCAGCGGACGAGCTCGGAAGCTGCGGCACCGACGGCGAGGCGGTGCTCGCCGGCCGTCGTCGAGCACACGCGCCCGATGGGCTCCGCCGTCGCGGGGTTCACGGAGACGATCTCGGCGCCGGCGCCGGGTGTGAGCCAGCGCCCCGCGAAGGTCCCGGGCTCGAGGCCGTGGAGCCCGAGCTCCTCGTGGGGCGCCGGTGCAAGGGCGGCGGCAGGAAGGGAGTCGGGGGTCGATGGGAGACCAGCGGGGGAAGGAGGGACAGGGGGGGAGGACACGGCGGGTCTTCGTTTGGTTCTCGCTTCCCTCGGGCGGCGACGGTAGGCTTGCGCCGGCTCCGGGAAGGCTCCAACGCGCTTGGGAAAGCTACTCTACATCCTCGCCGGGCTCCTTTTCCTCCCTTTCCTCGAGCTCGTCCTCTTGACGAAGGTTGGCGGGAGGCTCGGGCTCCCCGGCCTGGCGGCCTGGCTCGTCGGAACGCTCCTGGCCGGGATCGGGCTCTGGAGGACCTCTCCGCCCTTCTCGGCGCGCCGCGTCGCGGCCGTGCTCCTCGCGGTGCCCGGGCTCGCGACGGACGTCTTGGCCCTGCTCGTCCTCCTGCCGCTCACCCGCCGGGCGATCCTCTCCTGGCTGCTCGCTCCGGGGAGCAGGGATGTGTGGGCTGGTGGCGGAGTCTCCTTCGGGGGAAAGACTTACGACATGGGCCCGGAGGACACGAAGGGGGACCGAGGTCCCAGGAGTCCCCCCGGCGTACCGGGGGAGCTCGGGGGCGGGCCGGTGCGAGACGCTGCCTTCCGTGTTTTGCCACCGAGCACTCGGGCAGAAGGGCGGTACGAGGAGTCGTAACGCATTGTGTAGTAAACGGTTGTGGAGACAGGCCGGCGCCCGTGCCCAGGAGAGGGTCTGCGCGTTTTTCCGCCAAAAAAACTGTTTTTTTGAGATGGGGCCAGTTATCGTGTGAATTCTTAACTGGTTACGGCAGGGCGAACTCCCGGTCTCCAGGCAGAGGACGAAACGCAACGCACCATGAATGCGATCCTTCGCAGGCTGACGCAGCTCCTCGAGTCGAACGACATGGAGCTCCGCATCGCGGCGATCCGCGTGATCGCCGAGATCGGGTTCTCCTCCAGGGCCGTCGTCCAGTCCCTCGGCCGCTGTCTCCGGGAGCCTCACGACGACCTGCGCCTCGTCGCCTTGCAGGCGCTCGCCCGTCTCGGCGCGAGGGACGTGGCCTCCATGGTGGTGCCCCTCATCCTCTCGCCGGGCCCCGTGCGCGAGCAAGCCATGGGGGTGATCTCCGCCGTGGGCGCGACGGTCGTGCCCCAGCTCAAGGTGCTCTACTCTCAGGCGGACTTCCACGGGAAGCGTGCGGTCATCACGGCGCTCGCGAGGATCGGCGGGAAAGCGGCCCTCCATTTCCTGCTCAAGATCCTCCCCGACGAGCCCTTCGAGATCCAGAAGCACCTGGCCCTTTCGGTCTGCGAGTCCCTGGACCGCATGGCGACGGGGGCGCAAGCGCCCATCTTCTCCATGGTGCTCCGGCTCCTGCGGCGGAAGGACGCCGAGAAGAAGCCGCCGATCCTCGTCACGGGCGCCATCCTCCTCGGGCACTTCCGCGGGCAGCGGCTCGCCGCGAAGGGACGCGCCGTGCTGCGGTCCCTGGCCGAGCCGAGGTGGCCTCCCGAGGTCCGGCGCCATGCCTTCGTGTCCTTCAACCGGCTCATCCCGGAGTGCAGGCTCTCGGTCGCGGAGGAGCAGTTCCTCTGGAAGTCGATGCTCGACGAGGACTGGCACAACGTGGCGCAGCATGCCCTCCAGGGCTTCCAGAAGCTCGAGCTTCCGAGAAAGGTCCTGCCGAAACTCATCGACTTGCTCCACCGATCGCCGCACTTCTCGGTGCACATCCACATCTTCGACCGCATCCAGGCATCGGATCAGTCGGACGTCGCCGATGCCATCCTCCCGTTCCTCGCCGACCCGCGCTACCGGGTGCGCGAGGCTGCCGAGGCCGCGCTCCGGAAAATGCCGACCTCCATCGAGAGCCTCTTCGGCCTCCTCATGAAGACCGAGGACCTCGAGGTCACGCAGAGGATCAACGCGATCCTGCGCGACTTCCCCCAGGAGACGCGGCAGAAGTACGTGGAGCGCGCCGCCACGCGCCTCCTGACTCTGCTCGAGGAAGGAGACCCGCACTACCGGTCGTTCCTCGAGTTCGTGAAGCACCTCGATCCGGAGCCGCTGCGGAAGAGGATCTATCAGAAGGCGCAGGCCCTCAAGAAGGGGAGGGCCAAGGACAAGTGGGAGCGGATGGCGGCCCTCCTCCAGATCCTGTGGGAGAACCACCTGATCACGGCCGAGGGTCGCTACCTCCTGGCCGTGGCCCTCGTGCGCTCGAGCCCGAAGGACCTCTCGCCCGCCTCGCGCCGTGCGAACCTGGGGCTGCGTGTGATCCGGGCCCTCATCTACGACGACCGCGAGGATCTGACGAAGCGCCTGCTCGCGGACAAGGACCTGGGGCCGGAGGAGTACTTTTACCTCGGGTTCCACTTCGCCGAGGAGGGCGAGGACATGCGGCCCTTCTCGACGGGGATGTTGGAGCACGTCGTGCGCAAGTACCCCAGGGCCAAGGTGGTGGCCGCGGCCGCCCAGAAGCTGGAGCTTCAAGCCCGGGCGGCCCAGGAAGCCGCGAAGGCCCTGGAGGCCGCGTCGAAGGGGAAGAAGGGGGACAGGGCAACTCCAGCGCGGCCCGCCCCCGTCCCGGTCTCGCCAGGGACCCGGCCCGGAGCGCAGCCCCAGCCGGTTGGCACGCCCGGCGGGGTGGCTCGTGGAAAGCCGGCGGCGGCTGCCGCCGCAGCCCACGCGCCGGCGCCCGAACGGGCCGGGGCCCCCGTCAGGAAGCCCCCGCAGGACGCCCCGAATCCCGCCGCCGGCAAGCCTCCGGTCGTCCGGCCCGTGGGACAGCCCGCGGCGAAGCCGAAACCCCCGAAGCGGAAGCTTCCTCCCCGGCGGGAGGGCGCCGCGTCTTCCCGGCACGGAAGGAAGAAGGCCTGACCGAGCCCTCGGGGCCTTTCGGGCTGCCCTACGGTCCGACAGGTCCGGAGAGGGGGGGAGAGGGGCGAAGCCCAAAAAAGCGGGCCAAGCCCCGAGATTTCTTGACGCGGGGAAACAACTGGCTATGCTGGGGGCTCAACGTGAGGCTTTCCCTGCTGTCTTGGGTCTAGATTGGCTTTATCCGAGGCCCTTGCCGTGAGGCCTAAGTTTCCGCGTGGGTGAAGACATGTTGCGACGCCTGCCCGCCTTGATCACCGTCCTTTCCGTCGTCGTGTGTCGTCCGCTGGGAGCCGACACGCTTCCCGAGTGGCACGTGAGCCCCCAGGCCCAGGGGGCGCGGGATGAGGCAGGTCGGGGCAGGTACAAGGAGATCCCCTTCCGGACCGTCCAGTTCGCCCTCGACCAGGCGGTGCGGCACGTGACGGCACCGGGGTACTCGGGCACCCTGGGTGCACGGATCATCCTCTGGCCCGGGAACTACACGGACGACCCGGCGAAGGGAGGGGCAGAGGCGTTCCCCATCCAGGTCCCGACGGTGCTCGAGAAGGTGGAGATTCGGGCGGGCTTGCCCCCCGTGCCGGGAGACGTGACGCTGGGCAGCGTGGACTCGCGGCTGCCCATCTTCATGGCCGGTGAGGGGGCGCCGGGGGACCTGGCGCTCGCGTTCTCCTCCCTCAAGTTCGAAGGGGGCCTCCTCGGGGTCGCCGTCTGGCGGTTCGGCGAGCACTCCGCCTCCGTCCACGTCCAGGACTGCGAGTTCAAGGGGCTCAACCGGCGCGGGCTCGAGGTCTTCGTCCCGCCGGGGGGGAGCGCCGTGGTCAGCGCGCGGCGGTGCGGCTTCGAGAGGAGCAAGGGAGGGGTCTTCGTCCACCTCGGGCTCGAGGCGATCGGGGACGTGACCGTCGAGGAGTGCACCTTCACGCGCCTCACGCAGTACGCGCCGGAGGACTTTCTCGGGGCGGGCGTGGACCTCCACAGGGACCGCAAGGCGAACCTCGGGGCCGCGATCCTCCGGAACGAGTTCGAGGGGGTGGCTTCGGCGGTGCAGCTCAGCGACGCCCAAGAGGACCCCACGATGCAGCCCTCGGGCGGCACCTTGAAGGCGACGATCGCCAACAACCTGGTCCTCGGGAGGCCCGACGCCGATCGCGAGAGCCTGGCGAGGGTCACCAACGGCCTCTACTTCTCGCTGTGGCCCCACCACAGGCACGAGATCTGGATCGCGAACAACACCTTCATCGGGATCTCGCGGCGCGTCATCCACCACGACAACCTCGACGTCCTCATCGAGAACGACCTCTCGATCCCGTTCACCTTCGTGAACAACATCGCCTGGGACGTGAGGAGCGACTCGGAGCTCGACTTCGAGTCCCCGGACCCGGAGCAGGGGCCCATCCCGGACTGGACGCCTCCCGACGGCGTCGTGATCCGCAACAACCTGCTCCAGAAGAGCCGCCTCGGCCGCGATGGAGTCTCGGGGAACTTCACGGCGGACCCGGGCTTCCAGGATCCGGCCCAGGGTGACTTCTCCCTCCGGCCCGATTCGCCCGCGGTTGACCGAGGAGACCCGGCGTACGCGGACCCCAGCAAGGGGGACCTCGCCGGCCGCTGCCGGCGCTCCTCGAGAGACTGCCGCTTCGATGCCGAGTGGTACCCCGTGGACCTCGGGGCCTTGGAGCTCCCCGGCAACTGCGACGTGGAGATCTTCCCGTTCCAGCGCGGGGACTGCAACCTCTCCCGGGGCTCCCCCGAGCTCACCGACGCCATCTTCACCTTCATGGTCCTCTTCTTGGGCGGCACCACCGCGTCCTGCGAGGACGCCTGTGATACCAACGACGACGGCGAGCTCAACATCTCCGACGGCATCTACACGCTGAGCTTCCTCTTCTCGGGCGGCAGGGCGCCGCCGCCGCCGCACGGGGCGGACGGCCCCGACCCGACTCGGGACTGCTTGCTGCCGTGCTCTCCCGGTGCTCTCCCCCCCCCGGCCCCCCCGTGGGGGCGGGAGGGGCCTGGGTGAGCTTGCGGTTGCCCTGCGCGAGGTCGGTGCGCTCCCCGCCTCGAGCAATGTGCTCCCTCCCGCCTTGGTCGGGAGCACCCCCCGAGGGGGCGGTAGGGGCAGTCCGAAGCGAGGGGCCACGCTTCACGGCAAGGTCGCTGATTCATCCGGCCCCCTCGGGGAGGCGACCGTAAGCGCGGTCAGGGCAGGCTGGCCAGGTACCTCTGGAAGATCTCGAGCCCGTCGGGGACGAAGGGCCACTCCTCCAGCTTGGCCAGGAGAGCCTCCAGGCTGAGGTAGCTCCCCCAGACGATCTCGCTCTCCTGGTGACGGATCGGGCCGTCCCAGACCACCTCGTACACGGCCACCCAGCTCCTGTTCTTGGGGCCGAGGTAGAGGTGCTCGAAGAGGAACCGCAGCTCGGCGCCCGTGATCCCCAGCTCCTCGGCCACCTCGCGGCGGGCCGCGGCCTCGTAGCTCTCCCCGGCGCCCACCACGCCTCCGACGAGCATGTCGTACATCCCCGGAAAGACATCCTTCGTGTCCGTCCGCCGGTGAACGTAAATCGCGCCCCGGGAGCTCTTGCAGAGGATCCCCACGCCCCGGTGGAGCAGGTTCTTCGAGCGGACTTCCCGGCGCGTCGCACGGCCCAGGATGCGGTTGGAGTCGTCCACCAAGTCGACGAGCTCATCGCCTGGGTTGATGAGTCCCTCCGCCTGGATCATCATGGGCCCTGATTGTCCCGGCCACCCGATCTCTTGTCGAGGAAAACATGAGCAGGAAAGAAGACGATCTCGCTCGCGGCCTCGTGCGTCCGGCCGCGCTGCGCGGCGTCGCCGTGTCGGTGACTGCCGGGCCCAGGGGAGTGCGCGCCGTGGACCTCCTCCGCGGAGCGGCGCGGGGGCTCCGCCGCGGGCGCGACCCGCGGGCCCGCGATGCCCTCGAGCGTGCGCTTGAGGAGCTCGAGGCCTACTTCCGCGGCGAGCTCCGGCGCTTCACGACGCCGATCGACCTCGAGGGCAGAGGCTCCGAGCTCGACCGCAGGGTCTGGGGCCTCATCGGCGCGATCCCCTACGGCCGCCTCGAGACCTACGGCGAGCTTGCGCGCAGGCTGGGGCGGCCCCGATCGGCCCGGGCCGTCGGCGGCGCCGTCGGGCGCAATCCGGTCCCCTTGATCGTCCCCTGCCACCGCGTCGTGGGGGCCGGCGGGCGCCTCACGGGCTTCTCCTCGGGGCTCGACCTCAAGGTGCTCCTCCTCGAGCTGGAGGGCTGCACCCTGGATCTGTCGCGAGGTGGCTCCGCAGCCGACGGGATCGTCCTCGCGGCGGACCGATAGCGCAACTGGCCGGCCGATAGCGCAACTGGCCGGCCGATAGCGCAACTAGCCGAGGAACTCCCGGATGAGCTCCGCCACGATGCCCGGCTGATCCTCGTGGACGGCGTGGCGCGCCCCGGCGATCTCGACGAACCTCGCGCCGCGCTTCTGGCGGAAGAGGACGCGGGCCGCCGACGCGGGCAGGAGCCGGTCCTCCGAGCCCCAGAGGACCAGGGTGCGGTGGCCGATGCTCGTCTCGACGAGCTCCTCGGCCTCCTCCAGGGCCCCGTGCTTCGCCGCCTGGCGCCACGCGCGGCCCAGGGCCGCCCAGCCCTCCCAGCTCTCGATCGCCCAGAGGCCAGAGACGCTCGCGCCCGCCGCCTCGAGGGCTCCCCGTACGGCACCGGGGCCTCCCAGGAGCCGTAGCGCCAGCCAGGGGAGGCCGGGGCGGAACAGGCGCCAGGCGAGCGGGAAGCTGGCGTGAGAGCTCCCCGCGGAGAGCAGGACGATCCCGGCGAAAGCCTCGGGAGCCTCCGCCGCGGCTCGCAGGGCGACGGCCCCGCCGAAGGAGTGCCCCACGAGGACCGCGCCCTCGAGGCCGAGGTCGCGCACCGCGTCGAGGAGCGCCCTCGCCTGCGCGGCCAGGGAGAGGTCGCGGACGCGCTTCTCCGAGCCGCCGTGGCCCAGGAGGTCCGGGGCCACGAGGTGGAACGAGGGGGCGAGCAGCCCGGAGACCGCCTGGAAGGACCGGTGGTCCGAGCCCAGATCGTGGAGCAGCACGAGCCGCCGGCCGGAGCCCGAGCGGTGGATCTGGAGGACGCCGCAGGATGTCGTGAGGGTCCCGTGCGTCCCCGGCTGGCACGGACGGTCGCCCCCTCGGGGGGGCTGGGGGGGGAGAGCACTGTCAGGGGCGCCCCTCGTCACGGTCACGGGAAGGCGCCCTCCGGGAGGTCCGCGTTGCCGCCGCTCAGGAGGAGGACGACGCACTGGCCGCGGAAGGCCTCGCCGTGGAGGGCGAGGGCGGCTGCGGTCACGGCGCCGGAGGGCTCGACCAGGAGCTTCGCGCGCTCGAGGAGCGTGCGTTGCGCCCGGCGGATCGAGCCCTCGTCGACCAGGAGTACTCCTTCGACCCACCGTCGTGCCGCCTCGAAGGTCAACTCCCCGGGGACCAGTGCGCGCAGGCCGTCGGCGATCGTCCGCGGCGGAGGGATCGCCACCCTCCTCCCCGCCGCGAGGGACAAGGCCATGTCGTTCGCGGTCTCGGGCTCGACGCCCAGGACGCGAATCGACGGCTTGAGCGCCCAGGCCGCGATGGCCACCCCGGCGATGAGCCCGCCGCCGCCCACGGGGACGAGGAAGACCTCGGCCTCGGGAAGGTCTTCGAGGATCTCGACGGCCACCGTCCCCTGCCCCGCGATGATGTCCGGGTGGTCGTAGGGAGGGATGATCGCCGCGCCCGTCTCGCGGGCGAGCTCCAGCGCGCCGCGGTGCCTGTCGTCCGATGTCAGGCCGCAGAGGACGACCCGCGCCCCGTAGGCCTCGATCGCCGTGCGCTTCACCGCCGCGATGTCCTCCGGCGCAACCACGGCCGCAGGGCAGCCGAGGATGCGGGCCGCGAGCGCCACCGCCTGTCCGTGGTTCCCCGACGAGTAGGTCACGACTCCCGCCGCCCCGATCTCGCCGCGGTCCAGGGCGCGGAGCATCGCGTTCAGGGCCCCGCGGATCTTGAAGGCTCCCGCCCTCTGGAGGTTCTCGGCCTTGAGGTGCACGCGCACCCCGTGGCCCTCCCCGAGGGATCGGCACGTGAGGAGGGGAGTCCTGTGGATGTGCGCCCTCAGGCGTGCGCGGGCGGCGCGGATGTCGGCGAGGTCAGGGAGCGAGGTCACCTCACCAGCTTAACACGGCGGCCGGGAGCTCACCGCCGGTCAGTTCGTCCCGACCCCTTCCTCGCCGGGCAGCGGCCCCTGGAGCGGCGTCGCGAAGTCCAGCGCGTAGCCGCCCGAGCCGTCACGCCGGACTACCCGCGCATGGATCTCCTGGCCTTCCTGGGATATTCGGATCGAGAGGCCTTGGCCCGCCTCGAGCTCCTCGTCGCTCTCGACGAGGGCCCCGGTGCGGCTCAGGTTGCGCAGCAGCGCTTCGATGATCTCCCCCTGCCGGAGGAGCGCCACGCGGGCCGACGCGGGCACGCGCCGGAACCGGCGGCGCTCCGAGGCGTCGATCTTCTCCACGAGGCCGTCCGCCCTCAGGCGCACGGTCTCGCCGGTCTTCAGGGCCGAGAGGGCGCCCGCGGCGCCGACGATGGCCGTCACGCCGTACTCGCGGGCCAGGATGGCGGCATGGCTCAGCCAGCCGCCGACCTCGGTCACGACGCCGCCGGCGATGGGGAAGAGGGGCGTCCAGGTCGGGTCGGTGAAGCGCGCGACGAGGACCTCCCCCTTCTGGAAGCTCCCGATGTCGGAGGCGCTGGCGACCACCCTCACGGGGCCCACGACCTCCTTCGAGCCCGAGACCCGCACGCCGCGCAGCTTCCCGGCCGCGGGAGCCCGAGCGGGCTCATCCCGGGACAGGCTCTCCAGATCGGCCAGGGTCAGCTCCGTGGGGAGCCTCAGGTCCTTCCACTCCTCGGCCGCCTGACGGCGGCCTTCGGCGAGATCGAGCAGGACCCCGAGCGTCTCGTCGTCCTTGAGACCGAGGACCTCGTCGAGCGTGAGGTGGAAGATCCCGTCGTCGAGGCCCACCCTCGCGCCGATCTCGACGAGGACCTTCCGCAGGGTCGCGAGCTCGCGGAGCGCGTGGTGCTTGGCCTCCTCCTTGAGGACCTGGAAGCGCCGGGCCCGTTCCGTCAGGAGGAGGAACACCCGGTCCGTGGACGCCTCGGGCGGCGCCAGCTCCGGAGCGGCGCGCTCGCAGGGCCGGGACCTCATGGCCATCTCCATCACCAGGTCCGGCGTCTCCCGGTATCGGGGCTGGGACAGCTCGTAATCGAACGGGGCCCGGTGGCCGAAGAGGTCGAGGAAGTCGCCGACGGGCCGCTCGCCGGTCCCGATCTCCGGCAGGAGGCTCATGGCCTTGTGGACGACGGAGCCCTGGACCTGGCCGAGGTAGCTCGAGGGATCGAGGCCTCGCCGCTCGATCTCGATCCGCGCGGCCTTGAGGTAGAAGTCCGCCGCGATGTTGACCTTCTCCGCGCCGACGTAGGTCTCTTCGATGAACCACTGCTTCCACTCGCGGAGGAAGCCGAGGAGCTCGTCCAGGGTGAAGCGCGAAAGGTCGAGCGCCTCGCGGAGCCTCGCCTCCTTCGCCGCCTGCGGGATCGCGTCCCGGAGCTCGCGCTCCAGGGCGGCGGACCCTCGCGTGAGGCGGAAGGTGGCGGCGAAGCCGGGCCCGCGGGCCATGCGGCGTGCGGCCTCGCGGCGGTTCACGTAGAGGGAGCCGAAGACCCTCACCACGTAGGGCGGACCGTCCTCGGCGACGTCGTAGGGGATCCCGAGGGCCCGGCACGCGAGGTCGGTCGAGCCGCCGGGCGCCCAGAGGGCCTCCATGAAGGAGAGGCTGAGCGGCGTCGGCCGGGGCAGCAGCTCCGAGAGCTCGTTCTGCGCGAGGACCACCTCGTCGAGGACCGGAGCCGGAGCCGCCTCCTCGCCGGGGCGGGACGCACGAGCGGCCTCCAGGACTCGCTTCCGCTCCGTCTCGAATCGCCCCGCGGCGCCGGACTCCTCGTGGGCCGACCGCGTGATGTCCCGCGCCTGGAGGACGTAAAACTCGCCCTGCGAGTAGGCCCACTCGATGTCCTGGGGCCTGCCGAAGTGCTCCTCGACCCTGCGCGCGATCTCGAGGAGCGGCGCGACGTCGATGGGCGGCGGGTCGCGTGGGTCGAGGGGGCGACCCGTGGCGCGGCCGAAGCGGTACGCCCTGGGCGTCTTCGTGCCGCTCACGAGGGCGTCCCCGAGGCCCTCGACCATCTCGACGAGGATCGCGCCGCTCGACCCCGGGTGCTCCGTGAAGAGGACGCCGGCATACTCGGCGGGCACCATCTTCTGGACGACGATCGCCCCGCGCTCCTCGGTCCCGTTCGAGTACGCCGAGGCGCGCTCCGATCGGAGCGACCGGCGGACCTCCTCGATGGCGTCGAGGAGGCGCTCGAGGGTCACGTCGAGGATCGACTCGAAGACCCCCGCGTAGCTCTTCTGGCTCCCGTCTTCGTTGAGGCCGGAGCTGCGGACGGCGACGCGGACGGCCCGGATCCTCCGCCATGCCCGCAGGATCTGCCGCGCCCGCTCGCCCGTGGGGTCGAGGGGCCCCGCCGCGAGGGCCACGTCCGTGAGCACGAAGCCGTCGGGCACCGGCAGGCCCACCTCGAGCATGCGGCCGAGCCGCGCCGCCTTGTTTCCCGTGCCCGGCGCCCGGTGCGCGAGCCGGAGGAGGACGACCCCGGCGTCCCGGAAGCAGGGCCGCGGGGCCCGCGAGACGCCCGCGGTCTGCGGCCGGGCGAGGAAGCGCCGCGTCAGGCAGCTCTGGACCAGGAGGAGGGCGAGGTTCACCGTGAGGTAGAGGTTCACCGCCGAGCGGAGGCGGAAGGTGAGGAGGAAGAGGGCCGCGCCGGCGAGGACGTGGGCGGCGGTGCGCGCCACCGACCGCTTCGAGGCCCCCAGGCGCAGGTAGACGGAGATCAAGGCGCCCACGGCGAGGGGCAGGACGAGCCAGGGGTCGGGGGTCCCGAGGCTCGGGAGCCAGAGGAGGGCCTCGTTGGCGTCGGCCGAGACGGCGTTCACCACGGTGAAGAAAGCGATGAAGAGGATCACCTGGGCCGCCGTGCCGAGCATGTTCCGGACCGGCCTCAGCCCCTCGCGCCGGTAGAGGGCCATGAGGGCCCTGGAGAAGCGCTTCGAGTCCCCATCCGTCTTCCGCCGCAACGCGTCGACCGCGGGCGCGAGCCGCCTCTGGACGAGCTGGTCGCGGTCCGCCTTCACCGTCACGGGGAGGACGAGGAGGCGGAGGGCGAGGACGAGGGCGACGATCGCGAGGGCGAGGCTGCCCGTCCGGTCCCGGAGCCAGGCGAGGGCCCCGTGGAGGGGCCCGGACAGCCAGGCGAAGAGGGTCTTCCCCTCCTGCGCCTCCCTCCACTGGGCGACCCAGGCCTTGTCCGCGGCGGCCACGGCGAACTCATGGGGCACCGTGTAGCGTCCCCGGAAGTCGTAGCCGAGCCGGTGGAGCCGCAGCCCGAGGATCATGGCATAGAACGAGCTGCGCTTGTCGTAGCACGGCGCCACGATGGGCCGCTTCGGCAGGCCCTTCAGCACGCTCCAGAGCTCGTCGCTCGGCATCTTGCGCATGGGGACGCAGACGGCATCGGGCAGGTGGCCCAGCTCGAAGTCGCCGGGGTACCGGAGGTCGACGAAGAGGACGTTCTCCCTCTCGAGCATCGCCGCCACATCGGGCGTGTCGAGGAGCGTCCACTTGCCGGGGTAGTCCGGGATGTCCCGGATCTCGCCCGGGGCACGCGCCTTCTCGTTCTCGAGGGGCCTCCCCTCGGCCACCCACTTCTCGTAGCCGCCGATCAGGAAGCGGCAGGGGACGCCCTCCTCGAGGAAGTCGCCGGCCAGCTCGCCGCTCCGGTTCCCCGACTCGCAGAGGAGGACGGTCTCCTTCCCCTCGGCGACGAGCCCCGTCCTGTCCCTGAAGAGGTCGGGGTATCGCCTGTGCCAGGCCCCCGCGATCGTGCCCATCTCAACCTCCTCCGGCTCGCGGACGTCGATGAGGTTCAAGGGCTTCCCCTCGGCGAGCCAGCGGACGAGGTCCTCCGTCTGGATGGCCTGCGGGTGTTTCTCCTGCTCGCTGACCGAGAGCGTCTTCAAGTTGACGTCCCCGACCTTCTTCCCCGCCTCGGTGGAGGAGCGCCAGAGGTTCGTGCGCAGGCGGCGGTTCCGGTCGTCCTGGGCCGTCGAGAACTGGAAGACGTTGGCGCCGATGGAGACGAGCAGCGCCGCGAGGCAGACGCGGAACGGCCAGCGCAGGCTCGCCGAGGGCCGTCCCGAGGCGCGGGCCCGCTTGCGCGAGGAGTACGCGAAGCTCCCGAAGACCACGGTCAGGAGGCCCAGGGCCTGGGCGGCGCTCGCGGCGAAGTTGATCACGATGTCCGGGGACGGGATCGCCCAGAGGGGCGACGTCCCGAGGAGCGTGAAGGCGGCGGTCAGCCCGGCAACCTGCCCGCCGCGAAGTCTGGCTGCACGGATCATGGTAGACCCTCTCCCGCAGGGTGAAACCGCGTGTCAAGCTCTAGGAAGAACTCTTGACGCGGATTCTCGGGGAGGCGCTCCACCGAGGTCAAGGAAAAGTTGGCCTCAGGATCTTATCGGAACAGCGCTCTCGCGCGCGGCGGAAGCGCCGATCTCACGCCCTCGCGGCCAGCGCGGCCTCCGGGGCCGCGCTCCTCCGCACGCGCAGGGTGCACGTGAAGGTGCTCCCCCTGTCCGGCTCGCTCTCGACCGCGATGTCGCCGCCGAGGGTGCGCGCGAGCGAGCGGCTGATCGAAAGGCCCAGGCCGGTGCCGCCGTAATTCCGGGTGGCGGAGCCGTCGACCTGGGTGAAGGGCTCGAAGACCTCGGCCTGCTTGCTCCCCGGGATCCCGATGCCCGTGTCGGCGACCTGGATGCGCAGGACCGCCTCTCCCGGCTCGCCCGCAGCGCCGGCCGCCTCGAGGCTCGCGCGCACGGTGACCGAGCCCTGGGGAGTGAACTTGAGCGCGTTCGAGACGAGGTTGCGGAGGATCTGCTCGAGTTTCCTCCGGTCCGTCCACACGCGGTCGTGGGACGCGCGGTCACAGGAGCACTCGAAGCGGAGCCCCTTCCGCGCCGCCTCGGACGCCCACCCCGTCGCGAGCGACCCCACGACCTCGGCGGGCACCACGGGGGAGGCATCCATCTCGACCTGGCGGGACTCTATCTTCGTGATGTCCAGGATGTCGTTCACGATCCCGAGGAGCGCGTGGGTGCGCTCCTCCATGATCTGGAGGTACTCCGTCTGCTCGGGCGTCGGGTCCGCCTCGCGCGCCAGCTCCAGGAACCCGAGGATCCCGTTCAAGGGCGTGCGGATCTCGTGGGACATGTTCGAGAGGAACTGGGTCTTGACCCGGCTCGCGTGCTCGGCGAGCTGCAGCGCGTTCGTCTTCGCGGCCACCTCGGCCTGGAGCTGGTCCCGCTGCCGCTTCAGCTCCAGGTGGACCCGGAGCCTGCAGAGGAGCTCGGCGCGGTGGAACGGCTTCCCGAGGTAGTCCGAGGCGCCCAGCTCGAGCCCCTTCACGACGGCCTCCCGGGATGCCTTCGCGCTGAGCACGATCACGGGGACTCGATCCAGGATGCGCTCCTTCCGCATCGCCTGGAGGACGTCGTAGCCCGACATGCCGGGCATCATGATGTCGAGGAGGACCAGGTCCACGGGCGTCGAGCGCAGGACCTCGAGGGCGCTCGACCCGTCCGAGGCGCGGGTCACCTGGTACTCGTCCCGCAGAGCCTGCCAGGCGACCTCCCGGTTCACGGCCTCATCGTCCACCACGAGGACGTGGGCGGGCGGGCTTTTCTCGAGCGCCCCTTGCGCCTCCGGCCGCCGGGGCGGGAGGCTGACGACGGGCTCCTCCTGGCGGGCCTTGTTGACCGCGATGCGGATCGAGTCCTTGAGGCTGGGCCAGGGCACGTAGAGCGTCCTCAGGTCCTCGACGACGCGGGACCCCTCGGGGACGAGCACCGTGAACGCGGCGCCCTTGCCCGGCTCGCTCTCGAGGTGGATCTGGGCCCCCATGCGCACCACCAGCTTCGACGCGATGGCGAGGCCCAGGCCGACGCCGCCTTGAGGCCGGGTCTCGTGGCTGATGCCCTGGACGAAGGGCTCGAAGATCTTCCCGTGGAGATCTTTCGGGATCCCGGGCCCGTTGTCCCGCACGGCCACCTGGAAGCCCCTCTGCGGCCCGTCCTCCCACTTCCGCGCCAGGACCTGGACGACGCCCCCCGAGGCGTACTTGACCGCGTTGTCGACGAAGATGCGCAGCACCTGCTCGAGGTCGTCGCGCCGATAGAGCGCCTCGAAGTCCTTGGGGACCGAGAGGAGGATCCGCACTCCCGCCTTCTCCGCGCTCGCCCGCAGGTCCGCCAGCGCCTCCTCGAGGTGGTCCGCGAGGCGCTGGGGCTCGAGGGGGCTCTGGTCCTCGGCGGCTTCCTGGTGGAGCTTGGAGAACTTGAGGATGGAGTCGGTCATCTTCCAGAGGCGGTTCGCGCAGGAGAGGACGAGCTCCACCGGCTCCTGCTGCTCCTTCGGGACGTCGCCGTAGGACCCGAGGAGGATGCTCTCGGCGAGCCCGATGATCCCGTTCAAGGGCGTCTTCAGCTCGTGGGACGTGTTCGCGAGGAACTCGTCCTTCATGCGGTCGAGCTCCTTCAGGGCCTCCACCTGCTCCTGGATGCGGGCGTACGACTCGCGCAGGTTGACCCGCATCGCCTCGAGGGCGGAGCCCAGGCGGCCGATCTCGTCCTTCCGCGCCATGGCGATGGGCTGCGACAGGTCCCCGCCGGCGATCACGGCCACGTGCCGGTCGAGGTCGCCGAGGGGCCGGATCACGTTGGCCCTCAGGGCGAGCCAGAGGACGGCGGCCAGGATCGAGAAGCTCACGAGCGTCCCCGTGACCATCCGTCCGATGCTGCTCGAGATGACCTCGGCGTAGCGCCCGTTGTCGAGGCCCACCTCGACGCGCCCCCGGACCTCGGGCGGGAGCCCGTCCGCAGCGATGGCGACGGGGCTCTCGTAGATGTTGAAGCCGTTCGCAGGGAGCTCCTTCTCGGCCGAGGCCGGGTACGCGACGGTCAGCTTCCTCGCATCGTCGAAGACGCGGATGAAGACGATCTGGCGGTTGCCGAGTCCGGTCGCCTCCACCTGTCCGCGGAGGAGGGAGACGTCCTCCGAGAGGACTGCCTCGATCGACATGTTCGCGATGGTCTTGGCCAGCGTCTTCCCGTCGTCGTCGAGCTGGCGCGTGAGGATCGCCTTCTGGCTCTTGACGACGAGGATGCCCGTCAGGACCGAGCCGACCATGAGGCTCGCGAGGAGGGCCAGCGACAGCTTGGTGCTCAGGCTTTTCATCGAGGGGGGACGGGGGAGTCGGGCTCCGGGTGCCGAGGCGCCTCGGTCCTCATGGGGTCTCAGTTGGCGCTCTGGGGCGCGCGGCCCGCCGCGGGCTCCTGAGCCTTGGCGGGTGCGGGCTCCTGGCCCTTCAGGAACGCCTCGGCCTTCTTCATGCCGACCCGGACCGGCTCGTACTTCTCGTCCTTCGCGTGCTCGAGATTGAAGCCCGTGATCTTCTCGCCCATGGCGTCGAGGACCAACTTGTCCTTGCAGGAGGCGAGGCCGTCCCGGACCGCCGCGGCCACCGCCGCGTCGAGGCCGGCGCGCGCCACCCAGGGCTTCGTGATGTTGGGGAAGGTCTCGAGGACCACGAGGCCCCTGTCCTTGTACTTGGCGAAGGTGCCCTCCTTCGCGGCGCCGGCGTCGAACTTCCCGCCGAGGACCGCCTCGACCACCCGGTCGTGCCGGTCGAAGTGCTCGAACCGCGACAGGTCCTTCGCGAAGATGCCCGCGTCGACCAGGAAGGACTGCGAGAGGTACCTCCCGATCGTGGAGTCCGGGTCGCCGAAGGCGAAGGCCTTGCCCCGCAGGTCCTTGATCGACTTGATCCCGGTGTCGAGCCTCGTGAAGATGACGCCCTTGAACTCATACTGCCCCGCCTGCTCCTCGATCGCGAGGATCGAGATGCCTGGGCTCGCGTCCTTCGCGAGGATGTAGGACGACGGGCCGAAGCGGACGAAGTCGATCTCGGCCTTCACCAGGGTGGCGCGCGCCGCGTCGTAGGAGTTGAACACGCGCAGCTTGATCTGGACCGGCATCTCGAGCCGCTTGCCCATGCTGCCCTCGAGGAAGACGAGGACCGGCTTGAAGGCCTTGTACATGTCGGTGGGCTTGTCCGACGCGTAGACGCCGAAGGTGAGCTGCAGGGGCTCCGCGGCCTCCGCTCGGGGCGGGGCGGGCGACAGGAGGAGGACACAGAGGGCCGCGGCGGCGGCGCGTGCGGGCGTTTTCATGGGCGTACCTCGAATCAAGTGGGCCTCGACGTGGGGGGAATCTCGCTGTCTCTTCCCATCCCGATCAACCGCCCCTTTTCTCTTCTCTCCCGATCAGCGGCCCCTCCCTCCCGATCCAGTAAATCGGTGCGGCCGCTGGCATAGCTTGAGCAAGCTCGGCGCGGTCTCGCCGCGCCGCCTACTCGGCCCGTCGCGAGGAGCCTATAATGTGTCAAGCGGCCAGCCATGCCAGCCAACCTGACCCCCCAGTACCACAAGGCCGAGCAGGCCTTCAAGGAGGCCACGACGACCGAGGAGAAGATCGCGGCCCTCGAGGAGATGCTCGCGGTCATGCCCAAGCACAAGGGCACGGACCACCTCCAGGCGGACCTGAAGCGGAGGCTCTCGAAGCTCCGGGAGGAATCGACCCGCCCGAGGTCCGGGAAGAAGACCTTCGACCCCTTCCGCGTCGAGAAGGGCGGCGCCGGGCAGATGGTGCTCCTGGGAGGGCCCAACGCGGGGAAGTCGGCGATCGTCGCGTCGCTCACGAGCGCGCCGACGGAGCCCACGCCGTTCCCCTTCGCCACCCAGGGCCCCATCCCGGGCATGATGGCCTTCGAGGACGTTCAGGTCCAGCTCGTGGACCTGCCGCCCATCACTGCCGACCACTTCCCCGGCGGGATGCTGGGGCTGATCAAGGGCGCGGACGGCGTGATCCTCGTGGCGGACCTCGGCTCAGACACGGTGCTCGAGGACCTCGAGGCCGTGCTCCAGGCCCTCCACGGCGGGCGCGTCCGCCTGCGCGACCCGCGCCTGCCCTCGGGCGCGAGCCGCGAGGACGACGAGGAGGTGCTGCTCGTGCACCTCCCGGCGCTCCTCGTCGCGAACAAGGTCGACGCGGCGGGCGCCGCGGAGAGGCTCGGCGTGCTGCGGGACCTCTACGCCGGCCGCTTCGACCCCCTCCCGGTCTCCGCCGTGACCCGGCAGGGGCTCGACGAGCTGCCCGCCCTCGTCTTCCGCATGCTCGAGCGCATCCGGATCTACTCGAAGGAGCCCGGGAAGCCGCCCGACCTGTCGAAGCCCTTCGTCCTCCGGCGCGGGGAGACGGTCCTCGACCTCGCGGGCAAGATCCACCGCGACTTCCCCGGGCACCTGCGGCAGGCGAGGGTCTGGGGCTCGGCCCGCTTCGAGGGCCAGGCTGTGCAGAGGGACTACGTGCTCGCCGACAAGGACGTGGTGGAGCTCCACGTGGTCCTCTGAATGGCGGCGGGATCCGCGAGCGGCATCCGGCTGCGCGATCTCGAGCGCTCGGACCTCGAGAGCGTCCTCGAGCTCGTGCGCCCCGAGGTCCCCGAGCTCGTCCTGGAGCCCGACGACTTGAGGGCGAACCTCTTCGAGGACCCCGGCGCGGACCGCGGCACGCACCTGGCGGCCGAGGAGGGCTGCCGGCTGGCGGGGGTCGCCTGCGGCGTCCTCCGCGGCGGACCCGGGGGCACGGGGCACCTGAAGCTGCTCGTCGTCGAGCCCTCGCGGAGGCGTCGCGGGACCGGGAGCCTCCTCCACGACGAGCTCGTCCGGCGGCTCGCGGGGCGCGGCGCGGCGCGCGTCGCGACCGACGGGGCGGCGCCGGTCTACCTCCTTCCCGGCTTGCCCGAGCGGGCCGCCGGTGGCCGCCGCTTCCTCGAGCGGCGCGGCTACCGCGCGGTGGAGGAGCGCGCGAGCCTGACGGCGGACCTGCGCGGCCTCGACCTCGAGACGGGGCCACTCGAGGCTCGCCTGGGCCCAGGGTTCGCCGTCCGGCGCGCCGCCCCCGCGGACAGGGACCTCCTGGACCGCGAGGTCGCGGGCCTCTTCTCGTCCGACTGGGCCTTCGAGGCGGTCGCCTCGCTGCGTCGGGCCCGCCCCGGGGTCCACCTGGCCCTCCACGAGGGCCGCCTCGCCGGCTTCGCCGCGGCCGGCGTGTGGGCGCGGAACGCCTTCGGCCCCATGGGCACCGCCCCGGCCTTCGAGGGCCGCGGGATCGGCGAGATCCTCCTCAAGCGCTGCCTCCGCGACCTGCGCGATGCGGGCCAGCGCACCGCGACGATCGCCTGGATCGGCCCCGAGGAGTTCTACCGGCGCAAGGCCGGCGCGGAGACGACGCTGAGGTACGTGGTGATGGAGAGGCCGTGCGCGTGAAGCCGGCGGCTCCGCGCGGCCCCCGCAGTGCCTACCTACCCCTTCCCCTCGCCCGCCTCGAGCCAGTCGCCGCCCCAGGCTGTGTCGACCTTCACGGGGACCGCGAGCGGGAGGGCCTGCTCCATCTCGCGGCGGACCATTTCGGCCGTCGCGGCGGCGCTCGAGCGCGGCGCCTCGAGGACCAGCTCGTCGTGGACCTGGATCAGGAGGCTGGCCGGGAGCGAGCCTTCCCGGATGCGGCGGTGCACGCGCACCATGGCCACCTTGATCATGTCGGCGGCCGTGCCCTGGACCACGGTGTTCACGGCGAGGCGTTCGCCGAGGGCGCGCCGCGAGCGGTTCGCGGAGCCGATCTCGGGGATCGGCCGCTGGCGGCCGAGGAGCGTCGAGACCTTGCCCGTCTTCTCGGCCTCGGCGACGCAGGCGTCCATGAACCGCACGATCCCCGGATACCGGCGCTTGTAGGCGGCGATGAAGTCCGCCGCCTCCTTCTGGCCTATGCCGAGGGAGCGAGCCAGGCCGAAGGCCCCCTGGCCGTAGATGATCCCGAAGTTGACGGCCTTGGCGCGGGAGCGCTGGTCCTTGGTGACCTGGTCGAGGCGGACGCCGGCGAGCTGCGCCGCGACGGCGGCGTGGACGTCCTGGTCCTTCCGGAACGCGTCCACGAGGGCCTCGTCGCCCGAGAGGTGGGCCAGGATCCTCAGCTCGATCTGGGAGTAGTCGGCGGTGACGAGGACGTGGTCTCCGTCCCGGGCCACGAAGGCCTTCCGCACCTCGCGCCCCTCGGCAGTGCGGACGGGGATGTTCTGGATGTTAGGGTCCGAGGAGCTCAGGCGGCCCGTCGCGGCCACGGTCTGGTGGAAGCTCGCGTGGAGCCTTCCCGTGCGCGGCGAGACGAGCTCCGGCAGGGGCTCCACGTAGGTGCCGCAGAGCTTCGCGATCTCGCGGTACTCGAGGACGAGGCGCGGCAGCGGGTGCACGGTCTCCACGCACAGGGCCTCGAGGACCTCGGCGTCGGTGGAGCGCGCCGTCTTCGTGCGCTTCAAGCTCGGGAGGCCCAGCTCGTCGAAGAGGACCTGCGCGAGCTGCTTGGGGGAGTCGATCAGGAACTCGTGCCCCGCGACCTGGCAGATCTTTCGCCGCAGCTCCTCGATGCGCTCGCGGAGCTTCGCGCTGGTCGCCCGGAGGAGGTCGCCGTCGAGGCGGATGCCATCGTACTCCATGTCGGCGAGGACCTCGACGAGGGGCAGCTCGACGTCGCGGAACAGGGCCCTCATGGGCGAGGCGTCGATCCGCGGCGCGAAGCGCTCGCAGAGGCGCCAGGTGATGTCCGCGTCCTCGCCCGCGTAGTCGGCCACGCGGCGCGTGTCGACGTCGAGCATCGAGATCTGGTCCTTGCCCTTCCCGATCAGGTCCGTGATCGGGATCGTCTTGTGCCCGAGGACCTCGAGAGCAAGGGCGTCCATGTTGTGGGTCCTCCGGTCGGGCTCGAGGAGGTACGAGGCGACCATGGAGTCGAACGCGATCCCCCGCAGGTCGATCCCCTCGTTCCGGAGGACCTGCCGGTCGAACTTGATGTTCTGCCCGCGCTTCGAGACCGCCGGGTCCTCGAGGATGGGCTTGAGCCGCGCCGCGACGCGCGCCGGGTCCAGGGTGCGCCCCCGGCGCGACCGCACCGGGATGTACCAGCCCGTCCCCTCCCGCCACGAGAACGAGAGCCCCACGAGGTCGCAGTCGACGGGGCGGAGGCCGGTCGTCTCGGTGTCGACGGCGAAACAGCGCTGCCGGGAAAGCTCCGCGACGAAGGCCTCGAAGGCCTCCTCGGTGTCGACGAGGGCGTAATGGCCTTCGCGCGTCGTCGTGAGGTCGAGGCCGCCCGGGGGCGCCATTCCGGCCCCGGGCGCTTCCCCGGCGGGCGCGGTGACCTCGCCGAGCGAGGCGCCGGCCGGGGCGGCGGGCGCGGCCACGGGCATCGCGTCGAGCTGCTCGAGGAGCCTCCGGAAGCTCAGGGCCTCGAAGATGGGCCGCAGCCTCGCCGGCTCCAGGGGCCTCGCCCGGCACGCCTCGAGGTCGAAGTCCATGGGCACGTCGCGCTCGAGGGTGACGAGCTTGCGGGTGACCGCGACCTTGTCCGCGAAGGCCGCCAGGTTCTCCCTGAGCTTCGGCGTGAGCTCGTCGGCGTGACTGATCACCGCGTCGGCGCTCCCGTACTTCTTGATGAGCCTCGCCGCGGTCTTCGGGCCCACGCCCGGCACCCCGGGCACGTTGTCGATCGCGTCGCCCGTGAGCGTCTGGATCTCGACGGACTCCCGGGGGCCGAAGCCCTGCTCCCGCTCCAGGCTCGCGGCGTCGATGAGCTCATCCTTGACAGGGTCCCAGAGCTTCACGGCCTCCGTGATGAGCTGGTAGAGGTCCTTGTCGCGGCTCACGATCCGCAGCTCGGCACGCTCGGGGTCGAGGCGGGAGGCGATGGTGGCGATGACGTCGTCGGCCTCGTACCCCTCCCTCCGGAAGATCGGGACCCCGAGGGCCCCGACGATCTGCTCGATCCGGTCGATCTGGGGCGGGAGGTCCTCGGGGGTCTCTTGGCGGTTGGCCTTGTACTCCGGGTAGAGGCTCAGGCGTCGCACCGTCGAGTCGCTCACGTCCATGGCCATGGCCAGGTAATCGGGCTTCCGGTCCCGGAGGATGGCGAGGAGCATCTGCGTGAAGATGTAGGTGGCCTTCACGGGCTCGCCCGACGGCGCCGTGAGCACGTTGAAGGGCGCGTAGTAGGCGCGGAAGATCTGCGAGTGGCCGTCGATGAGATAGAAGGTGGGCTTCATGAACGCCGGGCATCATAGCCCTCGGCGCCCCCTTGTCGAACGTTGCGGCGAGGCGCGCCGCGGATAATGCCCCGCCATGACCGCCCTGCGTGACGGACGAGGACGGGCGTTTCCGCGTACCTGGATGAGGAGGCCGGCGGACCGCCGAGGGCCTCTTTTCTGCGAAACCTGGGCGTGGTTCAAGAACCGCGATTACGCGGTTCAGAACCACGCCGAAACCTGCCAAGGAAGCCCATGAACGCTCGATCTGTCCCTTCCCGGTTCGTCGCTCTCTTTCCCCTTCTCGGTCCCTTCGCCCTCGCCGCAGCCCCTTTTGCCTTGAAGCCCCTCGCGGCCCAGGTCGGCCTCTCGGCCGCCCTCGACTGGTCCGTGGACGACCGCTTCGGCATGGACTCGGACTCCGACGGCAGGCTGGACTACTGGAGCTACGTCCGCGACGCAGGCCAGGGCGTCTACAAGTACGCGCCGCAGTTCGGTGCGAAGAAGATCGACCCCGGGACCTTCAAGGTGCACTTCGACGCCTGCGCCTCCACGGGCGCGATCGCCGAGTATCGCTGGCGGATCCTCGGCCCGGGAGTCGACTCGGGAGACCAGGTTCGGACTCAGTGCGGCGGCTTTTCCTACGACCTCGCCGAGGGGACGTACACGGTCTCCCTCACCGTGAGGGCACAGGCCGGGCAGCTCGCCACGACCCAGAAGGAGGTCGTCGTCCAGGACTGGCTCATCGTCGCCATCGGGGACTCCTTCGGCTCGGGGGAGGGGGCTCCGGAGAAGACCCTCTTCGAAGTCCAGCTTCCGGGGATCGAGGACCTCCTTTCCGAGACCTTCGCGGCCTACGAGGCGTGGCAGGACGCGGCCGTCGAGCTCGCGAGGAGGAGCCAGGACGTGCTCGCCAAGGCACGGGACCTCCAGCAGAAGCTCGCGGCGCTCATCGACGCCGAGCGCCGGCTCAAGGATACCATCGCGAAGGTCCAGCCGGCGCTGGACGCGCTCAAGGACTGGAAGCATGACTGCATCGACGACTTCGGGTTCAGCCGGTGTTACGACGCCACGAAACACCTGGGAGCTGAGCTCTCGAAGCTCGGGCTCACGAAGTGCAGCTATAGCTGCATCAAGCAGGCGCTCCTCGGCATCCGCGACGCCGCGCAGGCGGCGTACAACCTCGCCTGGAGCGCCTACCGGGCCGCGGAGCAGGTCTACGTGACCGCCTTGGCCCAGCTCGAGGTCTACAGGGCGTCCGTCGAGGACTTGAAGAATGCGTTCACCGATCTGAGGGAGCAGCTCGATGCGGTCTGGCAGGACCCGAGGGAGTGCGGCGGCTTTGCCGCGAGCGACTGCTGCCAC
Source organism: Planctomycetota bacterium (assembly GCA_016209535.1). Classification (GTDB taxonomy): domain Bacteria; phylum Planctomycetota; class UBA8108; order UBA8108; family SXIK01; genus JACQVW01. Next base: position 13,727 of record JACQVW010000130.1, on the reverse strand, counting down.
CGCTCCTCGAAATCGGCCCAGGCGTTGGCGGCGCTCGCCATCGAGCAGGCTGACCCGAGGACGTCGGTGACGTTCGTCCACCTCTCGTGCTCGGGGGCTCAGGTGAAGCACCTGATCGACACCAGGTTCAAGGAAAACCTGCCGCAGCTCGTCGAGCTCAAGGACCTCGTCGGCGGCCGCGAGGTCGACGCCCTCCTCATCTCGATCGGCGGGAACGACGTCCAGTTCGGCCCGATGATCGAGAAGTGCGCCCTCCAGCGCGCGTGCCAGAGCTCGAGCGTCCCCGAAGAGATCCAGAAGAGCCTGATCGCGTCCATCTGCGGCCCTCTCGGCCCGTTCGCCCCGGACTGCACGAGCGCGATCACCGGGTTCGCGGCCGGAGACCAGGCCAAGATCGTCACGGAGAGCGCGGCGGACCTCTTCGAGGGGATGCTCCCCCTCCTCGGCGGCTCGTACGACAAGCTCGCCTGCAAGCTGGGGGAGGAGCTCCCCAACCTGAGCGCCGACCGGGTCTACATGACGGAGTACCCGAGCGCCGGAACCGGCAGTGACGGGAGCTACTGCTCGCCCAGCCTCGGTCCCCTCAACTTCCCCGGGATCTCCTCTGGCGAGTGGGCCTGGGCGGTGGGCGACATGTCGGCCCGGCTCAACGGGACCATCGCCCAGAAGGCGGAGGAGCACGGGTGGAACTTCGTCGATGGGGTCTTCGAGGCCTTCGAGGGGCACGGTTACTGCGCGCTCGACAACTGGATCAACCGTCTGGAGAACAGCATCCTCACCCAGGGGGACATCCCGGGCACCATGCACCCGAACGAGGCGGGGTACTCCGCCATCGCCCCGAACATCGTGCGGGAGCTCAACGAGGACTTCTACGCCGGGGGGGCGCCGCGGGCGCCGAGGGTTTGGGTCTCGGGGAAGGTGACCGTGGAGGTGGCTGGAGGGAGCGCTCAGCCCCTCGAGGGCGTCACGCTCGTCTTCACACGGCCTGACGCGTCCGAGGTGGCGAGGGGCACGACATCGAGGTGCGGCGACTACCGGATAGGAGTCCCCCCGGGCTCGAGCGGCACCCTCACGCCCTTCCTCGAAGGCTATACCTTCCAGCCGCCCAGCCGGGGCCATGGGAACCTCAGAGCGAGCGTGTCGGGCCAGGACTACGTGGCCACCCCGCGCACGATCTCGGGCCGCGTTCGGACTCCGGCAGGTCAAGGCATCCCGGGCGTCACGGTGACGTTCAGAGAGTCCGGGGGGTCGGCCACCGGGAGCACCGTCACAGCAGGCGACGGGACCTACGTGAGCCCGCCGCTCCGCATCCACTGGGAAGGCACGGCGACGCCATCAAACCTTGAGTACAGCTTCAACCCCGCGAGCCGGAGCTATTCGCCCGTCACCCAGAGCGTGTCGGGCGAGGACTACACCGCACAGAACCTCCCCGCCATCTCGGGCAGGGTCGCGGCCAGCGTCCTGGGGCTCAAGATCCCCGTCGAGGGCGCCGTCGTGAGCTTCTCGGAAGGCGCCGGCAGGACGCGGACCGACGTTTGGGGGCAATACCGTATGCTCGTGCCCTACGGCTGGAGCGGGTCGGCGAGCGTCTCGAAGTCGGACTACAACTTCAGGCCGACGAGCCGGAGCTACGCCGATCTCACTACCGATCGCCCGGGCCAGGACTACGATGCGTCGTACACGCAGAAGATCTGGTACATCTACGGCTACGTGCACGCGGCCGACGGCACTCCGATCTCGAGGGTGAAGATGGACTTCGGCAGCCTCGTCGACCCGGTCCACACCGACGACACGGGCTTCTACGGGAAGAGCGTCTTTCCGTTCTGGACCGGCACCGTCAGCCCGTCCAAGCCGGGGTACTCCTTCTCGCCGGGCTCGCGGAGGCACAGCCTCGTCACGAGCTCGGAGCGGGGCGACTACACCGCCACGCCCACCCCGATCGAGATCTCGGGCACCGTCCGCGGCACCGGCGGGCAGCCCCGGTCCGGCGTGACGCTTCTCTTCTCGAACGCTGGCACCGTGGCCACGAATGCCACGGGCTCCTACAGGAACCTCGTCCCGCACGGCTGGAGCGGGGAGGTGAGGCCTTCCCTCGCCGGCCACTACTTCGACCCCGGCGCCCGGACCTATGGCGCGCTGATGGGCAACAGGACCTCCCAGGACTATGTGGCCGTGCAGATCCCCCGGAGCATCTCCGGCCGGGTCCGCACCGCGGCCGGCGAGGGCCTCGCGGGCGCCATCCTGACGTTCACGAACGGCGGCGGGGAGGCCGCGACGGACTCGAGCGGCTCCTACCGCCACGCGCTGCCTCACGGATGGAGCGGGGACGTCACCGTGGCGCTCGAAGGCTACAGCTTGGATCCCCCCACACGCTCCTACACGAACCTCACTGCGGACCTGGAGGGACACGATTACGCGGCGACGCGCCTCCTGGGCGAGGTCTCCGGCGTCGTGCTGGACGAGTCCGGCGCCCCCGTGTCTGGAGTCCTGGTCTCCTTCACGAACGGGGGCGGGACCGCCGAGACCGGCGCGACCGGCCGCTACTCGAGGCAGCTCCCTTACGGCTGGCAAGGCACGGCCGTCCCCTCCAAGGCAGGGTTCGTGTTCATCCCCCCCTCGCGGGCCCACGACCTCAAGAGCAACGTGCTCGCCGATGACTACACCGCGATCCGCCCGGGGATCACGGTCACGAGCCCCAACGGGGGCGAGACCTGGGTCCACGAGAAGGTCCACGCGATCGAGTGGACGTCCGTCGGAGACACGGGCAGCCACGTCCGCATCACGCTCCAGAGGGGAGAGGCCTCGACCGTCGTCATCGCCTCCTCCACCGAGAACGATGGCCACGAGGAGCTCACCGTACCTGCGAGCCTCGCCGCCGGAGAGGACTACAGGGTCCAGGTCAGGTCGACCTCGATCTCCACCTACTTCGACGAGAGCGACGACGACTTCGCCATCGAGGAGAGGTGCACGGTCCTCATCGACGAGGACTTCGACGACGGAAGCCTCGAGGGGACGCTCCTCGGCTCCGCCTGGGTCCTGGACCTCGGCGACGGCCGCGGCCCGCACCTCTCGCTCACGCAGGGCCAGAACGGCCAGAGCGGGGTCGCCTGGTTCGAGCAGCCCATCGACCTCGAGGGGGGGAAGCTCACCGTCGACTTCGACTTCTACCTCCGCCGGGGCGTCTCGGCGGTGCCAGCGGACGGGTTCTCCGCCGTCCTCCAGTTCGGGGGAGACACGAGCCTCGCGGCCAGCACGGGCGGCAGCCTCGGCACCTGCTTCTCCCCCCCTCGAGCCTACGTCTCGGTGGCCTTCGACATCTGGGACAACGGCGAGACCGACCCGGAGACGCCCTGCGACGGCGTCAACCAGGCCACGTGCCACGTCGAGGTGAACCAGGACATCTGTCCAAGCAGGGATCCATCCCTTGCCACCAGCATCGACTTCGGCGTCGAGATCCCCGACCTCGTCTCCCTGGGCACGAGCCTCATCCCCGTGCATGCGCGGCTCGTCCTCGAAGGCGGCATCCTCGAGGTCTTCCTCGAGACCCCGGGTGATCCCACTTTCGCGGGGCTCGCCCTCAAGGTCCTCGAGGCCGAGCTCGGGCCGCTTCCGGCGAACGCCGCGATCCTGGGCTTCGCGGGGTCGACGGGCGGCGCCAACGCCCACTTCGAGGCCGACGACGTCCTCGTCTGCCTCTATCCGTCCTCCTCCGGGTTCCGCCGCGGCGAGGTGAACGGCGATGGGCTCACGGACATCTCCGACGCCGTCTCGCTCCTCGCGTACCTCTTCACCGGAGGTCTGGCCCCCGGCTGCGACGACGCGGCGGACTCGAACGACGACGGCGCCCTCGATCTGAGCGACAGCATCTTCCTCCTCGGCTACCTGTTCCTGGGCGGCCCGGCGCCACTCCCGCCCTTCGAGCGCTGCGGCATGGACACGACGGAGGATTCGCTGGGATGCGCCGCCTTCGAAGGGTGCGGAGCGACGGGAGGAGAGTGAGCGCGGAGACGGCGGATCCTGGGGGTCGTGCTCGCCGCCTTGACAGCACCCTCCCGGCTTCGTAGGGTGCCCTCTCCGGACCGTCCGGGGAGGCTGCCCGTGGAAGGCGACGTCACGCGACTCCTTCACGACATGAGGACAGGGGACTCGGAGGCGCTCTCGAAGCTCATGCCGCTCGTCTATGGAGAGATCCACGCCATCGCCTCCCGCTACCTGCGCTCCGAGGGCTCGACCCCCACGATGGCCACCACCGACCTCGTCCACGAGGCCTATCTGCGCCTCGTGGACCAGCGCCGGGCCCGGTGGCAGGACCGGGCTCACTTCTTCGCTGTCGCCGCCATGGCCATCCGCCGAATCCTGGTCGACCATGCCCGCGCCCGAGCCGCGGCGAAGCGCGGAGGCCGCAAGGAGCGAGTGGCGCTGGAGGAGGACCTTCGCGTGGGCGGAGAGGCGAACCTCGATATCCTATCACTCGACGAGGCCTTGACGCGGCTCGCGGCGCTGGACCCGCGCAAGACCCGGGTCGTCGAGCTCCGGTTCTTCGGGGGGCTGAGCATCGAGGAGACCGCGGAAGCGCTCTCCGTCTCCACGGCTTCCGTGGAGAGGGACTGGCGCCTCGCAAAGGCCTGGCTCTACGGCGAGCTCCGCTCGGGCGAGAACGGATAGCCGCGGCCGCATCACGGCGAGAGCTCGAGGAAGATCATGAGCTCTCCCCTCGAGCGCTCGTAGCCGTGCTCCCGGTGATCTTCGAGGCGCTCGTCGAAAGGAATCCGCAGGTACTGGGCTTCGTCCTTGAGGAGGTCGCAGCAGAAGCCGCTGGTGTTTCCATACCACCAGCTCAGGTCGCCCTGGCGCTCCGTGTCGACGCCGACCTCGAGGTTGTCGATCTCCCAGGGCCAGGGATAGCCCTTCGCCTTCCAGCCGATGTACGGGCCTTCATAGATCGCGAAGCGGTTCGTGCCGCGCCGCAGCCAGGCGACGGGGATGTCGATCGGGACCCACTGGAAGTCCTGGGTGAAGTAGCAGAACGTGCGCCCCACGTTGAAGGAGACCACCTGTCCCGGGACGCCGTTCACGAGGATGTGGTGGTCGTCCTTTCCGGTGAAGTCGCCGTGGGACACGTTGAAGGGCCTGCCGTAGATCCACAGCCGCGCGTACGGCGATCCCTGCGGAGCCTCGGGGAGATCGATGGCCTTCTCCATGTAGTCGTCGTCGAAGTCGAGGCCGGCCTTGCCGCCCGCGGTCGCGTCGTGTTCCCCGAACACGCGGCCGAAGGGCCAGCCCCACCGTCGCGCTCGGAGGCGCTCGGAGTAAGGCCTGGCATCCTCCTCCTTCCCCCAGGCGTCGTACAGGCTCACGACCCGCCGCAGCGCTGTCCCTGTCCGCGGGTGCGCGGGGCCGTGGGTCCTCTCGATGGCCTCGAGGCTCTCGAGGAGGAGGGGTTCTGACTCGGCGTACCGCTCCTGGCCCGCGAGGTTGGCCCCGAGCAGCCCTGCCGTGATGGCCGTCTCCCAGTGGCCTCGCGGCAGATTCTCCCGCCGGATCGCGAGCGCCAGCTCGAGGTGCCTTTCTCCTTCGGCGAGGTCCGGGTCGGTGGCCCGTTGAAAAGTCGCGCCGAGCTGCGTCAGGGGGCGCGCCAGCCGAGGGTGACGCGGCGGGAGCAAACCCTCCAGGATCTCGAGGGACTTGCGACTCACGGGCTCGCTCTCGAAGCCTCCCGTGATGATGATGGACAGCGTGTGCAGGCTCTCGGCGTCCTCGAGGCTGCCTTTCGAGAACGCCTCCACGGTGCGCCGGTGCGCCTGCCGCCAGAGCTCGATCGCCGGCTTTGGAGCGAACAGATCCGACATCGCCGGCCTCACCTCCGAGGTGAGAACGGCGAGGTCCATGAGACACAGGGCCGTCCTCAGGTCCTGTTCGGGCAGATGGCTGTAGTACGCCGTGAGGGCGCGCCGGAGGCGAGGCTCGGCTTCGCGGAACCGCGGCGTGCACCAGAGGACTTCCCCAAGCCTCCACTCCACGTCGGCAAGGAGCACCTCGTCCTGGGCGGCGAGGTCGAGCGCCGCACCGAGGAGATCCACGGCCCTCCCCAGGTCTCCTCTCTCGGCGAGGAACTCCGCGAAGGTCACGCGCGCGGCGACGAGGTCTTCGCCTGGGTCCTCGAGGGACTCCTCGAAGAGGCGCAAGGGGCCGTCGTAGTCCCCCTGGCTCCACAGGACCAGGGCCTGCTCCCTGAGGATGGCCGGAAGCGAGACGCCGCCGCCTCCGGGGGCCCTCCGGCGCAGATCCTTCGCCTCCCGGAGGCTCTGCGCCGCAGCCTCGAGGCCCGCGCTCGTCATCGTCCGGCGCGAGGCCCACGCAAACCTGAAATGCGCGTCCGCAAGGGCTCGCTGGTCGCCAGAGAGCGCCTCCCGCCGGACGTCGAGGGCCAGCCGGCGCCAGCGGGCAGCGGCCTCGAGGAGCCGGGCGTCCTCGCAGACCCCGGCGATCGTGTCCGCGTATTCGACGAGATCCTCCGGCTGGCTGCGAAGCTCGACCGAGAGGCGGTCCGCCTCTTTCGTCTCCAGTGCCCGGAGATACGCCTCCCGGCGGCTTGCCGAAGAGGGCTCCGACGAGAAGGCGCCGAGCAACTCGAGGACATGCCGGGCGGCTTCCTTGCGGTCGCGAGCCTCTTTCATCTGCTGATGGAGAATGCTGGAGACTCCCGCCGCGAGCGCGCAGAGGACGAGGATGCCACCGAGGACCGCCGCCCTATGGCGCCCGAGGAACTTCCCGGTGCGATAGCGGATGGTGTCCTTTCGGGCCAGGACCGGCAGTCCGGCGAGGTGCCTCCGGATGTCCTCGGAGATCTCCTCCGCGGAGGCGTAGCGCCGCTCGGGCTCCTTGCGGAGCGCTTTGAGCACGATGGTGTCCATGTCCCCCGCAAGGCACCGGCGCAGCTTCTCCGGCCGGCCGTCGCGCGTGCTGCTCACGGACTCGGGGGACAGGACTCGGGTGCCTTGGAAGGTCGGGACCTCCTCGACCCGGTCGATCACCGTGCTGGGCCTCGCGGGATCCTCGCCCTCGATGACGCGCTCGACCTCGTGAGGCGAGCGCGTCGTGAAGCGGTAGGGGCGGTGTCCGGTCAGGAGCTCGTAAAGGACGACCCCCAGGGAGTAGATGTCGGTGGCCGTCGACATCGGCTCTCCCCGGACCTGCTCCGGGCTGGCGTATTCGGGCGTGAAGAAACGCTCGGTGGTCGCCGTGAGCTCCTTGCGCGAGGACGCGTCGTCGGGGTCGAGGAGCTTGGCGATGCCGAAGTCGAGGAGCTTGGGCTCGCCGTCCGCCGTCACGAGGATGTTGCTCGGCTTCAAGTCGCGGTGGAGGACGAGGTTCCGGTGCGCGTAGTGGACCGCCGAGCACACGGCCCGGAAGAGCTCCAGGCGCTGCGCCGTCGGGAGCCTTCTCCGGTCACAGTAGCTCGTGATAGGTTCCCCTTCGACGAGCTCCATGACCAGGTAGGGCAGGCCATCCTCCGTCGTGCCCCCATCGAGGAGCCGAGCGATGTTGGGGTGATTCAGGGTCGCGAGGACCTGCCGTTCCCTGCGGAAACGGGCCACGACGGCCTCCGACGCCATGCCGGGCCGGATGAGCTTGATGGCGACGCGCCTCTCGAACTCGGCATCGGCGCGCCGAGCGAGGTACACGCTCGCCATGCCCCCCGAGCCCAGGAGCTCCTCCACCTCGTAGAGGCCGAGGCGGACGCCTTTCCCGAGGCGAGGCGGCTCCGCGGGAGGCGGGACCTTGTCCCCGAGGCGGAAGGCTCTCCCCAAAGCCGGCTCCTCCAGGAAGGCATGGGCCTCGTCATGCGATTTGAGGAGCGCCGTGGCCCGCGCGCGCAGCGCATCGTCCCCGCCGCAGGCTCTGGCGAGGAACTCCTCCCGGCGGTCCGGCTCGAGTCGAACCGCGGCATCGAAGATCTCCACGAGGCGTGGGTCGAACCCTTCCATCATCGTCCCTCATAGGGCGCCCCGCGCCTCGGAGGCGAGGTCGAGGATGCGGAGCGTGTGGGCCCGGAAGATCTGCGAGTGTCCGTCGACGAGGTAGAAGGTGGGCTTCATGAGCGAGGGGCATCATAGCCCTCGGCGCCTCCTTGTCGATTGTCCCGGCGAGGCGTGCCGCGCATAATGCCCCGCCATGACCGCCTTCTACCTCGCCAGCTTGCTCGCGGGCCTCGCGCTCGTCGTCGTGGGCGCATGGGTGCGCGGCGAGCCTGCCGGTGGAGCGCGGGGCGCGAGCGACGACGAGCTGGGGCTCCCGGGGGCGCGGGTCGGGCGCTCCGACGAGTACCTGCGGGAGGGCGGCATCGGGGGCGCCGAGGGAGAGGGGCTCGCGCCGGGCTTCCATGCGGCGGCCGACGGAGGGGTCGGCGGGGCCGAGGGGTGCGCCGAGCCCGAGGGCCGCGCGCCGGGCCGGCTCCGGGCGCTCGAGCTCCCTGCGGTGGCGATCGTCCTGGGAGCATCGGGCCTCGCGACGACCTGGCTCGCCCCCGGGCTGGGCCGGGCGGGGACGCTCGCCGTCTCGCTGGCTCTATCCGGCCTTGCCGGCGCCGCGGCCGCCGCGGCGCGCCTCCTGGGCGCGCGGCGCCCATGAGGCCTGCGCAGCGGTGCGCCGCGACGGGGGCCTTCCTGCTGGCGGCTGCCGCCGCCGGCTCCGGGTGCCGGCTCGGCCCGCCGCCCCGCGTCCTCACGGGCCTCGAGGTCCTGAAGGCCCGCGGCTTCGCGGAGCTCGAGGGGAAGCGCGTCGCGGTCATCGCGAACCCCACGAGCTGCGACGGGCGCCTCGAGCCGCTCCCGGCGCTCCTCGCCGCCGCGGGCGTCGACCTCCAGGCGATCTTCGCGCCCGAGCACGGCCTCCAGGGGGCGCAGGCGGCGGGCGAGTCGGTGGGGGACGGGCGCGACCCGCTCTCGGGGGCGCCGGTCCGCAGCCTCTACGGCGCGACGCGGCGCCCCACGCGCGAGATGCTCGAGGGCATCGACGTCGTCCTCTTCGACGTCCAGGACATCGGCGTCCGCACGTACACCTACCTCGCTACCCTCGCCGAGACGCTGCGTGCCGCGGCGGAGAGCGGCGTGGAGGTCTGGGTGCTCGACCGGCCGGTCCCCATCGGCGGGGAGATCGTCGAGGGGCCGGTCCTCGAGCCCGGCTTCGAGTCCTTCGTGGGGCCGCACCGGCTGCCGCTCCGCCACGGCCTCACGGCGGGGGAGTTTGCCCTCATGGTGAGCGCGGAGCAGCGGATCGGAGCGCGCCTGCGCGTCGTGGCCATGGAGGGCTGGCGGCGCGCGGCGCCCATCGAGGACGCGGGGCTCGTCTGGGTGCCGCCCTCGCCCAACATCCCGACCCTCGATGCGGCCCTCGTCTACGCGGGCATGGTCCTCCTCGAGGGCACGAGCCTGAGCGAGGGGCGGGGCACGGCGTTGCCCTTCCAGCTCGTGGGGGCGCCGTGGGTCGACCCCCACGCGCTCGCCTGCGAGCTGAACGCGCTGCGGCTCCCGGGCTGCCTCTTCCGCCCCGCGAGATTCACGCCGAGCGCCTCGAAGCACCAGGGGGCGCTTTGCGGCGGCGTCCAGGTCCACGTGACGGACCGCCGCGCGTACCCTTCCGTCAAGACCGCCGTGGCGCTCCTCCTCGCCGTGCGGCGGCTGCACCCGGGGAAGCTCGAGCTGCGCACCGAGATCTTCGACCGCCTGGCCGGGACCCGCGCGCTGCGGGAGGCGATCGAGCGCGACGCGGCCCTGGAGGAGATCGTGGCGGGCTGGCGGGACGCGCTGGATGCGTACCGGCGGAGGAGGGAGAGGTTCCTGCTCTATCGCTGAATCGCTGACGTCGGTGACACCGCGGACGGGGTCCCGCGAGCCGCGCGAGGCGCGTCACGCCCCCTCCGTGAGCACGATGTTGTCCCGCGTGATGAACTCCTCGTAGTCCTTGCCCGCGATCTGGGCGATCTCCGAGGAGCGCTTGCCGAGGAGGGGCAAGGCGTCGCGCGCCGAGCAGTTCACGATGCCCCGGGCGAACTCCCGCCCCGACTCGTCGGCGATGGTCACCACGTCGCCGCGCTTGAAGTCGTCCTCGATTCGAACGACCCCGGCGAAGAGGAGGCTGGAGCGCCGCGCGACCATGGCGTCCCTGGCCCCGGCGTTCACGGTGACGCGCCCGGCGGGCGCCGTCGCGTGGGCGATCCAGCGCTTCTTGCTCGCCAGGCGCTTCCCGGGGAGGAAGATGGTCCCTACATCGGCCCCGCCGAGCACCTCGCCGAGGACCCCCTGGCGAAGGCCGTTCGCGATCACCGCGAGGGACCCGCCCTGGAGCGCCACCTTGATGGAGCGGAGCTTCGAGGCCATGCCGCCGCGACCCCGGGAGCTGCCGCCGACGGCGAGGGCCTCGATCTGGGGCGTCACGGCCTCGACCACCGAGAGGGGCTGCGGGGGCTGAGGGGCGGGCCGAGTGGCTCCGCCGGACCGCGGGCCCGTGCCCGGCCGCAGCGGGTAGAGCCCGTCCACGTCGCTCAAGAGGACGAGGATGTCCGCTCCGAGCTTGGAGGCGACGAGGGCCGAGAGCCGGTCGTTGTCGCCGAAGATGGCCTTCTTGCCGCCCTCGGCCGTCGCCTCGATCTCGCTCGTGGAGACCGTGTCGTTCTCGTTCACGACGGGGACGACGCGGTGCTCGAGGAGCCTCGAGACCGTGTTCCGTAGGTTCAAGTAGCGCACGCGGCTCGCGAAGTCCTCCTCCGTGAGAAGGACCTGGGCCGTCGCGATGCCGCAGCTCTGAAACGCGCGCTCGTACGCCGACATGAGGCGCACTTGCCCCACGGCGGCGCACGCCTGCTTGTCGGGGAGGAACGTGGGCCGCTTCTTGAGGCCCAGGCGGTCCATCCCCATGCTGATCGCTCCCGAGGAGACCAGGATGACCTGGAGCCCCCGGCGCCAGAGGCCGGCCAGGTCCTCCACGAGGCGCTGGAAGCGGTCGAGGGCCATCTCCCCCGAGTCCAGGGTGAGCACGTTGGTGCCCACCTTGACGACGACCCGCCGCACGCCGGCCATGGCCGCGCGCCGGTCGAAGGCGGGGGCCGAGGCCGAGGCGGCCGAAGGGGCGGCGGGAGCTGTGGGTTCCATGACCCCGGGGATTGTAACGGCGGATTCCCGGGCTCCCAGGCCTCAGGATCTCCTCAGGCCCTCACGGCGTCAGGAGCTTCGGGCCCCGGGATCACCCGAGGGTCCTCGCAGGGACCTGCGCTTCCACCGCCGGCCTCCCGACCCCGGCGTAGTGGAACCCGAGCCGGACCATCTCCTGCGCATCGTAGATGTTCCGGCAGTCCACGATCACGGGCTGAGTCATGAGGGCCTTCACGCGGGCGAAGTCCACGCTCCGGAACACGTCCCACTCGGTCATCACGACCACGGCCGACGCGTCCCTCACCGCGTCGTAGGGCGTGCGGCCGTACTCGATCGCGGGGAAGACCTTCCTCGTGTTCTCCGCGGCCTCGGGGTCGTAGGCGATGGGCCTCGCGCCGGCCTCGAGGAGCTGCTCGATCAACGTGATGGACGGGGACTCGCGGATGTCGTCCGTGCGCGGCTTGAACGCGAGGCCCCAGACGCCGATCGTCTTCCCGTGCAGGTCCGGCACGAAGCGCTGGACACGCGCCAGGTGCGACTTCTTGTGGAGCTCGTTCACCTGGTCGATGGCGCGGAAGAAGTTCGCGTTGAGCTGCAGGCTTTCCATGGTGTCCACGAGGGCCCGGACGTCCTTGGGGAAGCAGGAGCCCCCGTAGCCAGGCGACGCCTGCAGGAACCGCGGCCCGATCCGCGTGTCGAGGCCGATGGCCCTGGAGATGTCCTTCACGTCCACGCCGATCTTCTCGCAGAGCCCCGTGAGCGAGTTCATGAACGAGATCCGGCTCGCGAGCATGGCGTTGGCGGCGTACTTGGAGAGCTCAGCGGCTTGGGGCTGCATGAAGAGGATCGGGCGGTTCACGCGGGCGATGGGGGAGTAGAGGCGGCCCAGGACCTCGCGGGCCCGCTCGCTCTCGGCGCCGACGATCACCCGGTCCGGGTTCTGGAAGTCCTTGATCGCCGCCCCTTCCTTGAGGAACTCCGGGTTCGAGACGACTTCGAAGTCTCGGGTCGTCGTCTCCCGCAGCACGCGCGCCACGCGCTCGGCCGTCCCCACCGGGACCGTGCTCTTCGTGATGACCACGAGGAAGCCGTCCATGTGCCGGGCGATCTGCTCGGCGGCCTGGAGGACGTAGGTCACGTCGGCCTTGCCGCTCGTGCGCTGGGGGGTCCCGACGCAGATGAAGACCACCTCGCGGCCCCGGACCGCCTCGGCGACCTCCGTCGTGAAGATCAGGCGCCCCTCGGCGGCGTTCCGCTGGATCAGCTCCTCGAGCCCGGGCTCGTAGATGGGGACCTTGCCGGCCTTGAGGGCCGCGATCTTCTGCTCGTCGATGTCGTAGCAGACGACGTCGTTGCCGAGGTCGGCGAAGCAGGCCCCCGTGACGAGGCCCACGTAACCCGTCCCAAAGACCGAGATCTTCATGGTGTCGAGTCCTCCGGTGAACGGCCGGTAATGCGCGGCGGGGAGGCCCTAAGTCTTCCCGTTTCCGGCCCCCGCTTCAAGGATCGGCTCGCCGGGTCGGCGTCCGCAGGGAAAAACCCGGGACCTGACCGCCTGGCGTGCGGCCGTCTGGCCGTCGCAGGAGCAGCCGCGTGCGCAGCCTCGGTCCGGCGCGCGCCAGCGTCCAGCAAGCGCGAGATTCGCTGCCAACCCGCGGTGTCTTTCCTCTGGACAGCAGGCGGCTGCACGCCTGGTGCGGCCTCCGCATCGGGGCCCGCCGCCCGGCGCGCGCCAGCGAGTACAGTGTTGCGAAGCAACCAGGTAAAACCGCCTCCGCGGGCTCACGCCCCGCGCCTTGCGATGGCTGGCGCGGAGCTCAGTTCGAGCCGGCGGAGGCTGCTGGGTTGGGTTGGGGTTGTCGCCCGCACCCCGAGGGGCCTGAGGCTAGAATGGCCTGTAGGCAAGGGTGGCCGTGGGGTGCGGGCTTTGTTGGGGGCTGCTTCAGTTCTTAGGGAGTCGGGCGCCCTCGCCGCATCGCCAGCGAGGATGCGGGCGACTTTATCGGAGCATTGTCACGGTTGTGTCACGCCAGAGCAGAAATGTCGCCCGTGACCCGTGAGTGCCCCGTGACGCCGCGCCTCGACCGGGGGCTGGCGGGGTGCTCTATGGCCGCGGCGGCGCCGTGGGGAGCGGCTCCTGCTTTTGGGTGATGACCGGGTGCTTCGGAGCCTCTGACGCGTTGAGATCGATCCAGTGCTTCCACCGCTCCGGCACGTCCACGTCCTGGAAGATGGCCTCCACGGGGCACTCCGGGATGCAGAGGCCGCAGTCGATGCACACCTCCGGGTCGATGAGGAGCGTCGTGGGAGCCTCGTGGAAGCAGTCGACGGGGCAAACCTCGACGCAGTCGGTGTACTTGCAGTTCACGCAGGGCTCGGTGACGACGTGGGCCATGGCGGCGGCTCCTTCGAAGGCTCGGGAGGTCTCGAGTCCTTCAATAGTGCCCCGGTCGGCGGGTTTCAATAGCGTCCAGGCATTCGGGCCCGCCGCCTTCGAGTCGCGCCTCGGTCGCGCCCCAGACCCTTGCCCCAGACGCTTGCCTCCGACCCTGCTCCGGCGTGCCCTCAGGTCTTCAC